>NZ_JBSFWK010000115.1:0-1021 GCF_053594815.1 Streptomyces sp. NPDC002577 | reverse complement strand
TCGGTCAGCTGCGGGACGACCTCGAAGAGGTCGCCGACCACGCCGTAGTCGACCAGGTCGAAGATCGGGGCCTCGGCGTCCTTGTTGATCGCCACGATCGTCTTCGAGGTCTGCATGCCCGCGCGATGCTGGATCGCACCGGAGATGCCGGAGGCGATGTACAGCTGCGGCGACACGCTCTTGCCGGTCTGGCCGACCTGGTTGGTGTGCGGGTACCAGCCCGCGTCCACCGCGGCACGCGAGGCACCCACCGCAGCACCCAGGGAGTCGGCGAGCGCCTCGATGACCGCGAAGTTCTCCGCACCGTTGACACCACGGCCACCGGACACCACGATCGCGGCCTCGGTCAGCTCCGGACGACCGGTCGACTCACGCGGAGTACGGGCAGTGATCTTCGTGCCGGTGGCCTTGTCGGAGAAGGACACGGCAAGCGCCTCGACGGCGCCGGCGGCCGGGGCCGCCTCGACCGGAGCCGAGTTCGGCTTGACCGTGATGACCGGCGTGCCCTTGGACACCCGGGACTTGGTGGTGAACGACGCGGCGAACACCGACTGCGTGGCCACCGGACCCTCGTCACCGGCCTCCAGGTCGACGGCGTCGGTGATGATGCCCGACTCGATACGGACCGCCAGACGCGCAGCGATCTCCTTGCCCTCCGCCGACGACGGCACCAGCACCGCCGCCGGGGACACCGCCTCGTAGGCGGCCTGCAGCCCGTCCACCTTCGGCACCACCAGGTACTCGGCGAACTCCGGGGCATCGGCGGCCAGGACGCGTACCGCGCCGTGCTCACCGAGCGTGGCCGCGGTGGCCTCCGCACCCGCGCCGAGAGCGACGGCGACGGGCTCGCCGATACGGCGGGCCAGCGTCAAAAGCTCCAGCGTGGGCTTACGGACGGCACCGTCCACGTGGTCGACATAGACGAGAACTTCAGCCATGGGACTTCTTCTCTCCTGCTTGCGAAGTATGAAGGGGCAGTTGGGTGATGACCGAAGCTCAGATGAACTTCTGGCTCGCGAGG
>NZ_JBSFWK010000114.1:0-1031 GCF_053594815.1 Streptomyces sp. NPDC002577 | reverse complement strand
TCGAGCCCGGTGAAGCCCCCGTCCTCGGGCGCAGTGAAGACCTTGGACCAGTAGGCGGCCTCGTGCGGCAGCATGCCGTCCACCGCGACCCACTGACGGAGCTCGGCCGACGACACCCCCGGAACCGACCGGTACATGCGCACGGCGTCGTCCAGCGGGTTCGCCGCCAGCGACGACACCACGTCCGCCGTCTGCAGACCCGCCAGGATCTCGTACAGCGAGTGGTCCTGGAGCGGAAGCATCCAGCCGATCAGGGCCAGCGTCAGGCCCTCCGCGTCCAGACCGGGGACGTTCAGCAGCTTGAAGGCGTTCCCCATCTGCGCGGCGGTGCCCGACACGCCCGCGGTCATCGGCATGCCCCGCCTGCCGTGCATCTCGCGGAACAGCTCGGAGTCCTCGTCCAACGCGAACCAGGCCTTGCCCGAGACGGAGCTCATCGGCAGCTCCGGGCCCTGCTCGTCCGGACCAAGATCGCCCGCGCGCGGCTCCTCGACAGCCGTGGGCTCCTCGACGATCAGGGTGATCCCGGTCACCGTCCGGCCCTCGGTGCCCTCCGGAGCGCTGTAGTGCACCTCGACACCCAGCACACCCGGCGCCGAACGCAACTCGCCCAGCAGCGGCGCCCCCTGCTCGTCGAAGGCCACCTGCTCCAGCGGCACCTTCTCCGTACGGAAGCCCATGACCCGAAGAGCACCCTGGTTGGCGGCGAGGAAGGCCACCTCACGCTCGCTCAGCCCGACGCCCAGACGCGCCCATTCGCTCGGAGTGGCCGCAAGGTCCCCGCGCAGCCGGTCCGCCTCCGGGCGCTGGAAGCGGTGCCTGAAGTACTCGTCGCCCCAGTACTTCGCGGCCTCCCGCTTCCACGACGGTGTCTGCGCCGCCACGTTCCCCAGACCGAAGAAGTCGTCGTCGAGCATCACCGCCTTGCCCGGCGCAACCCGCTCGACCGCGGCACGCAGCCGGACGCGCAGATCGCTCTTGAGGAAAGCCACCTGGTCACGCAGTGCCTGCATGTCCAGGCCCAGGCGTTC
>NZ_JBSFWK010000113.1:0-1092 GCF_053594815.1 Streptomyces sp. NPDC002577 | reverse complement strand
CAGCTCATCCAGGCGTACGAGGACACCCTGCTCAACCCGTACATCGCAGCCGAGCGCGGCTACATCGACGCGGTGGTCATGCCGTCCGACACCCGTCGGCACATCGTGCGGGGCCTGCGTCAGCTGCGCACCAAGCGGGAAAACCTGCCTCCGAAGAAGCACGGCAACATCCCCCTGTGACCGGCCCGATGAGGGAAAGGAGCAGCCGATGATGTTCAAGGTCGTACGGGGCAACCCCACCCCCGAAGAGCTGGCCGCCGCACTCGCGGTGGTCCAAGCCCGCGCCACGGCGGCCGCCTCCGTGCCCGCGCCGCCGGAGACCGTGCACGAGTGGACGGACAGGGCGCGCACCATGTCGCGCCACGCCCTTCCGCAGCCGAGCCCGAAGGCCTGGCGCAGCACGTACTGGCCCCGCTGAACCGGACGCAGTGGACCAAGCCCTCGCGGCCATCTCCTACGTGCACCGCAATTCCCCCGGGCCCGGCGGCCGACGTGCCATCGCCCGACCCCGTGACCAGCAATTCGGAGAAACCATGAACCCCCTGCAACAGCGGACAGCCGCCGGTGCCGCACCGACGCCCCGCGCCCGCGTGGTGATCGCCAAACCCGGGCTCGACGGCCACGACCGAGGCGCCAAGGTCATCGCCCGGGCCCTGCGCGACGCCGGCTACGAGGTGATCTACACCGGCCTGCACCAGACCCCGGAACAGATCGTCGCCACCGTCATCGCCGAGGACGCCTCGATCCTGGGCCTGTCCGTGCTCTCGGGCGCGCACCTGACGATCGTGGAAAAGGTGATCAGCCTGCTCACCCAGCACGAGGCGGGTGACACCCGCCTCCTCGTCGGCGGCATCATCCCCGACGCCGACGTCCTCGCGCTGAAGGCCATGGGCGTCCACGCCGTCTTCACCCCCGGCGCCGACATGCGCGGCATCGTCGAGACCGTCCACCGACTCAGCGCCAACCTCGACGACACACTGGAGCCGGCATGCTGACGAAGGTGCTCATCGCCAACCGTGGCGAAATCGCTGTCCGCGTTGCCCGGGCGTGCCGGGATGCGGGGATCGCGAGCGTGGCCGTCTACGCGGATCC
>NZ_JBSFWK010000112.1:0-1103 GCF_053594815.1 Streptomyces sp. NPDC002577 | reverse complement strand
CTAGGGCGCGTATCGAGTCGTGATCAATGGGTGGTCCGGGTGAGGTCTTTGAGCCAGATCATCGAGGCGCGCAGGTGGAGTCCGGCGAGATAGCTGTCCGGGGTCTTGTCGTATCGGGTGGCGATGCCTCGCCAGGCCTTGAGCTTGTTGATCAGGCGCTCGACGGTGTTCCTCTCCTTGTAGAGGTCGGCGTCGTGACTGACGGGCCGGCCGCCCTCGGAGCCCTTCTTCCTCCGGTTGGCGGCCTGGTCCTTCTTCTCCGGGATGACTGCCTTGATGCGGCGCCTACGCAGGTGGGCCCGGTTGCCGCGGGAAGAGTAGGCCTTGTCCCCGGCGACGGCGTCCGGCCGGGTGCGGGGGCGGCCGACGGGCCCGCGGACCCGTATCTTCCTCAGCACGGGGATGAACTGCGGGCTGTCCGCGGCCTGTCCCGCGGTCAGCACGAACGCCAGCGGGCGACACTTGCGGTCGGCGGCCAGGTGGACCTTGCTGGTCTGCCCGCCTCTGGAGCGTCCGAGGAGAGCGGCCTTCAGCCGGAGTTTCCGCCAGCGCCGGATGCGTCGTCGCTCCTCCCGCTCGGGATCGGTCTCGGCGTCCTGCCCGTTTTGTTCTTCGAGACCGCCCCCTTTGACCTGGCCTTCTCCCCTTGGGCGGCAGCCTTCTCCAGGGCGATGATGACGCCCTCGCCCAGGTGCATCCCGGCTGCGTCGTGGTGAGCGCGCGCGGTGGTGGAGTCGATGCTGACCAGGGACAGGTCCACCTCACCCCGCTTCGCGGCTTCCGTGATCAGGCCCTCCAGTAGGGCCTCGAACACACCGGCATCACGCCACTGCCGGAAGCGGTTGTGGACGGTTGACCAGGCGCCGAACTCCTGCGGCATCTCCCGCCACTGCCCACCGGTCTTGAACCGCCAGATCACCCCCTCGAACTGCTGCCGCAGCCGCTCGGGGTACGGGCCGTACTCGCCGATCGGTAGGTACGGCTCGATGAACTCCCAATCCCGGTCGCTCAGTTGCACTCGCGTCACGCAAGAAGATCTACCGGCCCAGGCCCCTCCGCGAGGGCGGATCGCGCAGATTGATCACGACTCGATACGCGCCCTA
>NZ_JBSFWK010000111.1:0-1112 GCF_053594815.1 Streptomyces sp. NPDC002577 | reverse complement strand
TCTTCGCGTTGCGGACGACGAGGTCCGCGGCGTTATCGGTGGCGCGGGGAACAAGCCCACCGACCGGCATCGTGGACACCTTTCGACAACCTCCTGCTGGATGAACAATGTCGATTTCGGATATGCAGCGACTGGCGACTGCGGCAGCGAGCGGGCGGGACAGAACCCGTAGAACCCCCGGAACGCGTCACTACTGCTCTCACGCTGAACCGAACTGAATTCCGGTGGGCCTGCTTCATGTGCCGTGATGCTGTGCGCACAGGACCGGACCCCGGCGCTCCGCAAGCTGCTTCGCCGCCAGGCTATTTCGAAGCGGATCCGCTGAGTGTCCCGGCAGCGCACTGGATTCATTCCGACAGTGCACTGCCCGTCTCCCCCCATGCGCTGCGGGGTCAACGCCGGTGCGCTGTCAGTCAATTGCCCCGGCGTTCGGGGTTTTAGCGTGCTGTCGACGGACTCCGCAGATCTCTGTTTCTGCCCCGGAGCCCCTCACATCGCCGGAGAGACCGGCGCATCACATGAACTCAGGAGACTCACATGTCCGATGTCGTCGAGCCGGTTCAGCCTGTCCTGGAGCCGGCCGCAGCCGCTTTCGCCGAGGCGACCGCCAATCCGCCCTACCTCTTCGACCTGCCGCCCGCCGAGGGGCGCAAGGCGGTCGACGAGGTGCAGTCCGGCGAGATCGAGAAGCCGGAGATCGCCGAGGAGTGGATCACCGTCCCGGGCGGTCCGACGGGCAGTGTCCGGGCTCGCATCGTCAAGCCCGCGAGCGCCGAGGGAACCTTGCCGGTGATCCTCTACATCCACGGCGCGGGCTGGGTGTTCGGCAACGCCCACACGCACGACCGCCTGGTGCGCGAGCTCGCCGTGGGCGCGAACGCCGCCGTGGTCTTCCCCGAGTACGACCTCTCCCCCGAGGTCCGCTACCCGGTGGCCATCGAGCAGAACTACGCGGTCGCCCAGTGGGTCGTCCAGCAGGGCGCGTCCAAGGGCCTGGACGCCTCCCGGCTGGCGGTGGCCGGCGACTCCGTCGGCGGCAACATGACCGCCGCGCTGACGCTGATGGCCAAGGAGCGCGGTGACGTACCGCTGGTCCAGCAGGTGCTGTTCTA
>NZ_JBSFWK010000110.1:0-1140 GCF_053594815.1 Streptomyces sp. NPDC002577 | reverse complement strand
CCTAGTCTTCTGAGTCAGGAATTCTGTTCAGATAACTGGCGAGGCGTTCGAGGATCTCGTTTGCGGTCTTGGTCCACACGTAGGGCTTCGGGTCGGTGTTCCATGCTGCGATCCAGGCGCGGATGTCCTTCTCCAGGGCCTGCACGGTCTTGTGGACGCCTCGCCGTATCTGCTTATTCGTCAGCTCCGCGAACCACCGTTCCACCAGGTTCAGCCAGGACGACCCGGTGGGTGTGAAGTGCAGATGGAAGCGGGGGTGGGCCAGGAGCCAGGTCTTGATGGCCGGGGTTTTGTGGGTGGCGTAGTTGTCCAGCACCAGATGAACGTCCAGGCCCGCCGGGATCTCCTGGTCGAGTTTGATCAGGAACTTCTTGAACTCCTCGGCTCGGTGTCGGCGGTGCAGAGAGCCGATCACCTTGCCGGTCGCCACCTCGAGTGCGGCGAACAGCGTGGTGGTGCCGGCGCGTACGTAGTCGTGGGTGACCCGCTGCGGGACACCCGGCATCATCGGCAGCACCGGCTGGGAGCGGTCCAGCGCCTGGATCTGTGACTTCTCGTCCACGCAGAACACCAACGCCCGCTCGGGCGGGTCGAGATACAGGCCGACCACGTCGTGGACCTTGTCGACGAAGTACGGATCCGTCGACAGTTTGAACGTCTCCGAGCGGTGCGGTTGCAGGCCGAACGCCCGCCAGATCCGCGACACGGTCGACTGCGACAGGCCCATCTCCTTGGCCATCGCCCGCGTCGACCAGTGCGTGGCGTTCTTCGGCGTGGCTTCCAGCGTCTTGGTGACCACCGCGGCGACCTGCTCGTCGGTGACCGTCCGGGGTCCGCCAGGGCGTGGCATGTCGCCCAGACCGGCGATCCGGTGCTCGACGAACCGCGCCCGCCAGCGGCCCACCGCATGCGGCGTCGAGCCGAGCTGAGCGGCCACGTCCTTGTTCGACGCACCGGTGGCGCAGGCCAGGATGATCCGACACCGCAAGGCCCACGCCTGCGGCGTGGAACGGCGCCGCACCCACCCCTCCAGCGCAGCCCGTTCCTCATCCGACAGGATCAACTCGGCCTTCGGCCGCCCAGTACGCGCCACCCCACAACCTTACACATCTGAACAGAATTCCTGACTCAGAAGACTAG
>NZ_JBSFWK010000109.1:0-1289 GCF_053594815.1 Streptomyces sp. NPDC002577 | reverse complement strand
GTCGCCGGCACCCCCGACCCGGTCTCCGGGGCGGACGAGGTCGTCGCCTTCGCCGAGGAGCACGGCCTGCCGATCGCGATCAAGGCCGCCTTCGGCGGCGGCGGCCGCGGCCTGAAGGTCGCCCGCACCCTCGAGGAAGTCCCCGAGCTGTACGACTCCGCCGTCCGCGAGGCGGTCGCCGCCTTCGGCCGCGGCGAGTGCTTCGTCGAGCGCTACCTCGACAAGCCGCGCCACGTCGAGACCCAGTGCCTGGCCGACAGCCACGGCAACGTCGTCGTGGTCTCCACCCGTGACTGCTCCCTGCAGCGCCGCCACCAAAAACTCGTCGAGGAGGCCCCCGCGCCGTTCCTCACCGAGGACCAGAACCGGCAGCTGTACGCCGCCTCCAAGGCCATCCTCAAGGAGGCCGGCTACGTCGGCGCCGGCACCGTGGAGTTCCTCGTCGGCAACGACGGCACGATCTCCTTCCTCGAGGTCAACACCCGCCTGCAGGTCGAGCACCCGGTCACCGAGGAGGTCACCGGCATCGACCTGGTCCGCGAGATGTTCCGTATCGCGGACGGCGAGAAGCTCGGCTACGACGACCCGCCGCTGCGCGGTCACTCGTTCGAGTTCCGCATCAACGGCGAGGACCCGGGCCGGGGCTTCCTGCCCGCCCCCGGCACCGTCACCACCTTCACGCCGCCCACCGGCCCCGGTGTCCGCCTGGACGCGGGCGTGGAGTCCGGCTCGGTCATCGGCCCGGCGTGGGACTCGCTCCTCGCCAAGCTGATCATCACCGGCGCCACCCGGCAGCAGGCCCTGCAGCGCGCCGCCCGCGCGCTGGCCGAGTTCCAGGTCGAGGGCATGGCCACCGCCATCCCCTTCCACCGCGCTGTCGTCACCGACCCGGCCTTCGGCCCCGAACTGACCGGCTCGGCCGACCCGTTCACGGTCCACACCCGCTGGATCGAGACCGAGTTCGTCAACGAGATCAAGCCCTTCGCTGCCCCCGCCGACGCGGAGGCCGAGGAGGAGTCGGGCCGCGAGACCGTCGTCGTCGAGGTCGGCGGCAAGCGTCTCGAGGTCTCCCTGCCCGCCTCGCTGGGCATGTCCCTGGCCCGCACCGGCCTCGCGGCGGGCGCCAAGCCCAAGCGCCGCGCGGCGAAGAAGTCCGGTCCGGTCGCCTCCGGTGACACGCTCGCCTCGCCCATGCAGGGCACGATCGTGAAGGTGGCGGTCGAGGAGGGCCAGGAGGTCAAGGAAGGCGACCTCGTCGTCGTCCTGGAGGCCATGAAGATGGAGCAGCC
>NZ_JBSFWK010000108.1:0-1307 GCF_053594815.1 Streptomyces sp. NPDC002577 | reverse complement strand
GTCCTGGTGACCTGGAGTTACGTGGCGGCGCTCGCGCTCGGGGTGTTGATCGGGCTGCTCGCGGCCGGCGGGGGCTGCACGGCCTTCGCCTCCGTTCGCCCCAGGTTCCTCGTGCCCTTGTCCGGGGCCGTGTTCCTGCTGTCGGGGTATGGCGCGACCGTCCCCGTCACGACGTATTTCGGCGACTGGACACCGCAGTCCGTGCGGACCAGGAACGACTGTCTGCTGCTGTTCATCCTGCTGTTCGTGGTCTACGGGGTGCTGCTCGGGCGGGCCGTTCGGGCGCGGGTGAGCCGGGGCGGCGACGGGCGAAAGGCCGGGCTGGCGGCCGTCTGCGCGCTGGCCGTCTGCGCGGTCGCCGTGGCGGGTCTGGTCCCGCCGTTGTACGGGCTGGGCAAGGAGATGCGGGTGCGAGCCGCGCAGTGGGACCGGCAGGACGCATCGCTGCGGCGGCAGGCGGCCGCTGGGGCCACCAGCCTGCCGTACGAGCCGCTGCCCATCCGGGGGATGCCCGAACCGTTCCAGTCCGGGCCCCGCTGGGAGCGGTACTGGCCGGCCCGCTGCGTGGCGCGCTACTACCGGGTTGCGACCATCACCCTGCCGTCCACACGTCGCCTCCCCTGGATGGCGCAGTCGGGGTGACCGCCCGGGCGAGGGGCGGTTAGGCCTCGGGACAGTGCCGAGACCACTCCGAGGAGCCAGACCGTGTCCCAGGCGGCCGAGACATCCGTACGAGGATCGATCCCGCAGCAAACGCTCCCGGATTCCGTCCCACAGGCCGGCGATGAAGGCTTAGCGCGCCTGTTGGGGCGTGGGGTGGCGGTGTTGGCCGGATGTGTTCTGCTCCTGCTTGGTGTGGCATGTGTGCTGGGGATCGAGGTGCGTCCGAGCGCCGACGAGTGGTGCTTTCTGCCCGTGGCGCGCGACGAGGGCGCGGGCGCGATCGTCGACAAGTTCTACAACCACGACAACGGCCGCCTTTTCAACGCGCTGATCGTGGAGGCCTACAGCGCCCTCGGCGTCCTCGGACTGCAGCTCTTCCCCGCCGTCAGCGCCGTGGTGACCGTGACCGTGCTGTGGGCGCTGGCGCGGCAGATCTGGCGGGTCATGGGGTTCGGCGGGCCGCGCGGCCTGCCGCTGCTCACCGCCACCACCGTCACCGTGCTCTTCCTGCTCGGCAGCGAGAACACATACCAGACCTTCTACTTCACCGCGGCCAATGAGTCGCACACGTTGCCGCCGGTTTTGGCCTGTGCTGCGTTGTGGGGCGGTCTTGCGGCGCGTAGGCGTGGGCAGCGGGTGGCGGC
>NZ_JBSFWK010000107.1:0-1399 GCF_053594815.1 Streptomyces sp. NPDC002577 | reverse complement strand
CAATGCCGGTGACTTAGATGTCCTGCCCTCGTTGGTTGTGGTGTGGCGAGGGTGGGGCAGGTCAAGTCGCCTGCGGGTGAGCGTTTGTCGGACCGGATCGCGATCGGGGTGCTGACGCGGGCGTTTCCGCCGCGGTTGGTCGATGAGGTGATCGCGGAGACCGGGCGGGGTGAGCAGCGCAGTCGGCTGCTGCCTGCACGCGTGGTCGTGTACTTCGTGCTGGCGATGTGTCTGTTCTTCGGGCAGCCGTATGAAGAGGTCGCGCGGCTGCTGGGCGAGGGGCTGGGGAACCGGGAACGGTCCTGGCGGGTGCCGACGACTGCCGCGATCGGGCGGGCGCGTCGGCGCCTGGGCTGTGAGCCGTTGAAGATGCTGTTCGCGCAGGTGTGCCGTCCGGTGGCGGTGCCCAAGACGGCGGGTGCCTGGTATCGGCGGTGGTGTCTGGTGGCGGTGGACGGCACGACCTTGGACCTGGCGGACACAGCGGAGAACGACAGCTTCTTCGGCCGCCCGGGCTCGGGGCGGGGCAGGGGCGCGTTCCCGCAGGCCAGAATCGTGGCGCTGGCCGAGTGCGGGACGCACGCGGTGTTCGGTGCGGCGGTGGGGCCGCTGTCGGTGAGTGAGCCGGTGCTGTCCCGGCAGCTGTTCACCCGCCTGCGGGCGGGGATGCTGCTGCTGGCCGACCGGGGCTTTTTCAGCTTCGAGTTGTGGCAGGCCGCCCGGGCAACGGGCGCGGACCTTTTGTGGCGGATGCGTAAGAGCGCGGCCCTGCCCGTGGCGCAGGTCCTGGCCGATGGCTCCTACCTCAGCACGGTCCATGCCGAGCCGGACCGCAGGAGCCGCCGCAACCCGGTGGTGGTCCGGGTGATCGAGTACACCCTTGCCCGCACCGGCGACGCCACCGTCTACCGCCTGCTGACCACCGTGCTCGACCCTGAACAGGCACCTGCGAAGGAACTGGCCGCGCTCTACGCCCAGCGGTGGGAGATCGAGACCACGCTGGACGAGATCAAGACCCACCAGCGCGGCCCGAAGCTTGTCCTGCGCTCGAAACACCCGTGGGGCGTGGAGCAGGAGATCTACGGTTTCCTCCTGGTGCACCACGCCATCCGGCAGTTGATGCACCAGGCCGCCATCGGCCAGGGTCTTGATCCCGACCGGCTGTCCTTCACGCGGTCCCTGCGGATCGTGCGCCGCCAGGTCCCGGCCCAGGCGGCATTTTCCCCCCGGCCGACTCACCCGGGCGCTGGCCCGCACCCTGGCTGAGATCGCCGAACGCCTGCTGCCCCCACGCCGCCACCGGGCCTGCCCCCGAGTGATCAAACGGAAGATGTCCAACTGGCCGCTCAAACGGGCCGAGCATCGCAACGGGACACCACCCGCACCGGACACCGTCACC
>NZ_JBSFWK010000106.1:0-1410 GCF_053594815.1 Streptomyces sp. NPDC002577 | reverse complement strand
CTGAGTGGGCGGTTCGTGAGTCTATGTGTGGTTCTGGTGTCGCCTGATGGTGTGGGCGAAGCCGGAACGTGCCGGTCCGATGCCGGTGGCCTGCTGGGATCGGTGAGGTGAGTGAACGCAAGCCGTACCAGAGCGACTTGACGGACGAGCAATGGGCGTTGATCGAGCCCGTGCTCACGGCCTGGAAGAACCGGCACCGTTCCGTCAGCGGCCACCAGGGCCGTTACTCGATGCGGGAGATCGTGAACTCGATCCTCTATCAGTCCCGGACCGGCTGTCAGTGGGCTCTCCTGCCGAACGACCTGCCGCCGAAGAGCGCGACGTACTACTACTTCGCCGCCTGGCGGGACGACGGTACCGACCAGCAGATCCATGAACTCCTGCGCTGCCAGGTGCGGGAGAGGAACCGGCGATTAGAGGACCCGACCCTGGTGATCCTGGACACCCAGAGCGTCCGGGCGGCCACCGGGGTCCCCGCGGTCACGACGGGCAAAGACGCCGCGAAACGGGTGCCGGGCCGCAAGCGTGGCCTGGCCGTGGACGTCCTCGGCCTGGTCATCGCCGTCACCGTGCTGGCCGCGAGTGTCCACGACAACGCCGCCGGCATCACTCTGCTCGACCAGGTCGCCGTCGCGGCTGGCGGCTCGGTCAGCAAGGCCCTGGTCGACCAGGGCTTCAAGAACCAGGTCGTCACGCACGGGGCCGCCCTCGGCATCGACGTCGAGATCGTCCAGCGGAACCCAGAGGAGCGGGGATTCGTTTCGCAGCCGAAACGGTGGCGGGTGGAGCAGACGTTCGGGACCTTGATACTGCACCGGCGCCTGGTCCGCGACTACGAACACCGCCCGGCCTCCTCCGCCTCCCGCGTCTACTGGGCCATGACCCACGTCATGGCCCGCCGGCTCACCGACATGAACACACTCACCTGGCGCGATCCGCGGGTGGTCGGCGCGTGAACCTGAACCCCCTCCTCCAGGCACTCGACCTTCAGGAAGACGCCGCCCGGGCCCTGGCCGATGATCTCCGCACCCAGATCGACACCCTTCAGACCCAGCTCCGCGAGGCCGAACTACGTCTGGAACACCTCGCCATCACCCGCACCACCATCACCGGCCTCGCCGACCGAATCCCGGCCCAGAGCGCCGACCCATCAGCAAGTCTGGAACTGCCCGAGCACCCGGACTACCCGCGCATCCTCGCCGTCTTCAACGACACCACCGGCCCACTGAGGGCTCGCGACATCTGCCAGGCCCTCGACTTCGAGCTCCTGCCGAAACACGTCGAACGCACCCGCGCCAAGATGAAACGCCTGGTCACACTAGGAATCCTCACCGAGGCCGAGCCCGGCACCTTCAGCAAGAAGCAGTAACCAAGTCCGGAACGGACATCAACTCACGAACCGCCCACTGA
>NZ_JBSFWK010000105.1:0-1447 GCF_053594815.1 Streptomyces sp. NPDC002577 | reverse complement strand
CCTGCGGGATCACGGGCTTCGGCACATTGACGGAAGGCGACGAGGTCTCCGCCGTGCGCGACGTCTGTGTGGTGTCCCCCGAGGACGGGTCACCGACCCTGTCGTCGTGCACCGGAGTGGTCGTAGACGGGGCGACCTGCTCCTCAGGCCGGCCGGCGGTGGTCGGATCCGTCGGCGCGGTGGGGTGCTCGGGCGGCGTCGCCGAGGTGTCGTGGGTGGGCGTCGGGGTCGTGTCCTGGTGCTCGATCTCGGCGAGGGTCCGCTCGAGGTCCGCGACCTGCGGGACACGCGAGGGCATGGTGGCCCGGTCGACGCGCGGACCGGAAGCCGGCGCCGACGGCAACTCCGTGTCGGCCGCCGGGCGGGAACGCTGGGCCTGGCTGACGTCGGACCCGGGCCGAGGCGCGGACGGCTCGACACGCTGCGGCCGCGCCTGCCGAGACGTCTCCGTGTGCCCCTGGCCGGCTGGCGGCGCATCGCCCGGACGTACCAAGGGACTCACCGGTGCGCTGGGCAGACCCTCGATCTCGGCCGCGATCCTGTCGGCCGCCTCGTCGGACAGCGGCGCGCGCGGCTCGTCCCCGACGGGGCGCGGCTCGGTCGGGACCGTGTCATCGGGCCTGGTGCCGCTGCGAGGCACGTCCGGCAGCAGCTCGGGCCGGCCGGCGGGCATACCGGGTGGCGGCTCCGGCCGGATGGCCGGCACGCTCGGAAGGCCGTCCGGCTCGATGGTGTGGGTGCCCGGCTCGACGGTGTGGGCGCCCGGCGGGACCTCCGGCCTGCCGGTGGGCACGTCGGGCAGACTCTCCAGCCCGTCGGTGGGAGCGTTCGGCAGGGAGTCCGGCTTGGCGGTAGGGGCGCTAGGCAGGTCGTCGAGCTCGTCCAGCGTGAACGCGTCGTGCTCGTCGGGCTCCTGGCGCAGAAACTGCTGCTCCTCCTGCGCCCGCGCGAGATCCTGCTCGGCCCGCCTGGAAATGCCTTCCTGCACCAGCCGGTCCAGCCGGCTCCCGGAGCCCGAACCGGACTCCGTTCCCCCGCCGCGGCCGGTGCCGGATCCGGCGCCGGGACGGTCCGAGCCCGACTCCGGCCGGTCGATCTGCTGCCGGAGTTCGTGGCGCAGCGCGGCGGTGTTCTCGTCGTGGGTCCGCGTGTCGGCCAGGCGCTGCTGCGCCTGCTCCAGTTGCCGCTGCGTCTGCTGTACGACCTCCTCCGGCGCCCCGGTCCGGCGCTGCTGGGTGAGCTGGTCGCGCAGCCGGGTGACGTCCTGCTCGTGAGTACGCAGCTGCTCCAGCCGCTGCTGCTCGACCACCTGACGCTGCTGCTCCCGGCCGGCGAGGTAGTCCCTGAGCTGCTGTTCGGCGGCCCGCGCCTCCTGCGGGCTGCCGGCCCTCTCCATCCCCCGCATCAGCTCGGCCTCGCGCGGGTCCAGATGCGACCCGCTGCCGCG
>NZ_JBSFWK010000104.1:0-1567 GCF_053594815.1 Streptomyces sp. NPDC002577 | reverse complement strand
CCCGCTCGACCAGATGATGCGTTCCGGCACCTCGCCCGCACCCGTCCCCCTGCCGCACGCTCGCCTCGGCGTCGAAGGAACCGGCGTCGTGGACGCGCTGGGCCCCGGGACCACCGGGCTGAAGATCGGCGATCCGGTCATCCTGACGGCCGTTCCGGACGCGAGCGCCCGGGGCAGCTACGCCGAATACACCACGGTCCCCGCGAGCCGGGTCGTCGCCCGGCCGGCCGGGCTCGGAATCACGGAGGCGGCGGCGATCTGGGTCGCGTACTCCACCGCCTACGGCGCGCTCGTCGAGAAGGCGAGGATGCGGCCCGGCGACCACGTCCTCGTCACCGCCGCGTCCGGCGGCGTCGGCCGGGCGGCGATGCAGATCGCCAATCAGATCGGTGCCGTGCCCATCGCCGTCACTCGGCACACTGCGAGGAAGGGGGAGCTGCTCGCCGTCGGCGCCGCCGCGGTCGTCGCCACCGACCACGCGGACATCGTCGAAGCCGTCGGTCACCACACCGGCGGGACCGGCGCGGACATCGTCCTCGACCTTGTCATGGGCCCCGGCCAGCAGGATCTCCTGAAGGCGGCCCGCCCCGGCGGAACACTGGTCGCCGCAGGCTTCCTGGACCCGCGGCCCACGCCCTTCCCGGGAGGCCCGCCGCTCACGATCTTCAGCTACCGGAGCTTCACCACGCGGTACGCGGCCAGTTCCACGTCCACGCTCTGCGCCCGCCGCTCGCCCCGCTCGGTGAACTCGACGGGCTGGCCCGACATGCGGGCCTGCGCGACCAGGTCCCCCACCTTTCCCCGGGTGGGTGCCCGGTCCGCGGAGGCGGACTGACCGGTCGCCTCCAGCACGCCGAGCAGGTACCGCAGTTCGGTGAGCGCCCGGCGACCGGTGTCGCTGACAGCCGTCAGGCTGTCAGCGGCGCGCTCCGGCGCGGACGTGAGCAGGAACTGCGCCGCGTCGGACTGGACCACCATGGCCGTCACATGGTGGGTCACCACGTCGTGCAGTTCGCGCGCGATGCGTGCGCGCTCGGCGGCCGCGGCCACCTCGGCGGCCAGCCGCCGCCGCTCGGCTTCCTCCGCCCGCCGCCTGCGGACGCCGCTGCCCACCAGCCAGACCACGGCCAGGACCAGGTAGAACGCGAGGTAGTCCGGGATCCGCTGCGGTGAGCCGAGGCGGTGCAGGACGACCGCCAGCACGGCGTAGCCCGCACTCGCCGCGGCGGCGAGAGCCCGGCGGAAGGAGACCTGGTGGGCTCCGGCGGAGTACAGGGCCGCATAGAGCCCGACACTCCCGAACGTCGCCGGACAACCCAGCCCCTGATGCACCGCGAACGCACAGCCGACGACCAAGAGGCAGGCCGCGGGCCGTCGGGTGCGCACCGCCAGCGGCAGGGTCTGCGCCAGAGTCAGCCCGATGCTCCACGGGCTTGACGTGTGCTCAGGCAGATCGCCGATCTGCGCCCCGACGTGCGACAGGGTCGGCACGAAGGCCAGCACCGTGAGAACCAGCGCGAGAACGCCGTCCTTGACCGGTTGCTGACGCCCCGTCAACCAGCCGAGC
>NZ_JBSFWK010000103.1:0-1912 GCF_053594815.1 Streptomyces sp. NPDC002577 | reverse complement strand
GGTGATGTCCCGGCTGAACAGGAGTTTGTACTGGTCGAGGGTGAGGGGGGCGAAGGGGGTTGGAGGGTTGGTCGCCGCGTCCGCCTCCTGGTGGAAGGAGGTGAGTACCATCCACGCCACGGGTGCGAAGAACGCCAGCGTGGCGAGCCAGGCGACGAAGGTCCACAGGGGCGACAGCCGGGGTGTAGCGCTGTTGTCGTCGGGGCGGCGCAGGAACTTTTTGAACCTCGTGCCGGGGGCGGCGGCTGCTGCGTGAGCGGTCATCGGGATACCTCCTCGCGGAACAGCGACGCGATGGTGCGCAGCGCGAAGGTCGCGATCACGATCGAGCCGAGTACGACGACGACACCGGCGGCGGCCGCCTCGCCGTACTCGTATTTGCGGAACATGGTCAGGTAGATCTCGTAGGGCAGGTTGGTCGTCTGTGAGCCGGGGCCGCCCTGGGTGATGGTGTAGACCGCGTCGAAGGTCTGCACCACGTAGATGGTGCCGAGCAGAGTGCCCAGCTCGATGTACTGGCGCAGGTGGGGCAGGGTGATGTAGCGGAAGGTGGCCAGGGCCGATGCCCCGTCGACCTTCGCCGCCTCCAGGACGTCACCGGGCTGCGCCTGCAGACCGGCCAGGAGGATCAGCATCATGAACGGGGTCCACTGCCAGACCAGCGACACCACGACGGCGGGCATGGGGTACGAGGACACCCAGTCGACCGTGGGCCCGTTGGAGGCTCCAAACAGCCGGTATACGGCGTTGAGGGTACCGTTGAGCAGGCCGTAGTCGGGGTTGTAGATCGCGTGCTTCCACAGCAGCGCCGCCGCGACCGGCATGACGAGGAACGGCGCGATGAGCAGGGTGCGCGCCAGCCCCCGGCCGGCGAACCGGCGGTCGAGCAGCATCGCCAGACCGAGCCCGAGGACCACGCTGGCGATCACCACCGACGCGGTGAGCACGACGGTGTTGAGTACCGCGGTGCGCAGCCGCTCGTCGGTGAAGACGAACGTGAAGTTCGACAGGCCGACGAAGTGCCGGTCGCCCGGCTTGAGGATGTTCCACTGGAAGGTGGAGATGACGAGCGTGGCCACGAAGGGCAGCTGCGTGACGGCGATGGTGAAGATCAGCGCCGGCAGCAGCGGGATGCGGCGCTTCCACTTGGCCGTGCCCGAGGACTTCCGTGTTCGGGCGGGTGGTGGTGCTGTCTTGGGGGGAGCGGTGAGCGTGGTCATGGATGGTTCCTCCGCCAGTGACGGCCGGGGTCGGGGAAGCGACGCCCGGCCGGCGGGAGCGCCGGCCGGGCAATGAAGGTCACTTCTGGTAGTTCTTGGCGACGTCCTCGGCGAGCTTCTGGCCGTCGTTCAGCGCCTTGTCCACGCTGGTCTTGCCGGCGATGGCGGCGGAGATCTCCTGGGTGACCTTGGTTCCCAGGTCCTGGAACTCGGGGATGGCCACGTACTGGATGCCCACCGTCGGCCTGGGCTGGACGCCCGGGTTGGCCGGGTCGGCTCCTTCGATGGACTTCAGGGTGATGTCACCGAACGACGCGGCGGCCTTCTGGTACTGCGGGATCTCGTACGTGCTGGCCCGCTTGCCGGACGGGACGCGCGACCAGCCGAGCTTCTCCCCGACCAGCTTCTCGTACTTCTTGCTGGAGGCCCACAGCATGAACTTCGAGGCGGCGTCGGCGTTCTTCGTGGTCTTGGGCATGGCCCAGGCCCAACTCCACAGCCAGCCGCTGCTCTTGGTCTCGACGGTCGGCGCGTAGGCGTAGCCGACGTGACCGGCGATCTTGCTGGAGCTGGGGTCCTCCAGCGGCCCGGCCGCGCTGGTCGCGTCGTACCACATCGCGACCTTCTTCTGGCTCAAGGCGTTGAGGCACTCGGTGAAGCCCGACTGCGCCGCTCCCGCCTCGCCGTGCTTC
>NZ_JBSFWK010000102.1:0-2312 GCF_053594815.1 Streptomyces sp. NPDC002577 | reverse complement strand
GACCACCCGGCTCGCCCCGGATTGCCAGTAAATGTCAATCGTCATGAACCGATGCAAGCCGGGCGCGATTCCAAGATCTTCAGGACACTCCTAGGGCGCGGCGGTCCGCGGCTCCGGCTCGGCGGGTTCCTCTGTGTCCCGGCCGCGGATCGTCGCAGCCGCTCGGTGCAGTTCCGCCAGGACCGTGCGGACCGCCTTGCGCGCGGTGCGCTCGGGGCGGTGGAGCGCGTCGAGGTGGCGTCGGGCCTGGACGCCACTGAGCGGTTTGAGGACCAGTGCGGGGTGCGGGCGCACGGTCAGACGCGGCATCAGCGCGAGCCCACCCCCGGCAGCCACGGCCTCGGCGGCCACCGCGAACTCGTTGATGCGGTGGGCGCGATGGATCCAGCGGCCCGCCGCCGCGGCGATGGCCTCGATGGTGGCCATGAGCGGAAAGCCGTCGTGCACGGTGATCCAGGGCTGATCGGCCACGTCCCGCGGAGACAGCCGATGTCTGCCGGCCAGCGGATGGCCGGCGGGCATGGCCACATCGAGCGGCTCGCGCAGCAGCGTGGTCGCGGTCACCGTGCCCGGCCACGGCGGGGCGTGGTCGAGGCGGTGGGCGAGGACGATGTCGTACTCGCGGGTGAGCGGCGGGAAGTCGTCCTGTGCGACGTCCTCGTCCGCGAGCGCCAGCCGTGGATTGCCCGGACCGGAGAGACCACGCAGCAGCAACGGGAAGAACGCCGTACCCGCGCTGTGGAAGGCCGCCACCGACACCTCACCCTCCGGCCGGTCGACGAACTCGTCCACCGTGTGCCGGGCCCTCGCCAGCGCGGTCTCCACCTCGATCGCCGCGCCCGCCAGCGCCTGCCCGGCCTCCGTGAGCACCAGCCGCCGCCCCTGCCGCTCGGTCAGCGGCACGGGGATCGAGCGCTGCAGCAGCCGCAGCTGCTGCGAGATCGCCGACGGCGTCACCAGCAGTGCCTCGGCGACCGCGGTGACGCTGCCGAGCTCTCCCAGCTCCCGCAGGATCCTCAGTTGCCGTTCGTCCACCTCCTCAGTGTAGGGAAACTGAAGGGTCGCTTTAGAAAGTGGTTCTGGGCTTCACGGATGGCTGCGGTGCACCGTAGGCGCATGTCCGATGCCCGCCGTACCGATGCGGTACTTCTCCTGGTCGCGCTCGTCTGGGGTTCCAGCTATCTCTCCGCCCAGACCGCCACCGCGGCCCTCCCCGTCCTGCTGGTCCTGTTCGCGAGGTATCTCCTCTCGGCGCCGGCCTGTCTGGCTTGTCTGGCCGGCTTCACCGGTCTCGGTCCGGCCGCCGGCCGTCAAGGGCGCCGCAGATGGACGCGCGACGAGATCCGCGCCGGGGTGCCCCTGGGGATCACGCAGGCCGCCGTACTGCTCGTGGAGACGTACGGCGTCGCCCACACGACTGCCGCCAACGCCGGGCTGATCATCAGCCTGACCATCGTGCTCACTCCTCTCCTCGACCGCTCGGGCCACCCCGGTGGTCTGCCTCCCGTCTTCTTCGCGGCCGCCGGGGTGTGCGTGCTCGCGGTCGGACTCCTCATGTCCGGCGACGGCTTCCACGCACCCCGGAGCGGTGACCTGCTGATGCTCGGCGCGGCGGTGCTGCGGGCCGGGCACATGGCGCTCGTGGGGCGGTTCACCGCGGGCCGGGCGATACGTCCGCTGCAGCTGACGTCGGTGCAGACCGTCGTCGGCGCCGCGCTGTTCCTTCCGCTCGCCGCGGGCGACCTGCCGGCTCTGGTACGAGCCGACACGGCTACCTGGCTCCAGCTGCTCTACCTCGCCCTGTTCTGCAGCGTGTTCGCCTTCCTCGCACAGACCTGGGCGGTGCAGCGCACCTCGGCCAGCCGGGCCAGCCTGCTGCTGGGCACAGAACCGGTCTGGGCCGCCGTGGTGGGCATCGCCCTCGCCGGCGACCGCTTCACCCTCCTCACCGCCCTCGGCGCGAGCCTGATGGTCGCCGGCACCTACTGGGGCCAGGCCGTCGAACGCGCCCACCGCACCGCCACCAAGCCCCGGGCTACCGCCCCCGATACCTCGGCGGCCCGGGCAACCGCCCCGGAACCCGCCGGAGGCTAAGCCCCGGCACCGGTCACCACCGAGACCCGGCCAGCCCCACTGGACCCCACCCGACACCCAGCCACCGCACCGGATACCACCGAGACCCGAGCCGCCTCACCGGAACCCGCCGCAGACCCGCCCCCTAGTCTTCTGAGTCAGGAATTCTGTTCAGATAACTGGCGAGGCGTTCGAGGATCTCGTTTGCGGTCTTGGTCCACACGTAGGGCTTCGGGTCG
>NZ_JBSFWK010000101.1:0-2354 GCF_053594815.1 Streptomyces sp. NPDC002577 | reverse complement strand
GGATCCGCGTAGACGGCCACGCTCGCGATCCCCGCATCCCGGCACGCCCGGGCAACGCGGACAGCGATTTCGCCACGGTTGGCGATGAGCACCTTGCGCACGATGGCTCCCTCCTTGAAACAAGCCGAGTTTAGGGACTGCCGACACGGCCTTTCGACCCGTCCCCAGTGGTGAGCTTGCCCACACAGAGCGTGATCCGAGGCGCGCCCCGCCCGCGTAACCCCACGTCGCACCGCGGTACGCAGGACTCCTTCACGGCACCCTAGCCCTCCTGTGTGGTCAAGGTCTCTGTGAGAGCGTGCCGCGCGGGATCGGGTTTCTTTGTGGAGTCCCTACGAATGGCCCAATGAATCTTTGCTCCCCGACGAACTCTTGTCCCGGGCTTTACCCGTTAGTAGCGTGGGCGACCCATTGGCGTACTTGCGGTAACAGGGGTTGGAAGAGGGGTGGGGCGCCGTGGTGCGCAGAACGGTGGCGTGGGTGGCCGCGATCGTGCTCTTCGTGGAGGCGGCCGGTGTCGCGCTGCTGAACTGGTTCCTCGGCCATGTCGTCGACCGCCAGGAGATGTCGCTGGCCGGACTCGACCCGCACATGATGTCGGTGTCCGCCTGGATCGCGGGCGGCGTCTTCGGTCTCTACCTCGCCCTGTGCGGCCTCGCGGCGCTGATACCCGCCCTGCGCGGCCGAGCTCCCGCCGGCATCGGCCGCCTGCTGCTGATCAGCGCCGCGGTCGTGCACGGGGTGCTGGGCGCCTTCGTCGTCGGTCTCGTCGGCTGGGGCGCCTTCGTCTTCATGATGCTGGTGCTCGGCCTCATCGTGCTCACACTCATGGCGTACGACGATCAGGCCGGGGGCGGGGCGGGGACGGCGGCACAGGAGGCTCCCGGGGGTCAGGGTCCGGGTCAGGGTCCGGAGCCGGGTCCGCAGGAGGCGGGGCCGGGCCACGGCGACGGGGCGCCGCAGCCGGCGTGAGGGGCCATAGGCTGGCACGGCTGAGCTGGTCGGCTAGTCGGCCCACAGGTCCGTGATGGCCAGGCCCAGTTCGGCCAGCAGGCGGCGCAGCAGCGGCAGGGAGAGCCCGATGACGTTGCCGTGGTCGCCGTCGATGCCGTCGATGAACGGTGCCGAGCGGCCGTCCAGCGTGAAGGCACCGGCGACGTACAGCGGTTCGCCCGAGGCCACGTATGCGGCGATCTCCTCGTCGCTGGGGTCGCCGAAGCGGACCACCGTGGAGGCGGTCGCCGAGGCGTAGCGGCCGGTCTTCGTGTCGTACACGCAGTGGCCGGTCTGGAGCGTGCCCGCGCGGCCGCGCATCGACTTCCAGCGGGCCGTGGCCTCCTCCGCGTCGGCGGGCTTGCCGAGGGCCTCGCCGTCGAGCTCGAGGACCGAGTCGCAGCCGATGACCAGCGCCCCGCTCATGATCACGTCCGGTCGTGCCGCGACGACGGACGCCTTCGCCTCCGCGAGCGCGAGCGCCAGCTCGGCCGGGGTGGGGGCGGACACGGCGTCCTCGTCGACCCCGCTGACGATGACCTCGGGGCTGAGCCCGGCCTGGCGCAGCAGTCCGAGCCGGGCGGGGGACTGGGAGGCGAGCACGAGACGGCGGCGCTGATCACTCATGCGGCAAGCGTAGCGAGAGGCTGCGGGGTCCTTCCCGGGTCCTGGGATACCGGGCTCTCCGGCAGGTGTCAGAGGCCGATCACGAGCATGGACAGCACCATCGCCACCGCCAGTAGGACACCCGCGCGCCGCAGCATCTGCTGCATGTCGTGCAACTCCTCGGGCGGCTCGTTCTCGGGGTCGGACCACAACATGAAGCCGATCCTCCGCCGCCGGCGGTCCCGGGCGCCTGAGTACGCGTACTCAACTTGGCGAGGGCCGGGGGCCGGAGCCGCGCCGCAACGGTTGCGGCGCGGCCCTGAGTGTCCCCATGCCCCCTATGCGGGCCAGTACGTGCGACCCCACGCCTTCGGGCCAGGTGCGGGCAGGCGGCTCTGCGCCACCCGGGCCGGATCGGCCCAGGCGTCGGGTGCGGCGGGCGCGCCGGTCGGCCGGCCGCCCGCGGCCGCGGCGCGCGCCCTGACCACCGCCAGTGCGGCGGCCAGCTCCTCCGGGGTCGGATTGCCCCGTACGACCTTGATCATGACCGCTCTCTCCACGGGTCGGGCAGGTGCCTACAGGGGGATGTTGCCGTGCTTCTTCGGAGGCAGGTTTTCCCGCTTGGTGCGCAGCTGACGCAGGCCCCGCACGATGTGCCGGCGGGTGTCGGACGGCATGACCACCGCGTCGATGTAGCCGCGCTCGGCTGCGATGTACGGGTTGAGCAGGGTGTCCTCGTACGCCTGGATGAGCTG
>NZ_JBSFWK010000100.1:0-2436 GCF_053594815.1 Streptomyces sp. NPDC002577 | reverse complement strand
ACCCGCTCGACCGCGGCACGCAGCCGGACGCGCAGATCGCTCTTGAGGAAAGCCACCTGGTCACGCAGTGCCTGCATGTCCAGGCCCAGGCGTTCCGCCTTCGCCCAGTCGCCGGAGTCGGCGATCTCACGGAGCAGCGACTTCAACGCCACCGGAGACCTGTTCTCGATGGCCGCGTTGAAGAAGGCCCTCATCAGCTCCCGCACGCTGCCCTGCTCCAGCAGCTCTTCAAGACCGGACCGCCCGGTGTCGGCACCGATCTGCCCCGCCGACGTCACGTTGTCGGCGAAGAAGACCTTCGCGATCTCCTGCTCGCTCAGGTCGGGATGCGCCTGAGCGAGCACGTCGAACAGGCGGGCCACGCCCTGCCGAACCGCCCCCAGCGCGCTCGGCTGGCGGAACGCGTACGCGCCCAACCGCTTCTCGAACTCCCGGGCCGTCGAGGCATACGTCTCCTCCGCGTACAGCGCCCGCAAGCCGCGCTCCGTGCTGGGCGCAAGGGAGCCGTCCGGCACCAGATCGGTAACCGGCGCCACACCACCGGCCCCCGACACAGCCTCTCCTGACGGCACGTCCGAGCGCACCCCGCTGGAAGACGCACCGGTGCCGTCGAGCTGTGCCAGGAAGGTCCTGAGGGAGTCCGCCTGGGGCACGCCGGCATCCCCGGCATCGCGGACCAGGGGCGCCTCCACGACCGCGGTGTCGCGGACCAGCGGCGCCTCTACGACGTCGGCCATGCGGGCAGCGACCCCACCCAGCAGGCCCTCGCGCGCAGGGCCGGCGCCGCGCTCCGCGGCCAAGGCCCTTGCCGCCGCGACGGCTTGGGCGCCCCGGTCCGGCGCGCTTTCGTTCTGGTGCAGTACCTGCGCCACCCGCATGGTCGCCCAGTACTGCTCGGGGTCGCGCTCCAGCAGCCCCCGGGCGCCCTCGGAGACCGTGAGCCCGAACGGGTTGTGCTCCGCGGTGATCCGCGACGCTTCAGCCCACAGCTGCCGGGTCACCTTGCCGCGCTCGGCGAACTGGACCAGCGCCGGGTCGGTGGGCGTGTCGCGCCGACCAGCCTGCTGCCCTGCCTGGCGACCGGTCCCCTGCTGCGGCTGGCCCGCGGCGTCCGCCGGAGCAGCAGCGCCCCCCGAGGTCGGCGCTACCGTGGCCGCCGGGAGAGCCCCGTGCTTCACCGAGATCGGCACCACCTCGACGCCCAGGTGCTCCTTGAAGAGCCGGGCCATATTGGCGAGCCACTCGGTCACCTGCTCCTTGGTGACGTCTGGCCGGACCTTCGAGGACATGTACCGGCCGGACTGGTCGTTCACGGTCCAGGAGCCTCGTTCGGCGTCCCACCGCAGCTCCCCGGAGATCCGTCCGGCGCCCGGGAGCGTGGTCCCGAGGCCCCCTGACTGCTCGTCCGCCGCGAACCGCAGAGCGACCGAGGGGTGGCCCGCCGTGTCGAGGCTTCTCCTCAACTCCTCCTCGGTCAGCGCCGGGTTCTGCTCGCGCATACCGGCGAGCAGCTGCGAGAACTGCTCCTCGCCCATCAGCGTGCTGACGGTCTCACTGCCGAGCACAACCTGGCCGTCC
The DNA here is from genome assembly GCF_053594815.1 of Streptomyces sp. NPDC002577. Classification (NCBI taxonomy): domain Bacteria; kingdom Bacillati; phylum Actinomycetota; class Actinomycetes; order Kitasatosporales; family Streptomycetaceae; genus Streptomyces; species Streptomyces sp. NPDC002577. The sequence goes on along the minus strand of NZ_JBSFWK010000100.1, from coordinate 858 downwards.
TCGCGGACCGAGTACAGCCACGCGGTGTCGGCGGTCGGGTTCGCCGTGAGCGTCCGCGGATCCGCCTCTTCCAAAGGCACCCACAGCGGATTGAGGCGAACCGCCCCGACATCGTCCGAATCCCCAGGCCTGATCACCTTCGGGGGGACAGCCGGGCCGAACGACTGGTCCAGCTGCTCCGGAGACAACTGTGACGGGTGCACGATGCCGGACGCGGGCCTCGACGCGGTCGCCCCGTCGGGCGCGGAACCGGCGATGTCCCTGACCGGAGCGCCGCCCTGCAGGCCGACCTGCGCGACGGCGACACCGCGCTGCACGGCAAGGCTCTTGGCCACCTCGACCGCCTGGTCGACCCTGTCCGGCGCACCCTCGTTCTGATGCAGCACCTGCGCCACTCGCATGGTCGCCCAGTACTGCTCAGGGTCGCGCTCCAGCAACCCCCCGGCGCCCTCGGAGACCGTGAGCCCGAACGGGTTGTGCTCCGCGGTGATCCGCGACGCATCCGCCCAGAGCCGACGCGCCGTCGGCTCGTCCAGCTTGCCGAACTGCTCCTCCACGAACCGGCGCAGCGCCTGTGGCACAGCAGCCGACTCCACCGGGGTCTGCGTCTCCGGCTCCTGCGAAGACGTCGGCGCCTGCTGTGTCGGGGCCTCGTCCTGCGTCTGCTGCGTGTCCGTTGGCGCCGGCGCCTGCGGAGACGACTGTGGCTGGGACAGCGGTGGGACCTGGACCGGCGGCGCCTGTACCTGCGGCGCGGCCGGGACCTGCGGGATCACGGGCTTCGGCACATTGACGGAAGGCGACGAGGTCTCCGCCGTGCGCGACGTCTGTGTGGTGTCCCCCGAGGACGGGTCACCG
>NZ_JBSFWK010000099.1:0-3133 GCF_053594815.1 Streptomyces sp. NPDC002577 | reverse complement strand
CGAGGACGTGGTCGGCCGACCAGCGGCCGGGGCCGGTGAGCGCCAGGGCCGCGGAGGCGACGACGAGGACCATCGGGTACTCGTAGCCGTCGTTCTGGACCCAGAGCCCGTTGTGCCATTTGACGGTGCCGGCGACCGTCATCACTCCCATTGCGGCCATCGCCGCCGCGGGAGTGAGTAAACCGGCCGCCAGGAACAGGCCGGCACCGATCTGGCTGCCGCCCGCGGCGAGCGCGGTGAGCCGGCCGCCGCGGAAGCCGTCGCGGCGGAACTCCTCGGTTCCGCCCGCCAGCCCGTTGCCGCCCAGCCGGAAACTGACCTTCTGCACTCCGTGTCCGGCGATGAGGAGACCCACCACCAGCCGGAGGACCAACAGTGCGGTGTCCATTGTGTTCCTGCCTGTTCCTGACGTCCGTCGATGTTCGCGTGGAGAGGTCAGCCGGCCGCGTGGGCGCCGATGACCGCCTGCGCGTAGACGATGCCGAGGCCGTAGGCGCCGCCGTGCTCCTTCACCAGCTCCGTGACGGGGACGTACGTCTCCGTGCGCGCCCAGTCGCGCTGGAGCTCGAGGAGCACCTGCACCCAGGTCACCGGGATCGCGCCGCCCTGGACCATGCGCTGGATGGCGTGCTCGTGCGCCTGCGGGCTGACACCGCCGGACGCGTCGGTGACCACGTAGACCTCGTAGCCCTGGGCGATGGCGGACAGCGTGGGCAGGACGACGCAGACCTCGGTCCAGAGGCCGGCGATGACGAGCTTCTTGCGGCCGGTGGCCTTGACGGCCTCGACGAAGTTCACATCCTCCCAGGCGTTCATCGTGGTCCGGTCGATGATCTTCTGGTCGGGGAAGACATCGGCCAGCTGCGGCATGATCGGGCCGGAGAAGGACTCGGCGGCCACGGTGCTCAGTACGACCGGCACATCGAAGACCGTGGCGGCCTTCGCCAGGCCTATGGTCGAGTTGATGATGGCGGTGCGGTCGCCGCTGCCGGTGCCGAAGAACATCTGCGGCTGGTGGTCCACGAACAGCACGGCGCAGTTGTCGGGGGTCAGCAGGTCGGGGCTGGGGGCCGCGGTGACGTCGGAGATGTTGACCATGAGAGTGCCTTTCATGAGTGATGTGCCGGCGGACGGGTGTCCGCTGCTGAGGGCGACCGTCTGTCGGGCGGTGCGGGTTGGGGGGTGGTGTCCCGGGAGGGGCGGCTCGTGACCGGGCCCCCTCCCGGGAGATCAGAGGGAGAAGCAGGGGTCGAAGACCGTGCTCTCGGTTTCCGGGGCCAGGCCGCGTCGGGTGCGCCACTGCCGGTGCTGCTCCGACTCGGCGACGGCCTGGCCGAGCAGTTCGGCCTGGCGGGCGCCCGACAGGCCCCTGCGGGGTGTGGCCTGGTAGCCGCCGAAGTGCGCGACGGGGCTCCACTCGGGGCTGAGGGGCGGGAGTTCCTCGTCGAGGCCCTCGTACTCGGCGGTGGCGTAGACGATCCGGCCGCCGACGACCGTCAGCAGGGACTCGATGTGTGCGATGTCCGCCTCGGGCACCGTGAAGTAGTCCTCGGACAGCACGGCGAGGTCGCCGAGGCATCCCGGGCGCAGGACGCCCTTGACGTCGTTCTCGCCGGTCAGCGCGGCACCCGCTTCGGTGAACATCGCCAGCGCCGTACGCCGGTCGACACGGTTGTGGGGCGGGCGGACGACCAGGTCGCCGACGGTGCGGCCGGTGACCAGCCAGTGCAGCGCGATCCACGGGTTGTAGGTGGAGACCCGGGTGGCGTCGGTGCCGGCGCCGACGGTCAGGCCGCGTTCCAGCATGGCCCGGATCGGAGGGGCGTCCGCGGCGGCACCGGGGCCGTAGCGGCGTACGAACGCCTCGCCCTGGAAGGACAGCCGGTTCTGCACGGACATGGCGCCGCCGAGGGCGGCGATACGGTCGAGGCTGTCGGCGGAGACGGTCTCGGCATGGTCGAACAGCCACCGGTTCCCGGCCGGGAAAAGGCCGTCCGCGGCGAGTTTCTCGAACACCGCGAGGTCCCGGCGGATGGTCTCGTCATAGGTGGCGTGCAGCCGGAATCCCCAGCCGTTCTCCATGAGGAGCCGCACGGCCTTCTCGAATTCCGCCTCGTAGTCGGCGAGTTCCGGGCGCGGCTGGGTGAAGTTCTCGAAATCCGCCGCCGCCCAGGTGAGATTCTCGCCCGCACCGTTGAGGCGCAGCCATTCGTCCCCGTCCTCGGGCCTGGCCATTTCGATCCAGCGGGCGAGGTCGTCGATTTCCTGGCCCGCGGTCTGCGGGAAGAGGTGATAGGCGATGCGCAGGGACAGTTGACCGGCCTTGGCCAGTTCGACGACCGTGCTGTAGTTGTCGGGGAAGTTCTGGAATCCCCCGGCCGCGTCTATCGCCGACGTGAGTCCGAATCTGTTCAGCTCCCGCAGGAAATGACGCGTGGAGGTCTTCCTCTCCTCACCCTCGAGTACCGGGGCCTTGGCCAGGGTGGAGTAGAGGATCAGGGCGCTGGGGGCGGCCAGCAGCATACCCGTGGGCTCACCGTCGCGGCCCCTCATGATCTGGCCGCCCTTGGGATCGGGGCTGTCCCTGGTGAATCCGGCGGCCTTGAGCGCCGCCCGGTTGAGCACCGCCGACTGGTACAGGTGCAGGACGAACACCGGGGTGTCCGGCGCGGCGGCGTTCAGCTCGGCGACGGTCGGCAGCCGCCGCTCGGCGAACTGCTCGGCCGACCAGCCTCCCACCACCCGCACCCACTGGCCCTTCGGCGTACGTGCCGCCTGCTCACGCAGCATCGCCAGCCCCTGGCGCAACGTGGGAACGCCGTCCCAGCGCAGCTCCAGCACGTAGTTGAGCCCGCCCCGAATCACATGCAGGTGGGAGTCGTTGAGGCCGGGAACCATCCGCCGCCCGAGCGCGTCCACCACCTTCGTGGCCGGGCCCACCTGGGACGCCACGTCCTTGTCGTCACCGACCACCGTGATGACACCGCCACGGATGGCGATCGCCTCGGCCCCCGGGCGGAGCGGGTCTCCCGTGTAGATCTTCGCGTTGCGGACGACGAGGTCCGCGGCGTTATCGGTGGCGCGGGGAACAAGCCCACCGACCGGCATCGTGGACACCTTTCGACAACCTCCT
>NZ_JBSFWK010000098.1:0-3658 GCF_053594815.1 Streptomyces sp. NPDC002577 | reverse complement strand
GGGCGGGTGTGGTGCAATTCTTCGGGGTGGGGCCCCTCACCCTCGCTACCGGTCTGTGGGGCGGCCCCGCTAACACCCACCCGCCCCCCCCCTGGGGGGCGCACGGCGTCGACGCCGTACTCATCGCCTCACCGGGGCCCGCCCATGAAGCGGCCCTGCTCACGGCCCTCTCGCACGACCTCCCCGTACTGTGCGAGAAGCCGCTCACGCCCGACGCCACCTCCGCGCTGCGGGTCATGGACGCGGAGGTGGGGCTCGGCCACCGCCGTATCCAGGTCGGCTTCATGCGGCGGTACGACACCGAGTACGTGAAGCTCAAGTCGCTGCTGGGCAACGGCTATCTGGGCCGGCCGCTGATGCTGCACCACCGGCACCGCAACGCCGCGGCGCCGTCCGGGTTCACCAGTGCGATGCTCATCAACGACTCCGTGGTGCACGAGGCCGACGTCACCCGGTGGCTGCTGGGCCAGGAGATCACCGCCGTCACGGTGCTGCGCCCGACACCCTCGGAGAACGCCCCCGCAGGGCTGGACGACCCTCAGTTCGTCATCTTCGAGACCGACGGCGGCGCCCTCGTCGACGTCGAGATCTTCGTCAACTGCGGATTCGGCTACCAGGTACAGGCCGAGGCGGTGTGCGAGCGCGGCACCGCCAGGATCGGCGAGGGCCATGCCATGGTCACGAACATGGCGGGCCGCTGGGGCGGCACCATCGCCCAGGACTTCACGGAGCGCTTCGAGGACGCGTACGACCGCGAGGTACAGGCCTGGGTGGACGCCACCCGCCGCGGGGAGGTGACCGGTCCCAGTACCTGGGACGGGTACGCCGCGGCGGCGGTGTCCGAGGCCGGGGTGCGGGCCCAGGCCGAGGGAGTGCGAGTGGAGGTCCAACTCGTGGAGCGCCCGGCGCTCTACGGCTGACGCCATCCCCACCGCGGTTCGGTACGACGCCGGGGCACCCGCCGTCGTGGGTTGTGCCCACCCTCCCCCATTGCCTTAAGGGCATGGGAGGTACACCCATGGCCTGGGGGCACCTCCCAGCGGTAGCTGGGGGAGGAACGATTGCCCACAACGGTGGCGGCGTGCTCTGCCTAGGCGCCCCAGCCACCCACCGCCCGCACCGACAACCCGTCAAAGCCGCAGCCGCTCCGGCCAGGAGACCTGGCACCCGAACAGCCGGGGCGGCACGGAGGGCCGTTCAGCCATTTGCTCACCCTGTGCCGTCAACGGGTGACCCTGTGTGGCGAACGGGGTTGAACGAACCTAGCTTCGGCTCATGACGACTCGAAAGATCAGGTACCTCGGATGCGCCGCGGCCCTCGCGGTGTCGGGGCTCGGTGCAGCCCCGCCGTCCGCCGCCGCGGCGCGTCACGTGGTGCTTCCGGGAGAATCGATCCAGAAGGCGGTCGATGCCGCCCGGCCGGGGGACACCATTGTCATCGCACCCGGCACCTACCGTGAAAGCGTACTGATCACCAAGTCCGGCCTGACGCTCCGTGGGGCGGGGAGCCGGACTGTGATCATGCCCCCGACCAGCACAACCGGCAACCGCTGCGCGACGGCCGGCAACGGCATGTGTGTGCTCGGCACGGCTGCCCAGCCCGTCCAGGGCACCACCATCCGCTCTCTCACACTGTCCGGCTTCAAGAAGAACGCCCTGTGGGCCTCGCGGACCGACCGGCTGACCGTCGAGAACGTGATCGCCGAGAAGAACGGCCAGTGGGGCATCGCCGAGGAGAGATCGACGCGGAGTCTGTTCTGGGGCAACATCGCCCGGGACAACGCCGAGTCGGGCCTGTTCCTGTCCAACTCGGTCGACACCGAGGGAGGAGCCACGGACACCGATGGGACCGAGGTCAGGTACAACCTCCTTGAGCGCAACCGCATCGGAGTCACGGTCAGGCGCCTGAGGAACCTCACCGTGGCGAACAACAGCGTCACCGGTAACTGCAACGGCGTATTCGTCGTCGGCGACGAAGGGCGTCCGCAGGCTGGGGACATGGCCATCCGGCGCAACACGATCTTCTCGAACAACAAGTACTGCGCGAAGACGGCCCGTCTGCCCTACATCCAGGGATCGGGGATCGTTCTCACCGGCGCCGAGGACATGCTCGTGGAGGACAACGTCATCCGCGGCAACGAGGGAAAGTCCACCTTCTCCGGCGGAGTCGTGCTCTACAAGAGTTTCGTGGGCGCGGTCAACCAGCGCAACGTCATCCGCGACAACCTGGTGCTGGGCAACACGACGGCCGACCTTGCGAACCGGGACACCACCGGCTCCGGCAACCGCTTCAGCGGCAATGTCTGCAGGGTCTCCCAACCCGCGGGCCTGTGCTGACCGGCCGGCCGGTGCTCCCGTTGAACCAAGCGAATCGAGGCGCTAAATGACCACGGTAACTCCCTCCCCCTCGGCCTCTCCCCCACCCTCGGCTCCGCTCGAGCGGGGCCACCCCCATGAGCAGGGGGTACCCCAGCCGGCCAGGTCTCCCCAGCCGGCCATGCAGTTGCGGGAGCTCGTCTTCGGGGCGGCGTGCGCGGCGGCCGTCCGCGCGACCGCCAAGCTGGGCGTCGCCGACGCACTGGGCGACGAACCCGCCACCGCCGAGGAACTGGCCGCCGCGCTGGGCGTCGAACCACGGCCGCTCAGGCGGCTGCTGCGGGCCGTGTCCTGCTACGGCATCTTCGCCGAGACCGACGACGGCCGGTTCGCCCACACCCCCATGTCGCGGCTGCTGCGCGACGACGACCCGAACAGTCTGCGCTTCATCTCCCTGTGGTGCACCGAACCCTGGACCTGGGCCGCCTGGCCGCGGCTCGACGAGGCGGTGAAGTCCGGCGGCAGCGTCTTCCACGACCTGTTCGGCAAGGGGTTCTTCGACTACCTGCACGAGGACGCGCACGAATCGGCCCATGTGTTCAACCGGGCCATGACCACATCCAGCATGCAGTCCGCGCGGGACCTCGTGGAACTGCTCGACATGACAGGGGTGTCGACGGTCGCCGACATCGGCGGCGGCCAGGGTCACGTCGTGGCCGGGCTGCTGGAGAAGTACCCGCATATGCGGGGCACCCTGCTCGATCTGCCGCGTGTGGTGGAGAAGGCCGATCCGCGGCTGCGCGAGGGCGGTGCGCTCGCGAACCGGGCGGACATCGTCGGTGGCGACTGCCGGGAGGACATCCCGGTCGAGGCGGATCTGTACATCATCAAGAACATCCTGGAATGGGACGACGACAGTACCCGCAGGACCCTGCGGAACGTCATGGCGGCGGCGCGGCCCGGAGCCAGGGTGGTGATCATCGAGAACATCGTCGACGACACCCCGTCGATGAAGTTCACGACCGCCATGGATCTGCTGCTGCTGCTCAATGTGGGCGGCGCCAAGCACACCAAGGAGAGCCTGGTCACCCGTATGACGGAGGCCGGTCTGACGGTGGGTGAGATCCGCCCGGTCAACCCGTATCTGCACGCCTTCGAATGCACGGTCCCCGGCTGACCGCCGGCAAGAGACGACACACACCGTCGCCGGCTCCGCGGAAGATCCGCGGACGCGGGGCCGGAGAGCACCCCGCGACCGAACGCGCCGTCAACGTCCTCGCCCCCAACGCCTCGGCGATGACGCTCGACGGGACGAACACCTGGATCGTCTCCGAACCGGACT
>NZ_JBSFWK010000097.1:0-3742 GCF_053594815.1 Streptomyces sp. NPDC002577 | reverse complement strand
GTTGACGGCGTAAATGCCGTAGGCCTCACGGTAGTTGCGGGTGGCCCAGTAGGCGTAGACCTTGGCGACGCCGTAGGGGGAGCGCGGGTGGAAGGAGGTGCCCTCGTGCTGGGGCGGGGGCGAGGCGCCGAACATCTCGGAGCTGGAGGCCTGGTAGAAGCGGCACGGCAGGCCGATGGAGCGGATCGCCTCCAGCAGGCGAGTGGTACCGAGACCGGTGGAGTTCCCGGTGAACTCCGGCTCGTCGAAGGACACGCGTACATGGGACTGGGCGGCCAGGTGGTACACCTCGTCCGGCTGTACCGTCTCCAGCAGCGCGGCGAGGCGGGTGCCATCGCTGAGTTCGCCGTAGTGCAGGAAAAGCCGGGGACTCGGGGCGTGCGGATCCTGGTAGAGGTGGTCGATCCGCTGGGTGTTGAACGTCGAAGCCCGGCGGACGATGCCGTGGACCTGGTATCCCTTCTCCAGCAGCAGCTCCGTGAGATAGGAGCCGTCCTGCCCGGTGATGCCGGTGATGAGGGCCTTCTTTGCTGTCACGCGCACTCCATACGTGTGGTTTGACACTGGATCCAGAGCTGTCGAGTACGCCGACTCAGGGGAGCAAGGTCCGGTAGACATCGATCGTCTGCTGAGCTGTCCTCTTCCAGGTGAACGTCTGGGCCCGCGCCGGGCCGCGCCGCTCTAGTTCCCTGCAGGTCGATGAATCGAGGCATCGGAGCTTGCTGATGAGGTCGTCGCATTGGTGAGGGTCGAAGAGAAGTGCCGCATCGCCCACGACCTCCGGAATGGAGGCCGCCCGCGCGGCAACGACGGGAACGCCCCGGGCCATCGCCTCCAGCGGCGGAAGCCCGAATCCCTCGTACATCGACGGATATACCAGGGCCAGCGCTCTCTGGTAGAGCCGGGACAGCGTCTCCTCGCCCGCCTGAAGAAATTCGACACGGTGCGCGAGGCGGCGCTTCTCGAGAAACGACTTCTCGGCGGGAGTGGCCGGGCCTCCTCCTGAGCAGATCAGCCGTATGGCCCTGAGGTCCCGGTCCTGCAGCGCGTCCACCACCATCCGCCAGTTCTTGTAGCCGCCCCGATTTCCGACGTAGAGAAGATAGTCGTCCGGATTTCGATTCGGCCGTACGAGGGGGATGCGGACGCCCAGATGGATGACCGAGATCTTTTCCGGCTCCACTCCCAGCACGGACACCAGGTCATCTGCGGTGGATTTCGAGATGGCGATGATTCTGTCCGCCCGCCGGGCCCAGAATCGCTGGCGTTCCGCCGTGTCGTCTTTCGGGCCGAAGTAGTCGGCATATTTGTGGTGGATCAGGTCGTAAAAAGTGCATACCTGTGGCTGATGGCCAGAAACCACCGGTGAATAGTAGGTCGGATGGATGACGTGCCGTCCGCGCTGCGTGGCGGAGTACGCCCTGAAGGACGCTCTGCTCAGCAGCAGGCGCACGCGCCTGGGCAGCTTTCGCAGCTTGTCTCCGCGGCGGCCCGTGACGTACAGATTGTCGTTCAGCCCGGCGAACAGGCGCGCGTCGACGCCCTCATCCACCAGTTCGGTGTGGAGCTCCGCAAAGTACCGGCTGATCCCGCCGAACCGCTGCCTCACGAATGCATCTGGGGAGAACAGGACCCGCACCCGTACCCCTTTCTCTGCCTGGAGCAGATTCAGCTCCCTGTCAGTGTATTCATGGTGCGAGTAAGTGAATGGGTGCGACACGGCCGGTTTATGTCGTCCAGAGTTTTACGGCGATCAGTTGAATGCTCTTGCGAATGGACGACATCAGCGGGCAGGGTATTTTCCGTGAACCAGTTCCACAGCCTGCGGTCGAGATGGGACGGACTCGGGGCACGCGTACCCTTCGGGTCGAAGGCGAACGACCGGTGGCGCCGAATCTTCGCTGCCGGCGCGACGACGACGGGTGCGCGAGCCATGTCTCTGGTCGTGAACCTCATGGTGATCCGCGTTGTCGCGCGCAGTCTCGAGCCGGGTGAGTTCGGCCTCTGGCTGAACCTCACCACTGTCTTCGGAATGCTCGTCATTTGTGACTTCGGTGTGGGCCTCGCGGTGATGGGGCAGGTCTCGGCGGCCAGCGGGCACAACGACTCCGCCGCCATGCGCCGGGTGGTGAGCACGGCCTTCTTTCTGCTGACAGGCTGCGCACTCGTCGGGCTCGCCCTCTCCGGTCTGGTCACGCTTGCCTTCGACTGGAACGGCGTCCTCGGGGTGGGGCACGAGGTGCCGGGCGCCCTGGTTCATCAGTTGCTGTTCGCGGTGGCCGCGACGGCTGCGCTCAGCCTCCCCCTCACCGTCGCCGGCCGCGTGTATCACGCCCTTCAACGCGGCCACGTACCGGCGCTCCATACATCGTTCGGCGTCGTCGTGCAGGCCGCAGGGCTACTCGGTGTGGCAGTAGCCGCGCCGGACGTCCGGTGGTTCTTCGCCGCTTATCTCATGACGTCGCTCATTGCCGGGATCACAACGACGGTACTCCTGCTGGCTCGCCCGATTAACGACCTTCGTCCCCGACTGCATGACGTGGACCGGCACACGTGCGGCCGGCTTGCCCGGGAGGGCGTGCAGCTCTTTCTTCTCTCCATGATCGGGCTCGTCGCTTATAAATCGGACGCAATTCTTATCGGGCACTACCTGGGCGCCTCCCGAGTTGCCGAGTACGTTTTGCCTTTCACACTCTTCGCGCTTGTCCCTACCTTCGCCGGTGTTTTCCTCACGCCGTTGTGGGCGGCCTACCGTGAGGCGTGGGCGCGTGGTGACCATGCATGGGTGCGGAGCGCCTACGTGCGCTCGGTGGTGCTCGCGACCGCCGTGGGCGCACTGGCGGCGAACGCTCTTGTGGCCGTCACGCCCCGGATCCTGCGCGTCTGGATCGGCGACGACGTCGCGATCCCGCCGATGGAGATGCTGGTGGCGCTGGCGTGCTACGTCGCGGTCATGTGCGCCAGCTCCGCGGTCAGTATCTTTCTGAACGGAGCGGGAGTGCTTCGGTCGCAGATGGTGCTGGCGTCGGTCATGGCCGTATTGAACGTATTGGCGTCGATCTGGTCGGTGACACGACTCGGCCTCGCCGGGCCGCTCTGGTCGACGGTTGTCACTCAGACACTCGTGGTGCTCGTGCCTTGTATGTTCATCGCGCACCGGCGTCTGTCATCGCAGGTGTCGTAAGGGCCAGATCCCCGAAAGTCTCGGCGATCGAGAGATCGCTTCCCCTGTCGACCTGGTGCACCGAGCCGGTCCCGCATGGATCGCAACAACTCGGTGTGATCGTCCCCGGTGTAGGGCGGCTTTCCGTGCGTACCGCGGGCGGTCCTCACACGAGATCGGACCAAAGCCTGTTGCGCCTTCAGATCCCAGGGGGCGCCGGCCGCGTCGTTGCGGACGAAGAACGCGTTGATGCCGTTACTTCCGACACCGATGAGCTGGTACCCCTCTGCTGCACCAAGGTGGGCGAAGCGCGGCTCATGGCACTTCAGGACACCGGGATTCTCGGCGCGCTGACGGAGCCGGGGCGTGTGCGTGCCAGCGTGCCGAGTTCGGCGTCGACCATGAGCCGCGCGAGTTCGGGCGCGCGCACGGTCGGCTTCCAGCCCAGTACGCGTTCGGCTTTGGAGGCGTCACCGACCACGTGGTCGACTTCGGAGGGGCGCAGGTAGCGTTCGTCGAAGCGGACGTGGTCTCGCCAGTCCAGTCCGACGTGGGCGAAGCAGTGTTCGGCGAAGTCGC
>NZ_JBSFWK010000096.1:0-4566 GCF_053594815.1 Streptomyces sp. NPDC002577 | reverse complement strand
CGGTGACCCGTCCTCGGGGGACACCACACAGACGTCGCGCACGGCGGAGACCTCGTCGCCTTCCGTCAATGTGCCGAAGCCCGTGATCCCGCAGGCTCCGGCTGCGCCGCAGATCCAGACCCCGACGCCTCCCGAGCCGCAGACGTTCTCGCAGCCGCCGGCACCGACGGACACGCAGCAGGTGCAGGACGCGTCCCCGACGCAGCAGGCACCGACGCCTGCGCAGCAGCCGACAACCCAGGCTCCGGCGCAGTCCCCGACTGCGCAGCAGCCGCCGTTGCCGACGCATACGACTTCGCAGATGCCGGCACCAACGGATACGCAGCCGCAGACATCTCCGTCGGTTCCGACGGTGAGCGGTTCCGGGCAGCGTCCCGAGTCTCCGGTGGAGTCCGCTACGGCGCTGCAGCCGCCGGTGCCGACGCAGACGTCTTCGACGACGTCGGCCTCGACGCAGCCGGAGCGGACCGTCGAGCGGCCCGTGTCGCCGCAGAGTTCCTCGCGGATGCAGCCCGGGGTGGACGCGCCAGTTTCGGGAACGGCGACCGGCACGCCGCAGAAGGATTCGGCGGCGGGATCGCGGCAGTCGGCGTCGGAGGCGGAAGGCTCCACGGCGGTGCCGTCGCGGATGGACTCCGGGGCGGAGGTTCCGGCTCCGGAGCGCGAGCAGGCGGCGGCACCGTCGCAGGTTCAGGTGTCGCAGCCTGGCGTGGAAACCAACGGTTCGCCGAGCCGGCAGCAGGTCGACGAGGCGCGCCCCACGACGGAGGCGGAGCCCTCTGCGGCAGAGCTCCCGCAGGCCGGCACCGCCCCGCAGGGCGTTCAGGCCGGCACGACGGGTCAGCGCGTCCGCGACGTCACCCCCGACGCATCGCTGCGCCGATTCGCGGAGCAGCAGTTCGGCAAGCTGGACGAGCCGACGGCGCGTCGGCTCTGGGCGGATGCGTCGCGGATCACCGCGGAGCACAACCCGTTCGGTCTCACGGTCGCCGAGGGCGCCGGGGGGTTGCTGGAGCGCGACCCCGAGCAGTACTGGGCGACCCTGCGGGTGGCGCAGGTACTGCACGACAACGAGGGCGCGCCGGACCGGATTGCCCAGGCCGTCGTGGCGGCCAGGGACCTGGCCGATGAGCGCGCTGTCGGCTCTGCGCGTGCGGGTCTGCTGGGTGGGGGCCGGGTCCTGACCCGCATGGCCGACGTCGTTGAGGCGCCCGCCATCCGGGACGCCGGGGCTGCCACCGTGCCGCGCACGGACTCCCCTCGGATCTCCCCGGCAGGTCTCGACGGCACCAGTGCGTCGTCCGGCGAGCAGATTCCCGATGTACCGTCGGTGGCGGACCCGGCGGATGCCGCCGCAGTGGCGCCGATTGCCGATCCGGTTGCGGACGGTTCCCCGGCGCTCGTTGCGAACCCTGGGTTCCGGACCCTGTACGCGGATGCGTCGTATGCCCCGATGGCCCGGGAGTTCGAGAAGCGGCTGGGCACCTACGCGTCGCAGCAGCCGAGCGCGCGGGACGCGGTTCGGGAGGGCGTGTCCCGTCTGCTCGACGTGCTCACTCAGGCGCATCCCGACCGGAGCGCGGAGGAGATCGCGGCCGTCTTCTTCGCCGACAACGTGACGTCGGCGGGCCAGATCGGTGCGGGCACCGGGCTGTCCGGTCTTCACGAGCTGCTGCGGCAGGGCCGTGTGCGGGAGCTGATGACGGCCTTCCACAACGCGGCCATCGAGAACGAGTCTCCGCTGACGTTGAATCCGCTGCTGCGTGAGATCGCCGACTCCGGCGACTGGGCGAAGGCGGAACACCTGGGCCTGGACGTGCAGGCGCTGCGAGAGCAGGCGGCAGGTGATCTGGGTCTGGGCGCGCAGGGTCCGGAGCTGCCGAAGAGCTCCGTCTCGGGCACGGCCGCGCGGGTCGGGAACGCCTTCAAGCTGCTGGATGTCCCCGGTCTGGACGGGGAGGGCCTGGCGCTGGCCCTGATCGGGTGGATGCTTCCGCTGCAGGACCATTCGCTGCACGAGATTCTGGCGGGTCTGCAGACGGCGGACGTGGTGCCGTCGTTGGCGGGGAACCCGCTGGACGACGCGGCACGCATGTACCGGTCGGTGCCGGGGTTGTCGCTCGCCGAGGTGCGTCAGCAGGCCGGCGAGAAGGGCATGCTGCCGCACGAGGCCGTCTACTGGTCCAAGTTCGACACCCGGCCCGAGGACGGGGGCTTCACCGGACTCGGTGGGTTGGGCCTGGAACTGATCGAGGAACGCAGGGCTGATTTCGGGCGCCTCGTCGACCAGCCGCTGCCCCCGGAAACCGAAGGCGAGTGGTGGACGGAGCGTTGGCTGCGGAGGAACGGGCTGACGGCGCGGCAGGTGCTGGAGCGCCTGACCCCGGCGCACTTCGCCTCTATCGCGGCCTACACCGCCTCGAACTACCAGCTGATCAATCCGCTGTTCAAGTCCGATGCCGACGAGGCTCGTTCGGCGCTGCGCCGTCAGATCGACTGGCTCATCGACGAGCACGTCCGCTTCGGGAGCCCCCTGCAGGCCGTACTGAACTATCACCCTGAGATCCGTCGGGTGACTGCGAACCCCCCCGGAAAGGTGCCCGGGGAACGGGCGCGGTATCGCGAGCGGCTCCACGCGGCGGTCGAGAGGGTGCTCCCCGTCATCGAGCAGCAGATGGCCGCCCATGCCGCGATGCTGGTGGACGCGCTCGATCAGTTGCCGCCCGCGACCGGCGAGGCCTGGCGCGGCACGCGCCTGGTGGGCCACGAGGCCACGGAGATCTCCTTCAACAAGTTCGCCAGTTTCACCCGGAACAAGGAGGAAGCAGAAGGCCAGTTCCTGTTCGCATCGAAGGTTCCGATACCGGATTCCCACCGCGTGCTCATCCGCGCCGAGCTGACCGGGAATGCGGCCCGCGACATCTCGGCCTTCTCCCTGGACATGCAGGAACAGGAGGTGCTGCTGCTTCCCACCGGGCGCCTGGACATCACGTCCCGTGAGATGCGCGACTTCCGAAAGAAGACGTATGAACTGGTCGAGGCTGTCGAGGAGCTGCCGGAGCTCCCGCTCGGCGCGCTGCGGAACGCGCTGCAGCACCTCGCCGGTTCCGGCTCGGTGGTCAAGCGCGGCGATCTGCTGCCGCTGGCCCGGCGGATCGGCGCGGCGGACGGCCTTCAGGTCTGGCATCTGGGTGAGCTGGCCAGTGAGGTGCACGGGGGGCCGGAGCACCTGACGGTCGAGCGCCTGACGGACGTACGTCGTGCGGCGGACCTGGCCCGCGGCGTTCTGCAACTCAGCCCGGACACGCAGATCGTCGCAGCACACCTGGACACACTCGTACGCCGTCTGGACGGCGCCGGGGCGGTCACCCCGGTCGACGAGGCTGCCCGGTCGCGGCTGGTGGGAATCGTCTCTCGGCTGGAGACACCGGGACAGCAGGTCACGTACCCCCGTTTGGCCGCCGAGTGGCGGACGGCAGCGGCCGCGCAGAACCGGCAAGGCCCGCTCCTGGAGGGCCAGGGCTCCGGCGGTGAAATGCAGGTGCTGCCGGACCTCAAGCGGTTCGCGGAGCAGCAGTTCGGCAAGCTGGACGAGCCGACGGCACGTCAGCTCTGGACGGATGCGTCGCGGATCACGGCAGAGCACAACCCGTTCGACCTGACGGTCGCCGAGGGCCGCCGTTCGCTGCTGGAGCGGGACCCCGAGCAGTACTGGGCGACCATGCGGGTGGCGCAGGTACTGCACCAGAACGAGGGCGTGCCGGACCGGGACGCGCAGGCCGTGGCGACGGCTACGGCCCAGGCCGCGGAGCGCGGCGTCGCCTCTGCGCGCGAGCGCCTGCTGGGCGGGGTCGCTGCCCGCATGGCCGAAGTCGTAGAGGGACCACTGGTCCGCGACGCCGGGGATGCCGCCGTGCCGCAGGCGGATTCCCTCCGGACCTTCCTGGCACGTCTCGACGGCACCGACGCGTCTTCCGCCGGACAGCTCTCCGACGTGCCGTCAGGGGACCGTGGGACGGGAGTCGGCGGCCTCGCGCCGGTCACCGATCTGCTGCCGGAGGGCTTCTCCGCGCTCGGTACGGACCGCGGCGCGCGGGCGCTTTACGCGGACCCGGCGTACACCTCCATGGCCCGGGAGTTCGAGAAGCGGTTGGGCGCGTACGCGTTCCGCCAGCCGAGCGCGCTGGGGGCGGTTCGGCAGGGCGTGGCCCGCCTGTTCGACGTGCTCGCTCAGGCGCATCCCGACCTGAGCGAGCAGGAGATCGCGAAGGTCTTCTTCGCCAGCAACCTGACGTCGGCCGGTCAGATCGGTGCCGACACCGGGCGGTCCGGTCTTGAAGAGCTGCTGGAGCAGGGCAGCGTACGGGAGCTGATGACGGCCTTCTTCAACGCGGCCATCGAGAACAGGTCTCCGGTGGCGTTGAAGTCGCTGCTCCGTGAGATCGCCGACTCCGGCGACTGGGCGAAGGCAGAACGCCTGGGCCTGGACATGCAGGCACTGCGTGACCAGGTGGCTTTCCTCAAGAGCGATCTGCGCGTCCGGCTGCGTGCCGCGGTCGAGCGGGT
>NZ_JBSFWK010000095.1:0-4947 GCF_053594815.1 Streptomyces sp. NPDC002577 | reverse complement strand
CGTCCACGACGCCGGTTCCTTCGACGCCGAGGCGAGCGTGCGGCAGGGGGACGGGTGCGGGCGAGGTGCCGGAACGCATCATCTGGTCGAGCGGGTTGACGGCGAACGCCTCGATCCTGACCCGGACCTCGCCGGCGGCGGGCTCGACGACCGGTTCCTCGACGACGTGCATGACATCCGGCCCGCCGAACTCGTCGAACACGACGACTCGTGGCATGGTGACTCCTCCGCATCCGGTGCTGGTTTCGTTGCCCGCAAAAGACGTTACGGAGCCGCGGGTTACCTCCTGGTACCTTCGATTCTCATGCAGAACGTGGACGGAGCAGCCTTCCTCGCCGACTGCCCCACGCGCCTGGCGGTCGAGATCATCGCCGACAAATGGGCCGTGCTCGTGCTCTTCGGCCTCAGCCAGAAGCCTCGCAGGCACGGTGAGCTCGTCGACCTCATCGGCGGCGTCTCGCGCAAGGTCCTCACCCAGACGCTGCGCCGGCTCCAGCAGTACGGCCTGGTCGACCGCCACGCCGAAGCGCCACGGCGGGTCGAGTACAGCCTCACCGACCTCGGCCGGACCCTCATCGAGCCCATCGAGGTCCTGACGAACTGGGCGAGGGACTACGGCGGGGCCATCGCCGATTTCCAGGAGGCGGCGGAAGCCGCGACTTCTGCTCGTGCTCGCACCGCGGGCTGATCTCGGCGATGGGCGGCGCCCCGCCGGTGGGGCGACGTCGACGCCGGTCGGCCTTCGCAGCCGCAGCACACCTCTTCCGCATCGATCGATGCGGAAGTAGAAGGGGGTTGTCCGCATGGGACTGCTGGAGGGGAAGACTACAGGCCGAACTTCCGCTGCCCGACAGGCTCCACCCCGATCCCGCAGGACACCGCCGCATCGCCGAGAACTTCGCGCGACTCGCGTTCGGTTACGGCGGCCCCTTCGCCGCCGTAACCGGCTGACCAGGATCAGGATCATGTAGCGAGTGGGGCGGGCAGTTCTTGCGGCCTGGTGGTCGTCCGGGCCGGGGCGGCCGGGTTGGCGACGGCGCGGGCGCACGCACCGGGAACGTGCCGTCACCAGGCTCCGGTGATGGGTCCGTGTCCGGCCGAGCGGGAGGAGCGAGTGCCTGTGACCGTCCCGGCGATCCGGTCGATGAGCTCGAGGGCGTGGGCCAGGATACGCCGGTCGTCCTCGTCCAGGGACTTGTCCAGCGCCTCGGAGAGCGCACCGACGCGTCGGCGGCGGTCTGCGTCGATCGCACTCTTCCCGGACGTCGTCAGAGTGAGGATCTTCTTGCGACCGTCGTCCGGGTCGGGTCCGACGGCCAGACAGCCGTTATCGGTCAGCTCTTTGACGGTCGCGGCCATCGTCTGGTGGCGCACTCCACGGCTCGCCGCCAGGTCGGCCGTGGTCATCGGTCCGCGCACGTCGAGCAGGTCGAGCACGGCCGCCGGGATGGGGGCGAGCTTATCGACGGTGCGCGTGCTGCGGACCAGAGCACCGATCGCTGCCCTCAGGTGCGCGGCCAACTCATCCGGGGAGGGCGCCGGTTCGTTCGAAGACGTGCTGTTCACATCGCCAGGCTAAATATATACAGGGATACCTGTACAGTGTTTCCTGTAAATCGTCTGGTGAGGAGTCGACAGTGCAGCTGATCAAGCACGCCCACGCCTGTGTGTCGCTGGTCAAGGACGGCGGGCGGATCGTCATCGACCCGGGGACATTCACCCCGGATGCGAAGGAAGCGGTGGCCGCGGCCGAAGCCGTCCTGATCACCCACGAGCACTTCGATCATTTCGACGAGGATCTGATCGCCCAGGCCCTTGACGCCCGCCCCGACCTGCGGGTCTACGGACCGGCCGGCGTGGTCGAACGCTGGTCGGCCCGGCGCGGCCAGGTCACCGCGGTGGCAGCCGGTGACAGTGTCACCGTCGCGGGCTTCGATGTCGCGGTATTCGGCGACCTGCACGCCGCGATCCACCGCGACATCCCGCGCGTCTCGAACGTCGGCTACCTCGTCGAGGACCGGCTCTACCACCCCGGTGACGCGTACCACGTCCCGCCCACCCCGGTCGGCACGCTGCTCCTGCCCACAAGTGGGCCGTGGACCAAGCTCGGTGAGGCGGCAGACTACGTGCGCGAAGTTGCGCCCAAACGTCTGATCCAGATCCACGAGATCATGCTCAGCCAAACCGGACAGCAGTCGATGGCGCGATTCCTCAGCCCCGAGGCACTGAGCGCGGTCCCCCTGGCCATCGTTCCGGCCGGAGACACGATCACTGTGTGAGCCATCCGTGTGACGCTCACTCCCTCGTGGGCGACCACCTGGGCTGTGAGACGCTGTCTCTGTCCGGCGATCCGGGGCCCGGTCGGGACAGCAGATCGGCGACGAAGCCCAGCCGCGCCGCCCACGCCACCACGCACAGCAGGCCGACCGCGATCGCGAGTGTGGCCGTGAGGGTCGCGTACCGGTCCGGATCTCCGCAGCGGTCGTACGAGCTTTCGGCGAGCCCCTGGTCATCGAGGAACGCCCCGACCCCGAGCCCGGCCCCGGCCAGGTCCGCATCCGCGTCGAAGCCTCCGGGCTCTGCCACACCGACATCCACGCCGCCCATGGCGACTGGCCCGTCAAGCCGAACCCGCCGTTCGTGCCCGGACACGAGGGCGTGGGCATCGTCCAGAAGCTCGGCGACGGCGTCACCCACCTCGCGGTCGGGCAGCGGGTCGCCGTGCTGTGGCTCGGCAAGGCCTGTGGGCGGTGCCAGCACTGCCTGTCCGGCTGGGAGACGCTGTGCGAGCAGCAGATCGACACCGGATACGGCTGCGACGGCGGATACGCCGAGAAGATGCTGGCCTGGGCCGACTTCGCGCAGCCGGTGCCCCAGGGCATCAGCGCCCACACGGTGCTGCACCACTCGGCCTGTCCCGTCGCCGTCGTACCGCAATCGACCTGATCCGCGGCCCCGTTCAGAGGCTCGCCGCGTGGTCGGGGACGTACGTGCGCAGACCGCGCGGCGGACGGACGCAGTCGGCCGAAGGCGGGGGCGGGGGGCACCCCGGACCAGCGGCCCGTCCTCGACGCCACCCCCGCCGATCTGCGCCGCGGCGGCTACACGGACGGCTCGATGGGGCCCAAGGCCGAGGCCGCAGCCCGGTTCGTCGAACACACCGGAGGTCTGGCCGCGATCGGCGCCCTCGACGCGGCTCACGAGATCGTCCACACCTCGACCCCCACGACGTACCTCGGGCTGGAGAGCGCGAACCGTCCAAGAGCCGGGGTCACCAAGGGACTTCGGGCGGGCGGGTGTGGGCCGACCGGCCCTGTCCGTGGTCCGAAGGCCGGGCCCAGGGTGGAGGAAGTACGGCCCGGCACGTTACTTCGACCCGGAAGGGAATCCACCCATGTCCGACGTCCGATCGCAGCAAGCGCCCGCCCCGATCACGGACGAGGAACTGCAGGCCCTGGACGCCCACTGGCGTGCGGCCAACTATCTGTCCGCCGGCCAGATCTACCTCTTGTCCAATCCACTGCTGAGTGAGCCGCTGCGCCCCGAGCACGTCAAACCGCGGCTGCTCGGCCACTGGGGTACGTCGCCTGGCCTGAACCTGGTCCACACCCACCTCAACCGCGTCATCAAGACCCGCGGCCAGGACGCTCTGTGCATTTGGGGCCCCGGTCACGGCGGTCCCGCCGTGCTCGCCAACTCCTGGCTGGAGGGCAGCTACAGCGAGACGTATCCGGACGTGAGCCGGGACGCGAAGGGCATGGCCAGGCTGTTCCGGCAGTTCTCCTTCCCGGGAGGGGTGCCCAGCCATGTGGCACCCGAGACGCCTGGATCCATCCACGAGGGAGGCGAGCTGGGCTACTCCCTCTCGCACGCCTATGGGGCTGCTCTGGACAACCCGGATCTGCTGGTGGCCTGTGTGATCGGCGACGGCGAGGCGGAGACCGGACCGCTGGCCGCGTCCTGGCACTCCAACAAGTTCCTCGACCCCGTCCACGACGGCGCGGTGCTCCCGATCCTGCACCTCAACGGCTACAAAATCGCCAACCCCACGGTGCTGTCCCGGCTTCCCGAGCCCGAACTCGACGCACTGCTGCGGGGATACGGTCACGTCCCCATCCACGTCACCGGCGACGACCCGATGACCGTGCACCGTGCCCTGGCCGCCGCGATGGACGATGCCTTGGACCGCATCGCGCTCATCCAGCGCACTGCACGCGAGGAGGGCATCACCCAACGACCCCACTGGCCGCTGATCGTGCTGCGCACGCCCAAGGGCTGGACCGGTCCCGCCGAGGTCGACGGCCTTCCGGTGGAAGGCACGTGGCGCTCCCACCAGGTCCCCCTGGCCGCTGTCCGCGACAACCCGGAGCATCTGCGCCAGCTGGAGGCCTGGTTGCGCTCGTACAAGCCCGAAGAGCTCTTCGACGAGCGCGGCCGCCCCCGCGACCACGTGCTGGCCTGCATCCCCGAGGGCACCCGGCGCCTGGGCGCCACGCCGCACGCCAACGGCGGGCTGCTGGTGCGCGAGCTGCCGCTGCCGCCGCTGGAGCGGTACGCAGTCCCCGTCGACAAGCCCGGCGCGTCCCTGCACGAACCGACCCGGGTCCTCGGCGACCTGCTGGAGCACGTCATGCGGGCCACCGGCGAGCGACGTGACTTCCGGATCGTCGGCCCGGACGAGACCGCCTCCAACCGGCTCCAGGCGGTCTACGCAGCCAGCGGCAAGGCGTGGCAGGCCGAGACACTCACCGTCGACGAGAACCTGGACCGGCACGGCCGCGTGATGGAGATCCTCTCCGAACACACCTGCCAAGGCTGGCTGGAGGGCTACCTCCTCACCGGTCGGCACGGGCTGTTCTCCTGCTACGAGGCGTTCGTCCACATCGTCGACTCGATGGTCAACCAGCACATCAAGTGGCTCAGGACCTCCCGGCAGCTGACCTGGCG
>NZ_JBSFWK010000094.1:0-5249 GCF_053594815.1 Streptomyces sp. NPDC002577 | reverse complement strand
AGCAGGCCACCGGCATCGGACCGGCACGTTCCGGCTTCGCCCACACCATCAGGCGACACCAGAACCACACATAGACTCACGAACCGCCCACTCAGTCCGCTCCCTCATGGAATCGCTCAGTCACATTCTGTGACTGAGCGATTCGGTTGGCGGGTGAGCGCGAGACTTGGCAGGGCTGAGCATTTCAGGTGGCGGGCCCTACCCGGCACAGTACGAGCGCCGGTGACCAGCCCGCTGCCAAAGTCTCGGCCACCAGGGGCATGAGCGTAAGGATGGCTCCACGGCACTCGGCTTTACCTGCCCGAATCCACGGCTCCCCGCGCCGTCCCGCCGATCATGGTTGATAGCCTCCCAGGATGACTGCGACCTTCGACGAAGTCGTCCGTGCCCGGCTGCAAGCCCCCAACATCTGGTACGTCGGCACCGTGTTCGCCGACGGAGCACCGCAGGTCAGCCCGATGTGGGTGGACCTGGAGGGAGAGGGGGAGCTGATGTTCAACACCTCGGTGGGCCGGGTGAAGGAGGAAAACCTGCGCCGTGACCCCCGCGTCTATCTCTCGCACGCGGACGTCACCGATCCCTTCGACCGAGTGCAGATCAGTGGTGTGGTGGCCCGCTTCATCGAGGGCGAGGAGGCGCACGACCGGATGGACCGGCTGGCCCGCAAGTATCTGGGCAGCGAGCGTTTCGAGTGGATCACGCCGGGAGAACAGCGGGTCGCGGTGATCGTGCGCCCCGTCAAAGTGCGGCACATCGTCGGAGTGGAACGGTTCCGACCCGGCGGCCCCGTCCCCGCTTCCTGACCGGCAAACCCGAGCGCCATCCCGCTCCCGGTGCCCGGCCCGCTTCCGGGACTGCGGTGCCAGTCTGTTGCTAGCAGCACGGCTTCGCCCAGGCAGCGGGCTCAGCGCCGCCAACTCAAGCGCTCATTCGCCAACTGAACTGCTCAGTCACAATTTCCGGCTTTGGGGTCTGCTGCAGGTTTGGGTGACATCTGAACTGGCTTGCCCTGCGGGGCGGGTGGGAAGGATGTCGCTGTGCCCAAGCCTTATCCCGAGGAGTTCCGTGAGGAAGTTGTGCGGGTCTCGAGGAACCGCGGTCCGGGCGTGACACTGGAGCAGGTGGCTGCCGACTTCGGCGTCCACGCGGTGACGCTGTCGAAGTGGATGCGCCGTGCGGACATCGACGACGGGGTGAAACCCGGAACGACCACGCAGGAGAACGCGGAACTACGGGCCGTGCGTCGGCGGATCAAGCTGCTGGAGCAGGAGAACGAGGTCCTGCGGCGGGCCGCGGCTTACCTGTCGCAGGCGAATCTGCCGGGAAAAGGATCTACCCGCTCGTGAAGGAGCTGGCCGTGGACGGGGTTCCCGTCACGGTCACGTGCCGGGTACTCAGGCTCGCGAGACAGCCCTACTACCGCTGGCTCGACCGGCCGGTGACCGATGCCGTGCTGGAGGAGGCTTACCGCGCGAATGCGTTGTTCGACGCCCATCGTGAGGATCCGGAGTTCGGCTACCGCTTCCTGGCCGATGAAGCCCGCGATGCAGGGTCGCTCATGGCCGACCGGACTGCGTGGCGGATCTGCCGGGACAATCGCTGGTGGAGCGTGTTCGGGAAAAGACGCGGCAGGACCAAGAAGGCCGGTCCGCCGGTGCACGACGACCTGGTCCGCCGTGACTTCACCGCGAATGGCCCGAACCGCCTGTGGCTCGCCGATATCACCGAACACGCCACCGGCGAAGGAAAGTTGCGTCTCTGTGCGATCAAGGACGTCTTCAGCAAGAGGATCGTCGGCTACTCCATCGACGCGCGGATGAAGTCCCGCCTCGCCGTGACGGCCCTGAACAATGCTGTTGCCCGGCGGGAGAAGGTCGTCGGGTGCATTCTGCACACCGATCGCGGGTCGCAGTTCCGGTCACGGAAATTCGTTCGGGCGCTCAACGGTCACGGGATGGCCGGTTCGATAGGAAGGGTCGGGGCGGCAGGCGACAACGCGGCCATGGAGTCCTTGTTCAGCCTGCTGCAGAAGAACGTCCTCGACCGCCGATCGTGGGCCACCCGTCAGGAACTGCGTATCGCGATCGTGACCTGGATCGAGAGGACCTACCACCGACGCCGCCAGCAAGACTCGCTCGGCCGGCTGACCCCCATCGAATTCGAAACCGTCATGACCACACCGGCCGTCTAGGCCGCGTGATCGAACCTGTCACCCAAACCTGCAGCAGACCCCACCCCATTCCCCCAGGTAGGCGAGGTGAGCTGTGAGGCTGTGAGGTGCAACGCGTATTCACCGCTGTGCTCCAGCAGTGTCCGGGTATCAACCGGGGTCGGTGGCCATGGAGTTGAAGGTCTCCCGTATGAGCAGGTCGGTGGCGCCAGGCTGTTCGACCAGGCTGTCGAAGAGGTCAGCGAGCAGCCAGAGCACGAAGTTGTGTACCAGGGCTTCCTTCGGTGGGATCGTCCCGAACTGGTCGCGCCAGGCCACTGTGTCCATGCCCATGGCCGCGGCCATGAGGACGCCGGTGACCATCGGTACCCGGGCGGGGTCGGCCAGTTCGAAGTCGGGGAGCTTGCGGATCACGGCCGGGATCAGATCACTGAGCGGATCGAGGCGGTCCTCCTCTCCACCGTCCTGCTGGCCGATGATGTGCGCGGTCAACACGCCCACCAGGAAGACTGAGCCCCGGGACACTTCCTCCCGGCCGTAGGTGTCCATCGCGGCCTGGACACGCTGCTGCGCCTGCCGACGTTCCTTCTCTGACGTGCGCTTCTCTAAGATCCGGTACGAGTCCCATGCCGCGCGGAGTGCCTCGTCCACGACTACACCGTCACTGGTCATGCGCTGACCGTCGTGAGTTGGCGGACTGCGGCGGCACCAAGCTCCTCAAGCAGCAGGGCAGCAGCCTTGGCAAGATCGCCGAGAAGACCGGTATCCCCAAGACCTCCCTGCACCGTTACCTCACGGTTCCGAGTGCCGACGAGACACCGAACGGGACTTGCTGTGGCATCGCACTTGGACTCTGCATGGTTCCTACTCGACCGCCGACTGCGAGTCTCCAGGCCACGCTCACCGTCTCCATCCACGAATCCTTGTGATGAACTCATTGGCAGCACGTGCGAAGGGCTTCCAGCGCCTGCCGCCGTATCTGCCGAGGGCCCCGGACAACTCAGCCCGCTGCTCCGGCGTCATCGGGCCCAGGACGCAGACCGGGACTTCTGGAGCGCTTTCGGGGGGAGGCGTCTTCGGATAGGGCCATCCCGCCGGCTTAAGCAAGGGAGGCTCGGAGCCCGGCATGAACGTCAGGTAGAGCGCGGTGAACTGGTAGGGACCCCAGTTCCGGAACTCCCTGATGGAGATGTACAAGATCCGGTCCCAAGTGAATTCACGGCGCTCTGTGGAGTCGGTGGTCATGATGTATTTCGGGCCGACGTGCAAGACCCAGCCCGATCTCACCTCAGGCACCGCAAACTTCTTTGTTCCGAACCATCCCGCGAACGTCTGCGAGGGCCGAGGATTCGGGAGCTTCTCGGCATAGGTGTCCAGGGGTTCTTTGCCCGTCCAGACCGCCTCGAACGGGCTGTCGTCCGGGGGCTTCTGACCCGTCTGCCAACCGCGCAGCCTCTCCAGCGCGGCAGCTGCAGTCAGGCGCTTCTTCGGGTCCTTGTCTAATAGGCCGAAGATCAGCGATTCGAGGCCGTCGGCCTTCTTCATCGGCGGCGGCTGCTGCGTCGCCACCGCGCCCAGGGTTGCGGTGTCCGTTTCACGCCGGAACGGGGATTTGCCCTCGGCTGCACGGTAGAGCGTGACGCCGAGGGCGAACAGGTCGCTCGCGGGCCCGGCCTCCGCGCCGTTGATGCGCTCGGGGGCGAGGTATTCCGGTGTCCCGATGACGTTGCCGACGGTGGTGAGGCGGGTGTCGTCTTGGTGGGCGGCGATACCGAAGTCGGTCAGGAGTACCCTGCCGTCGTCGGCAAGCATGATGTTCGCCGGTTTCACGTCCCGGTGGACCATCTTGGCCTTGTGGGCCGCGTCCAGCGCTTTCAGCATTGCCTCCGCGACATCGGCCACCTTCTTCGGCGGCAGCGAGCCCTGCGCCAGCCGGTCTGCCAGGGAACCGCCGCGGACCAGTTCCATCACGATCCACGGCCGGTCGTCCTCGATGACGACGCTGTAGACCGGCACGATGTGCGGATGATTGCGCAGCTTGGCGGCGTTGCGGGCCTCCCGCGCGGCATATTCGAGCCGCCGGGAGTGCTCCGAGGGGTCGATGGCGGGAGGGAACCATACCTCCTTGACCGCCACATCGACGTCCAGGTGTTCGTCGTAGGCCTGCCAGATGCGGCCGAAGCCGCCTCCGGCCAGCTCGCGTACCAGGCGGTATTGGTCGGCGATGCGCCGTTGTGGGCTGCTCATCCGGCCGGCACCGTTCCGGCCGCTTCCTCGGATCTGCCGCCGGGGTCGTCGGCCCGCCCGGGAGGCATGGGCACGATCGTGGCAATTGCCCGGCCGTGGTCGGTCAGGACGATGGGCTCACGGGTGGTGGCGACCCGGCGGGCGAGGTCGTTCAGGATCGGTCGCGCACGGGTTATCGATACCGCCTCGGTCATGAATGTAGTTTGACGAAGTGTCATGAACGAAGGAAGGGATCGGAGCGATCGCCACCGGATGACCCCCGCATCCCCGGCCGGTTTGACGGTGACGACGGGCCTACACGCTGCGCTTCGCCCGCCCTGGACAGGTCGGCGCACCCATTCTTGACCGGCTATCGGAGCGGCGCCGGGACGCACGCGAGACGCTCATGATCGTCCTGCGCTGTCGCGCTACCCGCAGGGGCCTCCCCGATTAACTCCCGCTAGACGTCCGCCCGGTCACAGACTCGGCGATCAGCAGGTCCGCGACCGCACGTTGCAGTGCGGCCCAGATCAGGTCCAGGCCCTCCAGCCGAAGCGACCCAAGCCGTCGGTCGCCGCAACGTGAGTCGGCCCCTGGGCTGCTGCCCAGCCGTCGGCTCACTGATCCGTGCTGCTCAGCCGCCCGGTCGGGTCACCGTGAGCGGGCGTACCCGCCGGTTCGAGTAGCGACAGGGTCCGCCGCTGCGCGTCGAGGGCGACGCGGGTGCCGACCGGCATCGGCAGGTTCGGGCCAGCGTGTGCGGCTTCTCGGCTTGGGGTCGGTGGTGGTGAGAGTCGGTGGTGCTGGTCTCGTGGTTGGTGTTTTGGTGCTGGTCAGTGGGGTGTTGAAGGTA
>NZ_JBSFWK010000093.1:0-3197 GCF_053594815.1 Streptomyces sp. NPDC002577 | reverse complement strand
GATGGGTGGTTGGTCGTTGTTTGAGAACTGCACAGTGGACGCGAGCATCTGTGGCCAAGTTTTTAAGGGCGCACGGTGGATGCCTTGGCACCAGGAACCGATGAAGGACGTGGGAGGCCACGATAGTCCCCGGGGAGTCGTCAACCAGACTTTGATCCGGGGGTTTCCGAATGGGGAAACCCGGCAGTCGTCATGGGCTGTCACCCATGCCTGAACACATAGGGCATGTGGAGGGAACGCGGGGAAGTGAAACATCTCAGTACCCGCAGGAAGAGAAAACAACCGTGATTCCGGGAGTAGTGGCGAGCGAAACTGGATGAGGCTAAACCTTAAGCGTGTGAGACCCGGCAGGGGTTGCGCTTGGGGGGTTGTGGGATCTCTTTTCTACGGTCTGCCGGCCGTGGGACGAGTCAGAAACCGTTGATGTAGGCGAAGGACATGCGAAAGGTCCGGCGTAGAGGGTAAGACCCCCGTAGTCGAAACATCAGCGGCTCGTTTAAGAGACACCCAAGTAGCACGGGGCCCGAGAAATCCCGTGTGAATCTGGCGGGACCACCCGCTAAGCCTAAATATTCCCTGGTGACCGATAGCGGATAGTACCGTGAGGGAATGGTGAAAAGTACCCCGGGAGGGGAGTGAAATAGTACCTGAAACCGTGTGCCTACAAGCCGTGGGAGCGTCGGACATCAGCTTGCTGGTGTCTCGTGACTGCGTGCCTTTTGAAGAATGAGCCTGCGAGTTTGCGGTGTGTTGCGAGGTTAACCCGTGTGGGGAAGCCGTAGCGAAAGCGAGTCCGAATAGGGCGTTTTAGTAGCGCGCTCAAGACCCGAAGCGGAGTGATCTAGCCATGGGCAGGTTGAAGCGGCTGTAAGAGGTCGTGGAGGACCGAACCCACCAGGGTTGAAAACCTGGGGGATGACCTGTGGTTAGGGGTGAAAGGCCAATCAAACTCCGTGATAGCTGGTTCTCCCCGAAATGCATTTAGGTGCAGCGTCGTGTGTTTCTTGCCGGAGGTAGAGCACTGGATAGGCGATGGGCCCTACCGGGTTACTGACCTTAGCCAAACTCCGAATGCCGGTAAGTGAGAGCGCGGCAGTGAGACTGTGGGGGATAAGCTCCATGGTCGAGAGGGAAACAGCCCAGAGCATCGACTAAGGCCCCTAAGCGTACGCTAAGTGGGAAAGGATGTGGAGTCGCAGAGACAACCAGGAGGTTGGCTTAGAAGCAGCCACCCTTGAAAGAGTGCGTAATAGCTCACTGGTCTAGTGATTCCGCGCCGACAATGTAGCGGGGCTCAAGCGTACCGCCGAAGTCGTGTCATTGCAGTACATACTCCCAACGGAGACTGTGATGGGTAGGGGAGCGTCGTCTGCCGGGTGAAGCAGCACCGGAAGGTAGTTGTGGACGGTTGACGAGTGAGAATGCAGGCATGAGTAGCGATACACACGTGGGAAACGTGTGCGCCGATTGACTAAGGGTTCCTGGGTCAAGCTGATCTGCCCAGGGTAAGTCGGGACCTAAGGCGAGGCCGACAGGCGTAGTCGATGGATAACCGGTTGATATTCCGGTACCCGCTGTGAAGCGTCAAACATCGAGCATCGTGATGCTAAGGCCGTGAAGCCGCCCTGATCTCTTCGGAGTTGAGGGGAGTGGTGGAGCCGCCGAACCAAGCGGTTAGTAGGTGAGTGATGGGGTGACGCAGGAAGGTAGTCCATCCCGGGCGGTGGTTGTCCCGGGGTAAGGGTGTAGGCCGTGCGATAGGCAAATCCGTCGTACTTGTGGCTGAGACCTGATGCCGAGCCGATTGTGGTGAAGTGGATGATCCTATGCTGTCGAGAAAAGCCTCTAGCGAGTTTCATGGCGGCCCGTACCCTAAACCGACTCAGGTGGTCAGGTAGAGAATACCGAGGCGTTCGGGTGAACTATGGTTAAGGAACTCGGCAAAATGCCCCCGTAACTTCGGGAGAAGGGGGGCCACACTTGGTGATCCGTTTTACACGGTGAGCTGGGGGTGGCCGCAGAGACCAGCGAGAAGCGACTGTTTACTAAAAACACAGGTCCGTGCGAAGCCGTAAGGCGATGTATACGGACTGACGCCTGCCCGGTGCTGGAACGTTAAGGGGACCGGTTAGTCATGATTCGTCATGGCGAAGCTGAGAACTTAAGCGCCAGTAAACGGCGGTGGTAACTATAACCATCCTAAGGTAGCGAAATTCCTTGTCGGGTAAGTTCCGACCTGCACGAATGGCGTAACGACTTCTCGACTGTCTCAACCATAGGCCCGGTGAAATTGCACTACGAGTAAAGATGCTCGTTTCGCGCAGCAGGACGGAAAGACCCCGGGACCTTTACTACAGTTTGATATTGGTGTTCGGTTCGGCTTGTGTAGGATAGCTGGGAGACTTTGAAGCATTAACGCCAGTTAGTGTGGAGTCGTCGTTGAAATACCAGTCTGGTCGTGCTGGATGTCTAACCTGGGTCCGTGATCCGGATCAGGGACAGTGTCTGATGGGTAGTTTAACTGGGGCGGTTGCCTCCTAAAGAGTAACGGAGGCGCCCAAAGGTTCCCTCAGCCTGGTTGGCAATCAGGTGTTGAGTGTAAGTGCACAAGGGAGCTTGACTGTGAGACCGACGGGTCGAGCAGGGACGAAAGTCGGGACTAGTGATCCGGCGGTGGCTTGTGGAAGCGCCGTCGCTCAACGGATAAAAGGTACCCCGGGGATAACAGGCTGATCTTCCCCAAGAGTCCATATCGACGGGATGGTTTGGCACCTCGATGTCGGCTCGTCGCATCCTGGGGCTGGAGTCGGTCCCAAGGGTTGGGCTGTTCGCCCATTAAAGCGGTACGCGAGCTGGGTTTAGAACGTCGTGAGACAGTTCGGTCCCTATCCGCTGTGCGCGTAGGAGTCTTGAGAAGGGCTGTCCCTAGTACGAGAGGACCGGGACGGACGAACCTCTGGTGTGCCAGTTGTTCTGCCAAGGGCATGGCTGGTTGGCTACGTTCGGGAGGGATAACCGCTGAAAGCATCTAAGCGGGAAGCCTGCTTCGAGATGAGGACTCCCACCCACTTGATGGGGTAAGGCTCCCAGTAGACGACTGGGTTGATAGGCCAGATATGGAAGCCCAGTAATGGGTGGAGTTGACTGGTACTAATAGGCCGAGGGCTTGTCCTCAGTTGCTCGCGTCCACTGTGTTG
>NZ_JBSFWK010000092.1:0-5374 GCF_053594815.1 Streptomyces sp. NPDC002577 | reverse complement strand
TTGCACTCGCGTCACGCAAGAAGATCTACCGGCCCAGGCCCCTCCGCGAGGGCGGATCGCGCAGATTGATCACGACTCGATACGCGCCCTAGCCGTACTGCCGCCCGTTGCCCAGTCCTGCCCCCGGCAGAGTCACGGCCACCGGGACCGCCGTCGGGGCCCGGCCACGCCATCCCGCGCGCTGATGCGGGACCGCTTCCAGATCAAGGCCCAAGTCGGGCAAGGAGATGCCGACATGCGGGCACGGCCCTGTCCGCGCCCGCATGTCGGCTGTCCGGGCTGTCCGGGGCCTGTCGGATGTTCGGGGCGAGCCGACGGTTCCCTGTGACGGTTCGCGGTTCGCGGTTCGCCACCATGAACCCCGTACCGGACAATGAGGACACCTCGGGTGGTCTCGACGAGAGACAGTCGCATGGACCGCTATCCGCCCATCGCCGACCACGGCCTCGTGGGAGATCTGCAGACGGCCGCGCTCATCTCGGCGCAGGGAGTCGTGGACTGGTTCCCGGCACCGCGTTTCGACTCGCCCAGCGTCTTCGCCGCCCTGCTCGACCACGACGACGGGGGCCACTTCGGCTTCGCCCCCGATCCGCGCGGCAGCACCTGCAAGCAGCTCTACTTCCCCGACAGTGCCGTGCTCGTGACCCGTTTCCTGTCCCCGGACGGGGTCGGCGAGGTCTTCGACTTCATGCCGCCTTACGACACGGACACGCCGTCCGACCAGCACGTCCTGTTCCGGCTCGCACGGGCGGTGCGCGGTACGGTCCGCTTCGAGCTGGAGTGCCGGCCACGGTTCGACTACGCCCGGGAGCGGCACGAACTGTCCTTGGACATCGGACCGGACGGCAAGACCGTGGCCGTGTTCCGCGCGCCGGGCACGACCGCGTATCTGCAGAGCAGCTTTCCGCTCGAACGCGACCAGGACGACGTCCGCGGCCGGGTCACCCTGCGCGGCGGCGAGTCCGCGGCCGCCGTGTTCACCGTGTGCGCCCCGGACAGCCCGCGGCCCGCTCCCGTCACCGCCACCTCGGCCACCGAACAGCTGTGGGCGACCGTCGACTTCTGGCAGTACTGGATCCGTACGTCCCGCTACCGCGGCCGGTGGCCGGACATGGTCCACCGCTCGGCCATCACGCTCAAACTGCTGACGTACGCGCCGACCGGCGCCCCGGTGGCCGCGGCCACCACGGGGCTGCCCGAGCAGGTGGGCGGCCAGCGCAACTGGGACTACCGCTACACCTGGATCCGGGACGGCTCCCTGTCCGTACGGGCACTGCTGGATCTCGGGTTCGTCGACGAGGCGGCCCGCTTCACCCGCTGGCTCGCCGACCGGATGCGCGCGGAGGCGGACGGCGGCGGCGAACGCCTGCAGATCATGTACCGCGTCGACGGCGATCCCCGGCTGCCCGAGAAGCTCCTGCCCCATCTGGAGGGCTACCGCGGCTCGTATCCGGTGCGCGTCGGCAACGCGGCGACCGGGCAGCTGCAGCTCGACATCTACGGAGAGGCCCTGTACGCGCTCACCGAGGGCCGGGAGGCGGGGGCGCAGGTGGGCTACCACGGCTGGAAGGGCCTGGCCTCGACCCTGGACTGGCTCGCGGACCACTGGGACCGGCCCGACGAGGGTGTGTGGGAGACGCGTGGCGGACGCAAGGACTTCACCTTCAGCCGTGTCATGTGCTGGGTCGCCTTCGACCGCGGACTGAAACTGGCCGCCGAGTACAGCCGGCCCGCCGACACCGCGCGCTGGACGGCCGCGCGCGACACGATCCTCGACCAGGTGATGCAGCGCGCCTGGAGCGACAAGGAGCAGGCTCTCGTCCAGCACTACGGCGACGACGTGCTGGACGCCTCGCTCCTGCTGATCCCGCGACTCGGCTTCCTCGCCCCGAGGAGCCCGAGCTGGCTCTCGACGCTCGACGCCATCGACCGGGCGCTCGTCTCGGACAGCCTCGTCCACCGCTACGACCCGGCCGCCTCACCGGACGGGCTGCAGGGCTCGGAAGGCA
The DNA here is from genome assembly GCF_053594815.1 of Streptomyces sp. NPDC002577. Lineage (NCBI taxonomy): Bacteria > Bacillati > Actinomycetota > Actinomycetes > Kitasatosporales > Streptomycetaceae > Streptomyces > Streptomyces sp. NPDC002577. The sequence goes on along the minus strand of NZ_JBSFWK010000092.1, from coordinate 3,365 downwards.
CGTTCAGCCTCTGCACCTTTCTGTACGTCGACGCGCTCGCCCAGGCGGGCCGGCTGCGCCAGGCCCGGTACGCCTTCGAGAAGATGCACACCTACGCCAACCACGTCGGGCTCTTCGCGGAGGAGATCGGCCCCAGCGGGGAGCAGCTGGGCAACTTCCCGCAGGCGTTCACACACCTCGCGCTGATCATGGCAGCGACGACGCTCGACAGGGCTCTGGACGAGGCGTGGTACGGGCCGGGAGCGAGCCGTCGGTGACGGTTTCGTCGGCGCCGCGGGAATTCCAGGTGGCCGGACGGCGTTGGGAATCTTAGGCTGAGCTGGAGTTCTACCGCGGAGAATGAACGTTCTCCCGTGAAGGACTTCAACCGGCTCCGGTAAGGAGTGCCACAGGCCTCCCGCGAGGGAGTGCCGCAGGGCGAGGTAGGTGCTGGCGATGGCGCTGCTGTCTTCCTTCATCGCAGTCGCGGACCGGCCGGGCCGCACGGCGCGAGCGGCGGCGGAGTACGTCCGCCGCCACCTGGTCGCCGGGCAGCCCCAGTCCCAGTCAGAGGATGCGAGTCGGCACGAGACAGGGACGGTCGTGGTCCCGCCTCGGTCGGCGTCCTTCGTGGAGGGCCGTGCCGCGGGCCTCGGGTCGGTGACGGTGGCCTACGAGCGGCAGGGCACCGGGGAGCCTCTGGTCCTGCTGCACGGACTCGGATACCACCGTCAGGCGTGGCGCACCGTCGTGCCGCTGCTGGCCGGCTCGAACGACACGGTCGCCCTTGATCTGCCGGGGTTCGGAGAGTCCCCCGACCTCGACCCGACCGTGCCGCGTGACCTGGAAACGGCTGTGGCCTGGCTGGGCGCCGTCTTCGAGGAGCTGGGCGTGACCAGGCCACATGTGGTCGGTCACTCGCTGGGCGGACTCATCGCGCTCCGGCTGGGCCAGGCGGGGCTGGCACGCAGCGTGACGGCACTGGCCCCGGCGGGGTTCTGGACCGGCGCCGAGCGGCGGTACGCCTTCGCCATGCTGACCGCTGCGCGACAGGGCGTGCGGTTGCTGCCCGACGAGGCCGTGGCGTGGCTGGCGCGCAGTGCGGCCGGACGCGCCGCACTGACCGGCACCCTCTACGGCCGCTCCGGCCTGTGTCCGCAGGAGACGGTGATGGCCTCGCTGCGGGCGCTGCGGGACGCGGCGGCGTTCGGGTCCACCCTCCGGGCCGGCCGCGACGGAGTCCTGTTCAGCGGGGACATCCCCGACGTACCGGTCACCATCGCCTGGGGCACCTGGGACCGTGTCCTGCCGCCCTGGCAGGCCTACCGGGTCAAGGCCATGATCCCCGAGGCACGGCTGGTGCCGCTGCCCGGCTGCGGCCACATACCCATGAACGACGCTCCCGAGCTGGTCGCCCGCGTGATCCTGGAGGCCACCGGCCTGCCGCAGGACGCTCACTAGTGCAACCAGATCGCCGAGTTCAGCAGTTCGCGGAGTTCCGCAGTTCACCTGCTTCAGCCTTTCATCTGCCGCAACCAGCGCGCCGTGCCCCGTTCGACGGCGACGTGCCGGTCGGCAGCCGCCGTCTCGGACTGAGGGCCCGCCAGATCCGCCGAGACCGGTGTGGTGATCACGCTAACGGGTACCCAATCGCCGCACAGCAGGACAAGTCTCTGCACGGAGGTGAGCTGTATGACTCTGCCTGTGCGACGTGGTACGCCTGGAAGGCTTGCCGAACGGCGGTTCCCCGGCTGGGCCAGGGACCCGCTGGCCGATGAGCGCGAGGGCGGCGGCACCCTGCGCCGCGGTACCCGCCGCACGGGCCGCTTCGGGCGTCGACGCGACGCTCCGATCACAGCCGGAGACTGACACCGACACACCCCGGTGCACCCCTGACGTCGGGCACAGATCCTGCCCGTGACGGCCCCCACCCCCAGCGGCCGGCAGGCAGGACACCAGCCAATCGCTGTAGCGCGCCGACAACACCCCGACCCGCACGTCCCCGGCACACCACAGCCGCACACGGTCCGCCATGCAACACGGTTCAGCTGGACGGACACTTCGTGTCGCCGATGTGGCGTGCACCGAAGGCCGCAGCCGAGACGACGGCCCGCTCAGGGATCCGCCGACCATCGACCATTGCTCGCCGCCCTAGACCACGAGGGATATACGCCATGACAGTGACGACCGATGTCCTCATACCGGCGTTGGAAGACGCCCGCGAGGCCCATGCCGCGGTCATCGACCGGTTCCGGTCCGACATGGCCCTCACCCCCGACGGCCCGCACCGGCAGGCGCTGGAACGCCACGTCGCCGACGCACGGGACCACATCATCCGTATCGACCACCATGTCAGTGAGATCCGCCCTTACAACCCGCTGCGGAACGCCGCCGGCACGGTCCGCACCATTGCCAAGGGCACCGTCCGCACCACCACACTGCCCCTCGAGATCGGCGCGTCGATCGCGGGCCGGACCCTGCGGGGTAGGCAGCAGCCGGACGAACGCCGCCTGCTGAAGAACGCCGAGGACGAGTACGCGATCACCGCCCGGGCGCTGGCCGCCTGCCGTGCCGGGGAGAGCATCGCCGACCAGGCCCACGACGGAGAGGCGGCTCGTCTGCTCGCCTCGCTGCGCCGCCAGGACGAAAAACTCCTGGAGGACCTCAAGGACAGCGTCGCCGAGCACGCACGTGCCGTGGTGACGACCGACGGCGGCCGGTCGGAGGAGTCCGACGGCGGCCTGACCGGCGCGGCCACACGTGTGGTGCGTACCGCCGTCGACCGGCTGCGGGACGCCGCTCAGACCGGCGGGCGGCAGACGGCCCGTACGGCCTCCGGCGCGCTCCGCAAGGTGCCCGGCATGACGGGGATGGCCAGGGAAGTCCAGGGCGCCGCGACCCGCAAGGACGACCTGCCGGTCTCCGACTACGGGCAGCTCACCGTCGCCGACATCACTCAACGGCTGCGAACGCTCCCCCAGGACGATCTCACCGTCGTCGAGGGATACGAGCGTGCCCACGCCAACCGGGCGGGGGTTCTCAACGCCATCGAGCGGCTGCGCGGTGACCAGCCGTGGCCCGACTACGACACCATGGACCTCGACCGGATCCACCGGCGGCTGCGGACGGCCGACCCGGCCCTCGCCTTGGAGACCCTGGACTACGAACGGCGCCACCGGCAGCGCAAGTCGGTGATCAACGCCGCCCGGCAGCGCACCACCACCTGAGCGTGCTCAGTTGTGGGACGGCCCGCCGGGGCGACCGGCGGGCCGTCATGTACGCCCGGCGTCCAGGCCCTGTCGTCAAATTCCCGTCGTCCGCCCGGAGGGCGGGCCTCGCGGTGTCTGGTGCGTGCGATCGCAAGGCGCCGGAGCGCCCTCGTGGCG
>NZ_JBSFWK010000091.1:0-5570 GCF_053594815.1 Streptomyces sp. NPDC002577 | reverse complement strand
GCCGTGAACCAGACGCTGGACGTGCAGGGTTTCCATGCCGCGATCCAGTCCGTCTTCGACATCCACCAGACCGGCCACGGCAACGCGCTGAGCGTTACCGGCTACCCGATCCTCGCGAGACTGGACGAGATGAAGCAGAAGCTGCAGTAGGCCGACCGGGGGAGAAAGGGTGGGTCCGGACGGGGAGGGGGCGTCCGGACCCACCATCCGTTGGACGGCCACGGACGGCCACGGACGGCCACGGACGGCCACGCACGGACCGCTCCCCGCGTGTACCGGTGCGTCAGAGCTGAGTCAGGCGCGGCGCCGAACCCTGCCGGAGCAGCAGCGCACCCGCCTCGCGGGTCAGTTCCCGGGCGCTGCCGAGCAGCCCGTCCAGGACGTAGGTGCGCCGTACATGGCCGTGCAGATCGTGCTCGGCTGTGAAGCCGATGCCGCCGAGCACCTGCTGGCAGTGGCGGGCCGCCGTCAGCGCCGCTTCGCCGGCCGCCGCCTTCGCCAGCAGGCAGCCCAGGTCGTCCTCCGCCGCGCGCAGGGTCGCCTCGGCACCCTCGATGGCGACGAGCGTCTCGGCGAGCCGGTGCCGTACGGCCTGGAAGGAGGCCAGGGGACGCCCGAACTGGATGCGGTCCAGGACGTGCGAGCGGGCCAGAGACAGCATCGCCCTGCTGGCGCCCGCCAGCCACCAGCCCAGCGCCCGGCGGCCCTCGGCGAGCGGCACGGGGTTCCCGTCGGCCAGGCGCCGCAGCGGCAGTTCGGGGTCCAGGGGCTGACCGTCCCCGGACGTCTTCGCACCGTCCGTGCGATCCCAGAGCACCCACGTTCCGCCCGCGTACGGCAGCGGGACGGTGGTGCCTGCGGGGAGTCCGGCCGCGTGCAGGATCACGTCGTTGACCAGCGGGGCGTGGGCCCCCGTCTCGCCGAGCAGCCGGAACACCAAGGGGACCGTCCCGTCGGGCATCTCGGTGAGCATCTCGGCCCAGCCCAGTTCCCTCAGCGCGGTGTCCAGGGCGCCGCCCGTGTGCGTCGCCATGGTCTTGCGGAGGGTCTCGGCGAGCAGGTCCAGCTCGGCGGCGTCCACGGTCACGTGGCGGTCACTCCTTCCCCAGGTCGAGCAGGCGGCGGGCGATGATGTTCCGCTGGATCTCGGCGGTGCCGCCGTAGATGGTCGCCGCGCGCGAATACAGGAACTCGGTGCGCCACGGAGTGTCGTCCAGCTCGACGACCCCGGGAAGCAGATCGCGAGCGGTGTCGAAGAGCCGCTGCTCGGCCGTGGCCAGAAGCACCTTGTCGACGGAGGTCTCCGGGCCGAGTCCGGCCCCTTCCGCAAGGCGCCGCTGCGTGGCGTGGGAGCGGCAGCGGACGGTGTGCAGCGCCAGGTAGGCGGCACCGACAGCGGCCTCGTCCTGCTCCTCCGTCTGCGCGAGCAGCCGGTCGAGTCGTGTGTACAGGTGGGCGACGCGATGCCAGAAGCACGTGGAGCGCTCGTGCGGCAGCAGGTCCATCGCCAGTCGCCAGCCGTCGCCGGGGCGGCCCAGCATCCGTTCACCGGGTACGACCACCTCGTCGAAGAACACCTCGGCGAACTCGTCGACGCCGTGCATGGTGCGCAGCGGGCGGACGGTGATGCCGGGAGAATCCATGTCGACGAAGAACGCCGTGATCCCGGCATGGCCGGGCGCGGTACGGGTGAGCAGGACGCAGCGCGAGGCGTACTGGGCGAGGCTCGTCCACACCTTCTGGCCGGTCACCACCCAGTCCTCACCCCGCTGTTCGGCGCGCGTGGACAGTGAGGCGAGGTCGCTGCCGGAGCCGGGCTCGGAGAAACCCTGGCACCACTGCTCGCGCCCGCCGAAAAGCAACGGCACCATCTCGGCGGCGAGTTCCGGACGGGCGTAGGAGATCATCGTCGGGGCGAGGACCTCGATCATCGAGTAGATGCCGGGCTCGGCCAGCCCGCGCGTAGCGACCTCCTCGCCCAGTACGGCGCGCAGGACGGCGGGGCCGCCGAGGCCGCCGACCGAGGCGGGCCAGCCGTAGCGCATCCAGCCCGCCTCGTACAGCGCGCTGCGCACGCGCGCCAGCTGCTCGACCTGTGCGTCGAGGGAGTGGTCCGGGCCGGGCCGCAGGTCGTGGTCGTCGAGCCAGGCCGTCAGGCCCGCCCGGAACTCGGCGACGTTCATGCGCTGTTGCGCTCGAAGGCGTGCGGACGGCCGGAATCGTGGGCTCCGCTGCGGCGGATGAACGTCATCGCGCGAGTGCGCAGCCGCCAGCCGTCGGGGGTACGGAGGTAGGTGTCGTTGTAGTAGCCGATGCGCATGTCGTGCGTGGCGTGGTCGACGAAGCACAGCGGCTGGGTGCCCGTCGCCGTGTCGCCGTCCAGTTCGATCACCGCCGTTCCCGTGAGGAACAGGCCCTTGGGGGCGGCCGCGACCAGTGCGGGGAACTCGTCCAGGGGATACGTGTCGCCGAACGCGCTGTACGTCCCGTCGGGGGTGAAGACCTTGAGCAGGCCGTCGATGTCGCCCTTGGTGATGGTCACCGCGTAGCGGGCGAGCAGCTGGTGTATCTCCATCAGGTCGTCAGTGGACACGGGGCATTCCGTCCTTCCCTACCACGCACCGGACGTCCCGTCGGCAGGCGGGCGTTCTTGGATTCTCTGTAATGAGAACGAGGTTTCCAGTGATGCACTTCAGCGTTTCATGGAGGAGAGGTCGCGTCAACCGCTGCCGGTGGTGGCGCGTCCAGGGTTGGCTGATAGTTCGGTGCGAATGGTTGATTGCCGTGTAGCGAGAAGCTAGTTTCCCTTTATTGAGAGGGTGACTCGGCACCCATGGATCCGTGCCCCGGCCCATGGGTGCCCGTCCGAAAGGAAAACGCCATGACGTCACCGGCCCAGGAACTGCGCCCCGGTCTCCAGCTGGCCAGCACCGTGTGCAGTACCCGGGTGATCGTCGTCCGTGCCCCGGCCGACCACCGGCCGGACGTCACCTGCGGAGGCGGGCCGATGGTTGCGGCGACCTCCGCCAGGCCCGCCCAGTCACCCGAGGGCCCCGAGGCGGCCACGCTCATCGGCAAACGCTACGTGGACGCCGGCGAGACGCTCGAGCTGCTCTGTACCTCCTCCGGATCGGGAACGCTCAGCTGCGACGGCGTCCCGATGACCCTCAAGGCGGCCAAGGCGCTGCCCGCGTCCGACTGAAAGGGACCGACATGCAACGGGACGATCTGATCCTCATCAGCGTCGACGACCACATCATCGAGCCGCCCGACATGTTCGTGAACCACCTGCCGAAGAAGTACCAGGACGACGCTCCGCAGCTCGTCCACCGGGAAGACGGCACGGATGTGTGGCGGTTCAGGGAAACGGTGATACCCAACGCGGCGCTCAACGCGGTCGCGGGGCGGCCCAAGGAGGAGTACGGGCTCGAGCCGCAGGGCCTGGACGAGATCCGGCCCGGCTGTTACGACGTGCATGAGCGCGTCAAGGACATGAACGCGGGCGGGATCCTCGCCTCGATGAACTTCCCGTCCTTCCCCGGCTTCGCGGCACGTCTGTTCGCCACCAACGACTCCGACTTCTCGCTCGCGCTGGTACGCGCCTACAACGACTGGCACATCGACGAGTGGTGCGCGGCCTACCCCGGCCGGTTCATCCCGATGGCGCTGCCCGCGATCTGGGACGCCGAGCTGTGCGCCCAGGAGGTGCGCCGGGTGGCCGCCAAGGGCTGCCATTCGCTGACCTTCACCGAGAACCCGGCGGCGATGGGCTACCCGAGCTTCCACGACCCGTACTGGAACCCGCTGTGGCGGGCGCTGTGCGACACCGACACCGTGCTGTCGGTGCACATCGGGTCCTCGGGGCGGATCGCGGTCCCGGCAGTCGACTCGCCGCCCGACGTGATGATCACCCTCCAGCCGATGAACATCGTCTCGGCGGCGGCCGATCTGCTGTGGTCGCGTCCCGTGAAGGAGTACCCCGACCTGAAGATCGCGCTGTCGGAGGGCGGCACAGGCTGGATCCCGTACTTCCTGGAGCGCGTCGACCGCACCTTCGAGATGCACTCGACGTGGACCCTGCAGGACTTCGGCGGGAAGCTGCCCAGCGAGGTGTTCCGCGAGCACTTCCTGACCTGCTTCATCAGCGACCCGCTCGGTGTGAAGCTGCGCCACGAGATCGGCATCGACAACATCTGCTGGGAGGCGGACTACCCGCACAGCGACTCGATGTGGCCCGGTGCCCCCGAGGAGCTCGGCGAGGTCCTGGAGCGGTTCGAGGTGCCGGACGAGGACACCAACAAGATGACGCACGAGAACGCCATGCGCTGGTACTCCTTCGACCCGTTCCGCCACGTGCCGCGCGAGCAGGCCACCGTCGGGGCGCTGCGACGTGCCGTGGCCGGGCACGACATCAGCATCCAGTCCCGCAGCAAGCGCGTGATCGAGCCGTCCGAGAAGCTGGAGGCGTACCGTTCGCGTGCGCGGGCGGCTGTGGCGGCTGCCAACAAGTAGACCCGCAGCACCGCGCCTTGGGGACCTTGGGAAGCTTCCCCGGCGCCGGGAGACGACACAGCAAGGCGCAGACAGTGCCGCCGCCGTCAGGCGGCGGCACTGCATCGTCGGGCCCGCCCTTGATGAGTTCAACCAGGAGGTATGTCATGGCGAACCACGCCGCCCCGTTCGATCTCACGGGGCGCTCGGCGCTGGTCACGGGAGCGGCCGGCGGGATCGGCGCCGCGGTGGCGAAGGCACTCGCCCGCGCGGGCGCCGCGGTGCTCGTCACCGACATCGACGCCACGGCCGCAGCGGCCACGGCCCAGCAGATCCGGGCCGACGGCGGCAAGGCGGAAAGCGCCGGCCTCGACGTACGCGACAGGGCGGCGGCCGACGACGCGGTGGCCGAGGCGGCGGCGCTCGGAGGCGGGACGCTGCACATCCTCGTCAACAACGCGGGCGTGACGGCGCCCGCCATGTTCGCCGACCTCAAGGAGGACGACGTCCGGCGCCTCATCGACATCCACGTCATGGGCGCCTTCAACTGCGCGCAGGCCGCCCTGGCCCATCTGCCGGCCGACGGCACGGGACGCATCATCAACGTCACCTCGTCCGCCGGCATCACCGGCACACTCGGCCAGGTCAACTACTCCGCGGCGAAGGCCGGCATCATCGGCCTGACGAAGTCCCTCGCCCGCGAACTGGCGCGTAAGCAGATCCTCGTCAACGCGCTCGCACCGCTGGCCGCCACCCCCATGACGGAGACCATCCGCACCAACGAGAAGTTCGCCGCCCCCATGCTCGCCCGCATCCCGCTGGGACGCTGGGCCCAGCCCGAGGAGGTGGCCGGAGCCTTCGTGTTCCTCGCCTCGGACGCCGCCTCGTTCATCACCGGCCAGGTGCTGCCCGTGGACGGTGGCCTGGTGATGTAACACCTCACAGCGCTGAATGACGCGGCGGCCTGCCGAGACCGTTGTCTCGGTGACCGCGTCGTCGCGCCGCGGCTGGGGCGGCTCACCGGCGGCGACCCGGTCCCGGTGGCCGGTGAAGGACCAGCGGTCGCGGGTCCAGCGGTC
>NZ_JBSFWK010000090.1:0-6859 GCF_053594815.1 Streptomyces sp. NPDC002577 | reverse complement strand
GGGCCGGCGGCCCGTGTGTGCCCGCCTGTGCCGCCTCAGCGAAACGAATGCCCACAAACGGGCGGCTGATCCCCACAAACAGACGGACGGCACTGTGCGACAGCGGCCCCTCTCCGTATGCCTGAACCCAGCAGCCTTACGCCAGCGGGCCCGTCACCGGCTCCACCGCGGCGACCAGGTGCCCGCCGCGTACGAACGCGTCCGCGGCCGCAAGGTCGGGGGCCAGGAAGCGGTCCGGGCCGGGCCCCCCGACGCCCGCCGCGCGTGCCGCGTCGATCGCGGCGCGGGATGCCGGGGCGGGGGTGAGGCCCTCGCCCTCGCGCAGCTCGATCGCGCGCGTGGCGGCGTAGAGCTCGATCGCGACGATACGGGTGAGGTTGTCGACGGTGGTGCGGAGTTTGCGGGCGGCCGACCAGCCCATCGAGACGTGGTCCTCCTGCATCGCCGACGAGGGGATGGAGTCGGCGGACGCCGGGACGGCCAGCCGCTTCAACTCGCTGACCAGGGCCGCCTGTGTGTACTGGGCGATCATGAGGCCCGAGTCGACGCCCGCGTCGTCCGCGAGGAACGGGGGCAGGCCGTGCGAGCGGTTCTTGTCCAGCAGGCGGTCGGTGCGGCGCTCGGCGATCGAGCCGAGGTCCGCGGCCGCGATGGCGAGGAAGTCGAGGACGTACGCGACGGGCGCGCCGTGGAAGTTGCCGTTCGACTCGACGCGGCCGTCCGCCAGCACCACCGGGTTGTCGACGGCGGAGGCCAGCTCCCGCTCGGCCACCACGCGCGCGTGGGCGATCGTGTCGCGTCCCGCGCCCGCGACCTGGGGGGCGCAGCGCACGGAGTACGCGTCCTGGACACGCGGCGCGTCGTCCTGGTGGTGGCCCGTCAGGCCCGAACCCGACAGGACCGCGAGCATGTTGGCGGCGGACGCGGCTTGTCCCGGGTGCGGGCGGATCGCGTGCAGCTCGGGGGCGAGGACCTTGTCCGTGCCGAGGAGCGCCTCGAGCGACAGGGCGGCCGTGATGTCCGCGGACTTGTAGAGCGTCTCGAGGTCGGCGAGCGCCATGATCAGCATGCCGAGCATGCCGTCGGTGCCGTTGAGAAGGGCGAGGCCCTCCTTCTCGTGCAGCTCGACGGGCGTGATGCCGTGTTCGGCGAGCAGTTCACCGGCGGGCCTGACCGCCCCACCGGCGCCCTCCGCATCGCCCTCGCCCATCAGCGTCAGGGCGCAGTGCGAGAGCGGGGCCAGGTCGCCGGAGCAGCCGAGGGAGCCGTACTCGTGGACGACCGGCGTGATCCCGGCGTTCAGCACGTCCGCCATGGTCTGCGCGACCTCCGGGCGTACGCCGGTGTGGCCGGAGCAGACCGTCTTCAGGCGCAGGAACATCAGTGCGCGGACGACCTCGCGCTCCACGCGCGGGCCCATCCCGGCGGCGTGCGAGCGGACGATGTTGCGCTGCAGCTGGGTCCGCAGGTCGTGGCCGATGTGCCGGGTCGCCAGGGCGCCGAACCCCGTCGAGACCCCGTACACCGGCTCCGGCTTCGCGGCCAGCGCGTCCACGATCTCGCGCGCCGCGGCGAGTGCCACCAGCGCCTCCTCCGACAGCTCGACCCTGGCGTTCCCCCGGGCCACGGCGAGGACGTCGGCCGCGGTGGCCCCGGCGGTCCCCACCACCACAGTGTGCATATCCATATTCAGGAGCGTACGCAGTGAATCTCAAGATGTCACGACCGGGGTGCGGGTCCGCCCCTTACCGGGCCCTCACCGCAACCGCGCCTAGGCGCCGTCCCGCCCCCTGAACCTCCGCCGCTCCCCCGCCGGGAGCGTCGGCGGCGCCGGTGCGTCGACCAGGCGCACCACCGGGTCGTCGGCCCCTTCGCGCCCCGCGACCACCGGGCTCACCGCCCTTGCCGCCTTCGCCCGGTACTGCGCGGCGTCGGCGAGCCGGAACAGCCGGCGCGCCGACCGCACAGGGCCGATGGGCTCCCCGGTCGAGGCAACCCCGCACGCGACCCCCTCGCCGAGCTCCAACTCACCCGCCCGCTTACAGAGTTCCTCGGCCACGCGTACCACCGCCTCCGCGGACGGACCCACCGCGAGCAGGCAGAACTCGTCCCCGCCGAGCCGCGCCGCGAGCGCGCCCGGCAGCATCGCGCCGCACAGCGACAGCACCGAGCCGAACCGCTCGAGCAGGTGGTCGCCGACCGCGTGACCATGGGTGTCGTTGACCCGCTTCAGGCCGTTCAGATCGCAGACGACGAGGCTGACCACGGCGCCTTCCGTGCGGTGGCGCTCCAGGGCCTGGTCCAGGCGGGCGTCCACGGCGCGCCGGTTGGCGAGGCCGGTGAGGGAGTCCGTGAAGGCCAGGCGCCGCGCCTCCTCCAGGCGCTCGGTCTGGTCGATGCCGGCCGCGACGACGGCGGCCAGGACGGTCGCGAAGTCCGCGTCGTCGCGGTCGAAGACCGCCTCCCCGACGGGGCGGGCGACGTACAGCTCGCCCCAGGCCCTGCCGTGCTGCACGATCGGCGCCACGACGCAGCAGCCGCGGCCGCGCCGCCGGAGCGCGGCCACTCTCTGATGGCAGTAGCCGGCATCCCGGGCGGAGCCCTCGGCCGGGCCCTCCGCCGTCTCCACCCAGGCGTTCGGCTCGCCCCCGCCGACCCACCGCTCGTGCAGGAACTCCGTGATCTCGGGGAACTGGTGTACGGGATACGCCTCGCACTCGGGAAACTCCGCCTCGCCCGGCGCCCGTTCCCCCGCGTTCACGAGTACGCGGAGGCGGCCCCGTTCCCTCTCCCACACCGACAGTGCGGCGAAGTTCCCCGACAGTGCGCGGCAGGCGCCCTCCGCGGCGGCCTTCCAGGACTCCCGCGGCGTCTGCGCCGCCGCCATCGCCTGCGCCAGCGCCACCACGGCACGCAACCGCACGTCCTCGCCCATCACTCCAGGCTAGGGAGTTTTGCACCGATTTGAGACATTGATGCGGCGAACGATACGGCGAACAGGGTGCCTGACCGGCAGCCCCGCCGCCCGTCCGGGCGAGGGCGGAGACCTGGCCCCCGCGGCGCCGGGCTGGCATGATCGTACGGCGACGCTAACGATCGTTAACCTATGCGGTTCCGAGGGGTGTGGATCATGAGTGAGCAGCGGTACGGGGAGTTCGTCGCGGTGCGGCGGCACGAGCACGTCGCCGAGCTCGTCCTCGACCGGCCGAAGGCCATGAACGCCGTGTCGACGGAGATGGCGCGGTCCATCGCCGCCGCGTGCGATGCGCTCGCCGCGGACCGGGACGCGCGCGTGGTCGTCGTGACGTCGACGCACGAACGGGCCTTCTGCGTCGGCGCCGACCTCAAGGAGCGGAACTCGCTCTCCGACGCGGAACTGGTGCGCCAGCGCCCCGTCGCCCGTGCCGCCTACACCGGCGTACTGGACCTGCCGATGCCGACCGTCGCCGCCGTGCACGGCTTCGCACTGGGCGGCGGGTTCGAACTCGCGCTCGCCTGCGACCTGATCGTGGCCGACCGTACGGCGGTCGTGGGGCTGCCCGAGGTGTCGGTGGGGGTCATTCCCGGGGGCGGCGGCACCCAGCTGCTGCCGCGCCGGGTGGGGGCGGCTCGGGCCGCGGAGCTGATCTTCTCGGCGCGGCGGGTCGAGGCCGCCGAGGCCCGGGAGCTGGGCCTCGTCGACCAGCTGGCGGCGGAGGGCCAGGACCGGGCGGAGGCGCTGGCGCTCGCCGCGCGCATCGCCGCCAACTCACCCGTCGGCCTGCGATCGGCCAAGCGAGCGCTACGGCTGGGCCACGGCCTCGACCTGCGCACCGGCCTCGAGGTGGAGGACGCCGCCTGGCGCGCCACCGCGTTCTCGGGAGACCGGGCGGAGGGGGTAGCGGCTTTCAACGAGAAGCGGAAGCCGGTGTGGCCCGGGGAGTAGAGCTCCGACCGCGACGGCGAGCGCCCCCTCAGTCCCGCCGACTGAGCAACCACGGCTCCACGACACCGAGCCCCCGCACCGGCCGCTGCCACATCGGCTGGAGCGCGAAGCGATACGTGGGCGGCTCCTCCCCCTCCTTCTCCGCGGCCGCCGCGGCCTCCGCCGCCTCCGCCTCGGACGCGGGAGCCTCCCCGGTACGGGTGAGCTCCTCCGCGAAGGCGTTGTCGACGAGTACGGCGTCCCGGGGCGCTATGGAGGTGAGCCGGCTGGCCAGGTTCACCGTTGTACCGAAGACGTCGCCCATCCGCGTCGTCACCGTGCCGAAGGCGATGCCGACGCGCAGTTCCGGCATCGTCTCGTCGTTGTGCATCGTCTCGATGAGACGGATCCCGATCTCGGCCGCCGTCCCCGCGTCGTCGGCGGAGTAGAGGACCTCGTCGCCCAGCGTCTTGATCAGCCGTCCGCCGCGCGCGGCCACCAGATCGGCCGCCGTCGTCTCGAACGCCTCGACCAGCTCGCCGAGCTCCTCCTCCTCCAGGCGCCGCGTCAGCCGCGTGAAGCCGACCAGGTCGGCGAAGCCGACGGCGAGCCGGCGGTCGAACATCTCCTCATCGTCCGCGACCTGCACCACGCGCCCGGTGGCGGCCGCGAGCTGGCGTCGCCAGACGTAGACGATGAACTCCTCCAGCTCCGGCAGGAGCAGCTCCATCAGGGGATACGTCACCTCGGTGCGCGTCATCCCCGGCTCCGGCGGCTCCGTCAGGCCCGCCAGGAACGAGTCGATCTGCCAGTCCGCCAGCCGGGCGGTGGTCTGGCCGGTGGAGCGGGCCACCTGGACCGCCATCGCCTCGCTCAGCAGTCCTGCCTCGACCAGACCGGCGAGGCGCCGCAGCGCCAGTACGTCCGCCTCGGTCAGCGCCTTGGCCTGGCCTATGTCGGCGAAGCCCATCGCGCGCCAGAAGCGGGATGCCAGCTCCATGGACACGCCTGCGCTGCGCGCCGCCTGGAAGGGCGTGTAACGGCGTTCGGCTCCGAGGATGAGCCCCTCGAGCCGGAGGGCGAGCGGGTCCTCACCGCGTTCACCACGGCCGGCCGCTCCGGACCGCCCGTCGACCCGGTCGGGTCCGCGATGGGCGGCGTCACGATCCGGAGCGCGCTCACGATCCGGGGCACGCTCCGGGACACGGACAGAAGCCGGTCCTGAGGTGGCGGGGGCAATGCCGGAGGCGGGCCCCGCACCCTGTCCGGAATCCCGGTCGGAATCCCGGTCGGAGCCGTCACGCCGGTCCGCGCCGGGACCCTGCTCGGTGCCGGGAACGTCCACTGAGCCGGCGGCCCGCTCGAGCCCCGGGTCCAGCGGCCAGCGATCCCTGTCCGGCCCTGCCGAAGGATCCGCGGCCCGGTCCGCGGCAGCGCCCCCGGCGATACGGCCGGGCTCGCCGTCGGGGGCGGGGTGTGCGCCCGCGCCCGAGCCCGTGTCGTCGACGCTCACGCCTGCTGCCCTTCCGATCTGCCGCGGTCAATACGACCGGCCCCAACTTTACTGAGATCTACCTCACGGGGGCGTACCGGGCGCATCGTCCGACCTGCCTTTCCGGCCGGGGCCCCGGGCCGCGCGGTGGAGCCGCCGATGTCACGGTCCCCGGGAAGACACTGAAGACACAGTACGGCAGGTGTGCCCCAGCTCACTCCGAAGCCTTCCCGCACTTCCGAGTCTCCGCCCCTGCCCGGGCCCCCGCCCACCCGCTCGGCCCGGCCGGCCCGCGGCGGCGCCGTCATGACGGAGGCGCCCTGAGCCCACTCCGAGCCCCGCCCGACCCGCGGCTACGCCGGCCGCAGATGCACGATGTCGCCCGCGCCCACCGGCTGCTGCACCCCGTCCTCCGTGGCGAGGACGAGGCGGCCGTCGCCGTCGATCGCGACCGCCTCACCGCTGATCGTCCGGTCGCCGGGCAGCTCGGCGCGCACCCGGCGGCCGAGCGTCGCGCACCCGGCCGCGTACGTCTCCTGCAGTCGGCACGCGACCGGGTCGCCGCCCGCCGCGCGCCAGTCGCCGTACCACCGCTCGAGCGAACGCAGCACCGCGCGCAGCAGCGGATCACGGTCGGTGGAGGCGGCGCCCGCGAGCGCGAGGGAGCCGGCGGTCGGCACCGGGAGCTCGCCGGAGCGAAGCGTCACGTTGATGCCGATGCCGATGACGACCCCGTCCGCACCGGCCCGCTCGGCGAGGATGCCGCCGGTCTTGCGTTCCTCGCCGCCGACGGTGACGAGCAGGTCGTTGGGCCATTTGAGCGCCGTGTCGACGCCGGCGGCGCGGGACACGGCGGTCGCCGTGGCGACCCCGGCGAGCAGCGGCAGCCAGCCCCACCGCTCCACGGGCACCTCAGCGGGCTTGAGGAGTACGGAGAAGAAGAGTCCCGAACGCGCGGGCGCGGTCCACTGGCGGTCGAGCCGTCCGCGCCCCGAGCTCTGCTCCTCGGCCACGAGCACGGCGCCCTCCTCCAGGGCGTCGGCCCGCGCCGCGAGGTCGGTGTTGGTGGAGCCGGTCGAGGCGACCACGTCGAGGGAGGTCCACAGCCCGCCGGGCCGCACCAGTACGCGGCGCAGGGAGGCGGCGTTGAGGGGCGGCCGGTCGAGGTCGGACCAGCGGTTGTCTGGAGCATCTGACGGCGTCATGCAAGCCACACTAGGTGTGGGAAACACCGCACCGCCGATCGGTAGCCACGCCGATACGCTACGAGGCAGTAGCCAGCCCACACGTCCATTTGAGCAGGCAGGGAGCCTCATCCCGATGTCCGAGCCGGCAGAGTCACAGGTGGCGCAGAAGCCACAGGAGACTGACATCCACACGACCGCGGGGAAGCTCGCGGACCTGCAGCGCCGTATCCAGGAGGCGACGCATGCCGGCTCCGAGCGCGCGGTAGAGAAGCAGCA
>NZ_JBSFWK010000089.1:0-7704 GCF_053594815.1 Streptomyces sp. NPDC002577 | reverse complement strand
AGCTATCTCGCCGGACTCCACCTGCGCGCCTCGATGATCTGGCTCAAAGACCTCACCCGGACCACCCATTGATCACGACTCGATACGCGCCCTAGACCGGTTTCGAAAGCTCTTTCGTAAGGTGGAGAAAGCAGCTCTCGACCCCGTGTCGTCACGGGACTTCATCCACCGAGTCGCCAAGGAACTGTGAGGCCCAAGGCATGACCCACGCCCTCCACTGGCAGAAGTCCTCCTTCTCCGAGGGAGGCGACGGCAATACCTGTGTGGAACTGGCTGCCACCGAACCCCGGTTGATCTACATCCGCGAAAGCGACACCCCCGCCACCCGCCTCACCACCACCCCAGCCCCCCTCGCCCACCTCCTCCTCGGCATAAAGTCCGGCAGGCTCGGCACGCCCGCGGCGTGATCAGCGCAGGGTGCTCACGGCGAACCGTCGGCCAGGATCTCCGCCACCGCGTGCGATGCCTGGCGGATCATCCCGGGGTTCGTTTCCCAGTAGTACGGCAGCGCGATCACGGCCTGGTAGAAGGCCCAGCCGCGGCCGCGTAGCCAGGACGCGTCGTCGACGTCCAGTTCGGCGCGGAAGCGGCGGCGGCTGTCGCCGGTGAAGACGTTCCATGCGGGGAGCAGGTCGCACGCCGGGTCGCCCACGGTGAGGCAGCCGAAGTCGATCACCGCTGACAGTCGGCCGTCGACGACGAGCAGGTTGCCCGGCAGCAAGTCGCCGTGCAGCCAGACCTCTTCACCGTCCCAGGGCCCGGCGCTCAGCGACTCCTCCCAGGAGCGGCGGGCGGCGTCGCCGTCGATCCGATCCCCCAGCTCTGCGATCGAGCGACGGACCAGTTCGTCGTGTTCCGCGAGCGGTCCGCCTCGGCCGCCGGGGGAACGCGGACGGGCTCCCGTCGTGTCGATCTGGCGCAAGGCCCTTACAAAGGCGGCGAGATCGGCTGCGGCCTGGTCCAGGTCGTCCAGCGTGCCGGCCGCGTTCTCGCCGGGCAGCCATTCGTACACCGACCAGTCGAACGGATAGCCCTCCGCCGGACGCCCCATCGCCAGCTGCACCGGCAGGGCGAGCGGCACGTGCGGGGCGAGCCGGGGCAGCCACTCCGCCTCCTTCGCCGCCTGCTTGGTGGCCCAGCCGATGCGCGGCAGCCGAGCGGCAAGGCGGTCGCCGAGCCGGTAGACGTCGTGATCGGTCCCGTACGAGGGGACCGGCTCGACCGGTAGACCGGCCCACTGCGGGAACTGGCCCCCGACCAGGCGCTGTACGAGCGCCACGTCGGTCTCGACCTCGTCTGCGTGCATCTTCGATTCGCCCATCGGCCGCATCGTCGGCCAATCGCGCTCGCCGCAGCAACCCGTTTTCGGCGGCGCCTCGTCGCCCCGGTCACATCGAGCGGGACTTACTCAGCGCGCTGACCCTGTTCCCCCACCGTGAACCCGATCACCGCCCCACCCCCCGGCCGGCGCCGGGCGAACGGGATGCCGCCGTGGGACGCGGCCACCTCGCGGACGATCGACAGGCCGAGGCCGGAGCCGGGCAGGCCCCGGGCGTCGGGAGCGCGGTAGAAGCGGTCGAAGACGCGGGGCAGGTGCTCCTCGGCGATTCCGGGACCCCGGTCGCGTACTTCGACGCGGGCGGTCCCCGCCGCCTCCACCACCACTCCTGCCCCTGCCCCGGTGACGACGATCTCGATGGGAGCCGTGCCTCCGGGGTCGAACTTGGCGGCGTTCTCCACGAGATTGGAGACCGCCCGCTGGAGAGCGGCGGGCCGCCCCTCGACGACCGTGCGCGCCATGTCGCCGCCGGACACCTGCACGGTGACGGCCCGGCCCGTACGGCGGCGGGCCGCCCCCGCGACGTCCTCCGCGACCTCGCCGAGCGCCACCTCCACCACCGGCTCGTCGTCCTGCTGGCCGGCGGCGAGGTCCACCAGCTCGTTGACCAGGTCCGTCAGCTCGCGGGACTCCTCCGCCAGGTCCGCGACGAGCTCCTTGCGGGCGGCCGGCGGCAGCTCGTCGATACGGCGCAGCAGCGAGATGTTCGTACGCAGCGATGTGAGCGGCGTACGGAGTTCGTGGCCCGCGTCCTGGACGAGGCGCCGCTGGTCGTCGACGGACTGCGCGAGCCGCCCCAGCATGCGGTCGAAGGCGCGGCCGAGCCGGCCCACCTCGTCCCGCCCGGCGACCGGCACCTGGGTGTCGAGGCGCCCGGTGCGCGCCACGCCCTCGGCGACGTCGGTCAGCCGTACGAGGCGGCCGGTGATCCGCCGGGCCAGCCACCAGCCGAACAGCCCGGCGGCCACGACGATCGCGGCGACCAGCACGATCGTGCGTTTCTGCAGCTCCGTGAGCAGGTCCTCCGTGTCGCTGAACTCCTGCGCGACCTGCACGGCGCCCCGGCCGCCACCGAGCGCGACCGTCGCGACCCGGTACTGGTCCCCGCCGACCTCCACCTGGTCGTGCACCGCCTTCGTGCCCGCCGCCCGGGCGTCGGCGGTGCTCCGGTCGTCCCCGCCGACGGGCAGCGTCGGGCTGCCCTTGTCCACGACGTGCCCGCCCGGCCCGAGCACCTGGACGTCGGTGCGCGTGGGGCGGATCAGGTCGTCGCGGGGGCCGTCGTGGTCCGGGTCCCCGGAGGTGAAGTCCTCCGGCGCGAGTGTGCGCTCCTGCACCTGCTCTCGCAGATCGGTCACGACCTCCGCGAACACCGCCTGCTGGTCGACGCGGACCAGCCGGGCCGCCGCGTCGTAGCTGAGGAAGCCGATGAGCACCGTCACGGCCGCGGCCACAGCCGCGAACGACACCGCGAAGGTGGTACGCAGGGAGAACGGCGGCCGGCCGCCGGGGAGCATCTCAGTCCTCTCGGAGAACGTAGCCGACCCCCCGCACCGTGTGGATCAACGCAGGCCGCCCCGGTTCGTCCATCTTGCGCCGCAGGTATCCGACGTACACGGCGAGATTCTTGGAGCCGGGGCCGAAGTCGTAGCCCCAGATGCGGTCGTAGATCGTCGAGTGGTCGAGGACGATGCCCGTGTTGCGGGCGAGCAGTTCCAGCAGGTCGAACTCGGTCCTCGTCAGCTCGAGCTCCCGCGTGCCGCGCCAGGCGCGCCGGGCCAGCGGGTCGATACGCAGGTCGCCCGCCGTCACGATCTGGCCGTCGTGGGCGCGGGCGACGGCCTCGGCTATGCGCCGGCCGTCGGGTGCGAGGGGCTGGGACCACTCCCCGGACGGATCGGACCACTCCTCGGACGGGGGCGTGCCGGTTCCGATGCGGCGCAGCAGGGCCCGCAGCCGTGCAAAGACCTCGTCCACGTCGAAGGGCTTGACCACGTAGTCGTCGGCGCCCGCATCCAGGCCGGCGATGCGGTCCGCCGTCTCCACGCGCGCGGTCAGCATCAGGATCGGCGTACGGTCGCCCTCCGCGCGGAGCACGCGGCACACCTGGAGGCCGTCGATGCCGGGCATCATCACGTCCAGTACGAGGACGTCCGGCTGACCGCGATGTGCCTGGGCGAGCGCCTCGACGCCGTCGGCGACCGCGGTGACCTCGTACCCCTCCAGTGTCAGCGCCCGCTCGAGGGCATGCCGGATGGCGCGGTCGTCCTCGGCGAGCAGCACGGTGGGACGCGCGGGCTCGGGCTCGGGCGTCGACTCGGGCACATGTTCGGTCGCGGTATGTGGCACGGGCCCAGTGTGCCAAGATCACCGGCCGATGCGTCCTGACGAGCGCTCCAGCCATCCCCTTCTTACCGGGCTCTCACCGCGACCGGCGTGCCGGCTTACCTGCGCAGGCAAGGGTGTGCCGTGCCGAAGTGCGGCCGACGCTGCGGAGAGGGGCTGTATGAAAACGGGGCACGTCAGGATGAGGGCCACGGAGGCCGGCGGCGACACGAGCACCGGTCCCACCGCGAGCGAGAACGCCGACCACGCCCACCCCGCCGGCCGGACCGCAACCATCGTTCCCCCCGCAGATCAGCCGACCGTCACGCCCCCCGCAGGCCGGCCGACCGTCACACCTCCCGCGGATCAGGGCGGAACAGCCGCCGACCCGACGGGCCGGGCGGGCGGAAGGAGCCGTCTGCGGTTCGCCTCCGCGCTCCGGCACCGGCCCGTCCCCTGGCTCGGCCTCGTCGCTCTCGCGTACGCCGCCGTCCAGCTCATCGCCGTCGTCCCGCACATCGGTCACGCCCTCGGCTGGGACGAGACCGTGTACGTCTCGCAGGTGGACCCGCGCACCCCCTCCGCGTACTTCAGCGCCCCGCGCTCGCGCGGCACGAGCATGCTCGTGGCCCCCGTGCTCGCCGTCACCTCCGACCCCCTCGTCCTGCGGATCGTGCTCGCGCTGCTGTCGGCGGCGGCGCTGTACGGCGCGTTCCGGGTCTGGCGGCCCCTCGTCGGGCGCGGCACGACGGCACTCGCCGCGCTGCTGTTCGCGGGCCTGTGGCCCACCCAGCTGTACGGTCCGCAGGCCATGCCCAACCTGTGGGTGGCCCTGGGCGCGGTCGCCACGACGGGCTGGTTCCTGCGGATGCCGACGCGGACAGCCGACCGGACGGGGATGCCCGGCCGGACGGAGATGCCCGGCCGGACAGGGATGCCCGGGCAGCGGTATGCGCCCTGGTGGACGGCCGTTTGCCTGGCCGCCACCGCCCTCGTCCGCCTGCCGGACGCCGGCTGGCTCGCCATCCCCCTCATCGGCACCGCCGTCCTCGTACGCGACCGGCGTCGCGCGCTCCCCTGGCTGCTCGGCGGGCTCGCCGCGGGCGGGGCGCAGTGGGTGGTCGAGGCATACGTCCGGTTCGGCGGAATCCCGCAGCGGCTGCGCGTCTCCGGTGCCACCGAGGGCGGGATGAGCCCGCACCTCAACCTCGGCACCGCTTGGCGCGCCCTCAACGGACCCGAGCTGTGCCGGCCCTGCACGGTCCAACTCAGCCATCCCGAGCTGACCGTCTGGTGGCTGGCGCTGCCCCTGCTCACGGCAGCGGCCCTTGTACTCGCGTTCGTAGACCGCCGCCGCCGACAGGGCGGCACCGACGCGCCGGCCCTCGCCGGCACGGCCCGTCCGTTCGCGGTCACCACCGTCCCCGTGGCCTGCGCCGCCTCGCTCGCCGTGCCCTATCTCCTGCTGCTCGGCTACTTCGCCCCGCGCTTCCTGCTGCCGACGTACGCGCTGCTCGCCATCCCCGTCGCGGCACTGCTCCTCCGGGCCGCGCGCGCCCGGACACTTCTCGCGGCCGTCGTCGCACTGGCCGTCGCGGCGCAACTCGGCTCCCAGTACGTCGTGCTCGAGCGTCTGACGGCGGACGCGGCCGCCGTCGACCACCGCTACCAGGCGGCCGCCGACGACCTGGGCGCCCTCGGACTGCACGCCCCGTGCCTGGTCACAGGCCCGCGAGCGCTCCCGGTGGCCTACGACGCGGGCTGCGCCTCCGCGGAGGCCGGCGGCAACAACCGGTCCGTCACCACCCGGGAGCTCCTGCACCAGGCAGCTCGGCAGCCGACCGCCGCGCTCACCGCCGGCCACCGGGCTCCGCGGTACGCCCACGGCTGGACCCGGCACGTGCTGCCGGGCACCCATGGCTGGGTGGCGTGGCTCGCCCCTTCGGCGTCGGGGCGCTGACCAGCGCTTTCGCGGCCCCGGCAGCGGAGTGCCGGGGCCGCGACGGATGCCCTCTCACATGGCCCGAAGGGCCGCCAGCTGCTGCTCGAAGGGGATCACTTCCAGCGGCTCGCCGTCGATCTCGCGTGCGGGCCTGCGGGCCGCAGGCACCGACTCCGCCGACTCCGCCGACCCCACCTGCGTCACCGGCTCCACCGGCTCCACTGACCGCCCCACTGCCCCCGCCAGCCCCGCCAGCTCCGCTCCCGCCCGTTCGATGCGGGCCGCGAGGCCGTCCGCTCCCCAGTCCTCGGACGCGGCGTACACCGCCGTCGGTACGACGACCGCCCGCAGATACGCGAACAGCGGGCGCAGCGCATGCTCCAGGACGAGCGAGTGGCGGGCTGTGCCGCCGGTCGCCGCGATCAGGACCGGCTTTCCGGCCAGCGCGTCCTTGTCGATCACGTCGAAGAACGACTTGAACAGGCCGCTGTAGGACGCGGTGAAGACGGGCGTGACGACGATCAGTCCGTCCGCGCCCGTCACCGCGTCGATGGCGCGGCTCAGCGCCGGGCCGGGGAAGCCGGTGACGAAGTTGTTCGCGATCTCCACGGCCAGGTCGCGCACTTCGACGACCTGGGTCTCCGTGTCCGCCGGGAGCCGTTCCGCGGTCGCGGCCGCCAGCCGGTCGGCCAGCAGCCGGGTGGACGACGGGACGCTCAGTCCGGCCGATACGACGACGAGCTTCATGCCTTCGTCACCTCCTCGGTCTTCTGCCGGTCGTCCTGCTGGGTCTTGGCGAGCAGGGACTGGTGCGTCGGCGCGTCCGGCACGCCGGCCGGGCGGCCCTTGGCGAACTCCTTGCGCAGCACCGGCACGACCTCCTCGCCGAGCATGTCGAGCTGCTCGAGGACGGTCTTCAGCGGCAGCCCTGCGTGGTCCATCAGGAACAGCTGGCGCTGGTAGTCGCCGACGTAGTCGCGGAAGGACAGCGTCCGCTCGATGACCTGCTGCGGGGAGCCCACGGTCAGCGGGGTCTGCTCGCTGAAGTCCTCGAGCGAAGGCCCGTGCCCGTACACCGGCGCGTTGTCGAAGTACGGCCGGAACTCGCGCACCGCGTCCTGCGAGTTCTTCCGCATGAACACCTGGCCGCCGAGACCGACGATGGCCTGCTCGGGGGTGCCGTGGCCGTAGTGCGCGTACCGCGTGCGGTAGAGCTCGACCATCTTCTGGGTGTGCTCCTTCGGCCAGAAGATGTTGTTGTGGAAGAAGCCGTCGCCGTAGTACGCGGCCTGTTCCGCGATCTCCGGGGACCGGATGGAGCCGTGCCAGACGAACGGCGGGACCCCGTCGAGCGGCCGCGGCGTCGAGGTGAAGGACTGCAGCGGCGTACGGAACTTGCCCTCCCAGGTCACCACGTCCTCGCGCCACAGGCGGTGCAGTAGCGCGTAGTTCTCGATGGCGAGGTTGATGCCCTGGCGGATGTCCTGGCCGAACCACGGGTAGACGGGGCCGGTGTTGCCGCGGCCCATCATCACGTCGACGCGGCCCTCCGCCAGATGCTGGAGCATCGCGAAGTCCTCGGCGATCTTCACCGGGTCGTTGGTGGTGATCAGGGTCGTGGAGGTGGAGAGGATCAGCCTTTCCGTGCGGGCGGCGATGTAGCCGAGCATGGTCGTCGGGGACGACGGGACGAACGGCGGGTTGTGGTGCTCGCCGGTCGCGAAGACGTCGAGTCCGACCTCTTCCGCCTTGAGCGCGATGGCGACCATCGCCTTGATGCGCTCGTGCTCGGTCGGTGTCCGGCCGGTGGTCGGGTCGGGGGTGACGTCGCCGACGCTGAAGATGCCGAACTGCATGGCTGATCATCCTTCGCAGGTGGTTGACGATTCAACTACACCTGCCAAACGGTGCGGGGGCCGGAGGTATTCCCGGCCCCGCACACCTCTCCGCCGCCCCCTCGCCCCACGTACCTACGCCGAGCGCCCCCGCACCCCGGGGCGCCGCCTAGGTGTATTGATCACGAGCGTTGTTAACGGTCGCTGGGCTTGATCATGGCGAAGACCTCCGGTGTGGTGGAGCTGTCTAGGACTACACCGCA
>NZ_JBSFWK010000088.1:0-9190 GCF_053594815.1 Streptomyces sp. NPDC002577 | reverse complement strand
AGCTATCTCGCCGGACTCCACCTGCGCGCCTCGATGATCTGGCTCAAAGACCTCACCCGGACCACCCATTGATCACGACTCGATACGCGCCCTAGCACGGGGTGGTCAATCTGCGTGCGAGTCAGGGGAATTGACCGAAGCTCACCTGCCCGAGGGCTGTAAGTTCCACCACCATGTTGCAGCAAGTGCGTTCGGTGGTGGGCAGGAGAGAGTGATGGCGCCCATGTGGTCGGGGGCGGCCGGGATCCTCGCGGAAGCGGTGGGCCGGCTGGTCGGGGCGGGGTCCTGGTGGGGTCGGGGCAGAGTGCTGGGGCGGCGCCCGGATCCGGTCGTGGTGGAGCTGCGGGGCGGGTCCCCCGAGACCGCCGAGGACGTGCTGAAGCGCTTCACTGCCTACGAGACGAGGCTGCCGGTCAACCACCCGGCCATCTTCACCTACCAGGAGCAACGCGACCTTCACGTCGCCGGTGTACGCCGCCGTGAAGCAGATCAAGGGGGCGGCCGCGGTCCAGGACGTGGCGATCCCCTCGCTGGGACAGGTCAGTGATCAGGGCCCTCTCACGGACAGCGACCGTGGGATCTACGGCGTCACAGGCCCGCTCTGCCTGGACAACAAGGGCAACCCCTACAACAAGGCGGTCGCCATCGTCACCCTCGACCCCGACGACAAGGGCGTCCGCTTCGAGGCCCTCGCCTGGCCCACCGGCAAGCCGTCCACGAGCTGCGTCGTCCCGCAGACGGGGACGACTGGTCAGGAGCAGTAGGTGTCCGTGGCGGGCCGCTCGCCCGTGGCCGCGAAGCGGCAGACAGCCGCGTCGCGGGGGGCTTCTTCATGCATCGCGGTGGCGGCTGTGGTGGATGCTAGGGGCACCGCGACTGGCCATGGAGTGGGTGCTGCCGGCGCGCCCTTACCCTTGAGACATGACCAGCAGCAGGGACCGGGCCGGAGCAGTGGACGAAGTGGGCGTTACTCGAAGCTACGAGATCCGCACCTACGGGTGCCAGATGAACGTCCACGACTCCGAGCGATTGTCCGGGCTGCTCGAAGAGGCCGGCTATGTGCGCGCCCCCGAGGGATCGGACGGGGACGCCGACGTCGTCGTCTTCAACACCTGCGCCGTACGCGAGAACGCCGACAACCGGCTGTACGGCAACCTCGGCCGCCTCGCGCCGAAGAAGGCGTCCCGGCCCGGCATGCAGATCGCGGTCGGCGGCTGCCTCGCGCAGAAGGACCGCGACACCATCGTCAAGAAGGCGCCCTGGGTCGACGTCGTCTTCGGCACGCACAACATCGGCAAGCTGCCCGTGCTGCTGGAGCGCGCCCGCATCCAGGAAGAGGCGCAGGTCGAGATCGCCGAGTCGCTGGAGGCGTTCCCGTCGACGCTGCCGACCCGCCGCGAGAGCGCGTACGCCGCGTGGGTCTCCATCTCCGTGGGCTGCAACAACACCTGCACGTTCTGTATCGTCCCGGCGCTGCGCGGCAAGGAGAAGGACCGTCGGCCCGGCGACATCCTCGCCGAGGTCGAGGCGCTGGTCGCCGAGGGCGTCTCGGAGATCACGCTGCTCGGCCAGAACGTCAACGCCTACGGGTCCGACATAGGCGACCGCGAGGCCTTCAGCAAGCTGCTGCGCGCCTGCGGGAAGGTCGAGGGCCTGGAGCGCGTCCGTTTCACCTCGCCGCACCCGCGTGACTTCACGGACGACGTGATCGCCGCGATGGCCGAGACGCCGAACGTCATGCCGCAGCTCCACATGCCGCTGCAGTCCGGCTCGGACACGGTCCTGAAGGCCATGCGCCGCTCGTACCGCCAGGAGCGGTACCTGGGCATCATCGAGAAGGTGCGGGCCGCCATCCCGCACGCGGCGATCACCACCGACATCATCGTGGGCTTCCCCGGCGAGAGCGAGGAGGACTTCGAGCAGACCCTGCACGCCGTCCGCGAGGCCCGCTTCGCCCAGGCCTTCACCTTCCAGTACTCCAAGCGCCCCGGCACGCCGGCCGCGACCATGGACGGGCAGATCCCCAAGGAGGTCGTGCAGGCGCGCTACGAGCGGCTGGTCGCCCTCCAGGAGGAGATCTCCTGGGAGGAGAACAAGAAGCAGGTCGGCCGCACGCTCGAGCTGATGGTCGCCGAGGGCGAGGGCCGCAAGGACGGCGCGACGCACCGCCTCTCCGGCCGCGCCCCCGACAACCGCCTGGTGCACTTCACCAAGCCGGAGGAGGAGGTGCGCCCCGGTGACGTGGTCACGGTCGAGATCACGTACGCGGCCCCGCACCACCTTCTCGCCGAGGGCGAGGTGCTGAACGTCCGCCGCACCCGTGCGGGCGACGCCTGGGAGAAGCGCAACGCCGCCGAGGCCGCGAAGCCGGCGGGCGTGCTGCTGGGGCTGCCGAAGGTGGGCGTGCCGGCGCCGCTGCCGGCCGCCACGGGAGGCTGCTCCGCGCACTGAGCGCCGCAGCAGTAGTCTGCCGATCATGCTCGTTGCCGCCGCAGTCTGCCCCTGCCCCCCGATACTCGTACCCGAGGTCGCCGCCGGCGCCGCCCCCGAGCTGGATGCCGCGCGCACAGCGTGTACGGACGCCCTCGGGGTGCTCGCCGCCGCCCGTCCCGATCTGCTGGTCGTCGTGGGACCCGCCGAACAGAGCGGACGCGGAGTGCACCCCGAAGGGGCGCGGGGGTCGTTCCGCGGCTTCGGCGTGGATGTCGGCGTGCGCCTGGGACGTCCGGCGCGCGAGGCGCCGGAGCGGGAGCTTCCGTACTCGCTCGCGGTCGCTGCCTGGCTGCTGGAGCGTACGAGCTGGTCGGACGCCCCCATCGAGGGCCTCGGCGTGGGGGAACCCCTCGCGCCGGAGCAGTGTGCCGAGGTCGGGCGGGAGATCGCGGTCCAGGCCGGCCGGGTCGCGCTGCTCGTGATGGGCGACGCCAGCGCCTGCCGCACGGTCAAGGCCCCGGGATACCTCGACGAGCGGGCCGCGGGATTCGACGCGGAGGTCGCGCGTGCGCTGGGGAGCGCGGACGTGGCGGCGCTCAAGGCCCTCGATGCGGGACTCGCCCGCGAACTGAAGGCGGTGGGCCGCGCACCGTGGCAGGTGCTCGCGGGCGCGGCCGAGGACGCCGGCCTTGACGGCCGCCTGCTCTACGAGGACGCGCCGTACGGCGTGGGGTACATGGTCGCGGCCTGGTCGTAGCCGCCGGTTCACCGCGCAGACGAACGGCGGACGGCCGGGGAGCCTTTGCTCCACGGCCGTCCGCCGACGTGCTGTGCTGTTGTGTTCAGGAAGTCGGAGGGGGCGGCGAATCCTGGGGCGGCGGGGGCGGAGTGGCACCGCGGTCGCTTGCGGCTTCCTTGCGCTCCGTCTCTTCCTTATGGGCAAGTCGGTCCCAGGCGTCCTTGGCCTTGTCCGTGCCTGTGTGGATCTTCTCGGTGTACTTGCCCTTGGTCTTGTCGTCGACCATCTTCGCGGCCTTGTCCAGACCTCTGTCGATCTTTTCTTCGTGGTGCTGCGCGAAGTCCGAAACCTTTTCCCTGGCCGGGGCGAGCTTGGTCTTCAACGTGTCCAGGATGCCCATGGATTCACCTTTCCTCGCGGAGAGTTACTTACGGGCGCCCTCGCCGGCCTCGTTGTCGGCCGCTTCCTCCGCGGACTGCTGCTTGGGGATCTCCACGCTCTCCGCCGTGTTCTTCTCGGCGTCTGCCTCCGCTGTCTCCTGGGCCTCGGCGTCGGTGTCGGTGTTGTCGACGGGGTTGGTGCCGACCTCGGACGAGCCCTTCGCCTCCTCCGTCTCCGCTCCGGATTCGGCCGTCAGCGATTCGGCCGGCGCCTCGGCGGTTGACGCCTCCTCCTTGCCCTTTGACCTGCGGAGAAACCGTGCAAAAACGCCCATAACTACTCCATACCCTACTCGTGTGAGCGAAATCCCGCGCCGCCCGGTGCGTCTCATTGCGCCGCCCGGGGCGTCGGTTCTCTGAAAACCGGCGGCCGAACCTCGCAACAGGCAACGACCCCGGATACGTGGCGTCACGTAGCTCGTTCGGGCAACGGCCTGCGGTTTGCGAGACTGGGGCGGTGAGAAGTGCAGCTCCCGCGCCGCGGGTCATCGCCGTCGTCGGGCCCACCGCGGCAGGAAAGTCCGATCTGGGTGTCCATCTCGCCCAGCGGCTCGGAGGGGAGGTCGTCAACGCCGACTCCATGCAGCTCTACCGGGGGATGGACATCGGCACCGCCAAGCTGACGGCTGAGGAGCGCGGCGGCGTCCCGCACCACCTCCTGGACATCTGGGACGTCACCGAGACCGCGAGCGTCGCCGAGTACCAGCGGCTCGCGCGCGCGGAGATCGACCGGCTGCTCGGCGAGGGGCGCACGCCCGTCCTCGTCGGCGGATCCGGTCTCTACGTCCGCGGGGCCGTCGACAACCTCGAGTTCCCCGGCACCGACCCCGCCGTACGGGCCGCGCTGGAGGAAGAGCTGGAGCTGCGCGGGTCCGGTGCGCTGCACGCACGGCTGGCCGCCGCGGACCCCGAGGCCGCGCGGGCCATCCTGCCCAGCAACGGCCGCCGTATCGTGCGCGCCCTCGAGGTCATCGAGATCACCGGAAAGCCCTTCACCGCCAACCTCCCAGGTCACGACTCCGTCTACGACACCGTCCAGATCGGCGTCGACGTGCCACGGGCCGAGCTCGACGAGCGCATCACCACGCGCGTGGACCGTATGTGGGACGCGGGCCTGGTCGACGAGGTTCGCGCGCTGGAGTCGCAGGGGCTGCGCGAGGGCCGCACCGCGTCCCGCGCGCTCGGCTACCAGCAGGTGCTCGCGGCGCTCGCGGGGGAGTGCACCGAGGACGAGGCGCGCGGCGAGACCGTACGCGCCACCAAGCGCTTCGCGCGCCGCCAGGACTCGTGGTTCCGTCGCGACCCGCGCGTGCACTGGCTGAGCGGCGCCGCGGGGGATCTCCCGGAACTCCCCGAGCAGGCCCTGGCATTGGTCGAACGACCGGTTACAGCCTGATCACGTGATGGCATCGGGACGCTCCGGCCGCGGTCCGGCCCCCTGAGGCCATGCCATCATCGACCTTCGATCGACCAGAGAGTCCGAAGTTGGGAGGGCGCGTGGCGATGGAGGCCGGCCCTCGCGACACCGCACACGGTGGGGAACACGACACCGCACGCCGCGGCGGGCACGACACTGCGCAGGACGAGGTCCGACTGAGCTCCGACGGTCCGGACGTGACGCCGGACGGCGTGACCACCGACGGCCCCGAAGCGGACGAACTCGCCGGGCAGGCCGAGGTCGAGGTCGAGCTGCGCCCGCAGCGCCGGCTGCGGATCTGGCAGCTCGCGCCCATCGTGGGCCTCGCCGCGGTCGGCTCCCTGATGTTCGCCTTCCCGCTGGCCTTCGAGTTCGGCGACGGGGGTGCCGTCGTCGCCATGCTCGGCCTGCTGATCAGCTCCTGCGCCGCGGGCTGGGCCATGATGGCCGCGCGCCGCGTTGGCCACACATGGCCGGGGCTGCCTCAGCGGGGTTCCGGCCGCCGCCCCGACTGGCGCGTGATCGCCGGATACGCCGTGGTGGTCGTGTGCGTCGTGGTGCTCGCCGTATGGCGCGTGGCCCGGCTCCGCTGAGTCCACGGCCCCGGTCTCAGCCCGTGGCCCGGCACCGCGGAGTGTCCGGGCGACCCCGTACGATCGAGGAATGAGCTCGCGGATCGCCTTCCTCAAGGGGCACGGGACCGAGAACGACTTCGTGATCGTTCCCGACCCGGAGAACGCCATCGACCTGTCCCCGGCCGCCGTCGCCGCGCTGTGCGACCGCCGTGCGGGCATCGGCGGCGACGGCCTGCTGCACGTCGTGCGGTCCGCCGCGCACCCCGAGGCCAGGGAGATGGCGGCGCAGGCGGAGTGGTTCATGGACTACCGCAACGGGGACGGCTCGATCGCCGAGATGTGCGGCAACGGCGTGCGTGTGTTCGCGCGCTATCTCCAGCGAGCCGGGCATGTGGGCGAAGGTGATCTCGCGGTCGCCACGCGCGCGGGCGTGAAGCGCGTGCACATCGCCAAGGCCGTGTCCGACAGCGGCTCCGCCGCGGGGGACGTCACCGTCGGCATGGGCAAGGCCAGGTTCCCGGACGGCCCGGAGAACAGCGTCACGGTGAGCGTCGGCGAGCACAGCTGGCCCGCGCGCAACGTGAACATGGGAAACCCGCACGCGATCGCCTTCGTGGACGACCTGGACCAGGCGGGCACCCTCTGGGCGCCACCGCCCGTCACCCCGGAATCGGCCTACCCGGAGGGTGTGAACGTCGAGTTCGTCGTGGACCGCGGCCCCCGGCACGTGGCGATGCGCGTCCATGAGCGCGGCGCCGGCGAGACCCGCTCGTGCGGCACCGGCGCGTGCGCCGTCGCCGTCGCCGCGGCCCGCAGGGACGGCGCCGACCCGGCGGCCACCGGCACCCCGGTGACGTACGTCGTCGATGTGCCGGGCGGGCGCCTGGTGATCACGGAGCGTCCGGACGGCGAGATCGAGATGACGGGACCGGCCGTGATCGTCGCCGAAGGCGAGATCGACGCCCGGTGGCGGGACGAGCACCTCGCATCGGCGCGCCCCTGATCCTTCTCGGCGTACCCCTGATTCTTCGCTCGAATGGGTGATCCGTTTCACGCTCGGCGAGAGCCGGTGAGCGGCGCGTGATGGGCTCGGTAGCATCAAGCACCGGCCCGGACGGGGGAACGATCACTCCCCTGGGGTGAAGTCCCGGGGTGCCCCCTCCGCTCCGCCGGTCGACGCAGCCGGAGGTGCCCATGAGTGCGGAGGCCGCAGACCAGCCGACGCCGAGCGTAGTGACGCCCATGCACCGCAGGCGCGGCCGCCCCCGGATCGATCTGCGCAGACTGGGCCGGGCCGCACTGCTCGGGTCCGCGGCCCGGGACCGGCTGCCCGACGCCATCGGTCATGTGGTCGAGGCCCATCGCGCGCACTTTCCGGACGCGGACATCGAGCCGCTGCGCAGGGCGTACGTCCTCGCCGAGTCCTCGCACCGCGGACAGATGCGCAAGAGCGGCGAGCCGTACATCACGCATCCGCTCGCCGTGACGCTGATCCTCGCGGAACTCGGCGCCGAGACGACGACCCTGACCGCGTCCCTCCTCCACGACACTGTGGAGGACACGGAGGTGACGCTCGATCAGGTCGGCACGGAGTTCGGCGAGGAGGTGCGCTATCTGGTCGACGGCGTCACCAAACTCGAGAAGGTCGACTACGGAGCGGCGGCCGAGCCCGAGACCTTCCGCAAGATGCTCGTCGCGACCGGCAGCGACGTCCGCGTCATGTCGATCAAGCTCGCCGACCGGCTGCACAACGTCCGCACGCTCGGGGTCATGCGGCCCGAGAAACAGGCGCGGATCGCCAAGGTGACCCGGGACGTGCTCATTCCGCTCGCCGAGCGCCTCGGCGTGCAGGCCCTCAAGACGGAGCTCGAGGACTTGGTCTTCGCGATCCTCCACCCCGAGGAGTACGAGCAGACCCGCGATCTCATCGCCGCCAACGCCGCACGTGGTGACGACCCGCTCGCGGACATCGCGGAAGAGGTGCGGTCCGTGCTGCGCGACGCGGGCATCACCGCCGAAGTCCTCATCAGGCCGCGGCACTTCCTGTCTGTGTACCGGGTCCGCCGGAAACGCGGAGAGTTGCGCGGCGCCGATTTCGGACGGCTTCTCGTGCTGGTGAACGAGGTCGCCGACTGCTACGGCGTGCTGGGCGAGCTGCACACGTGTTTAACTCCGGTCGTCTCGGAGTTCAAGGACTTCATCGCCGTGCCGAAGTTCAACCTCTACCAGTCGCTGCACACCGCGGTCGCCCTGCCCCGGGCGCGAACGGACGCGCCCGGCGGGACCCCCGCGGCCGTCGAGGTCGCCGAGGTCCTGATCCGTACGCACCAGATGCACAAGGCGGCCGAGGCCGGCGTCATCGCTCTCGGCAACCCCTACGCCCCGGCAGCCGAGGACGCGGCCGACGGGGAGCGCCCCGAAGGGGAACGCCCCGAGAGCGAGCGTGCCGAGAGTGAGCGCGCCGACCCCACCCGGCCCGGCTGGCTGTCCCGGCTCCTCGAGTGGCAGCAGGCGGCCCCGGATCCCGACACGTTCTGGTCGACGCTCCGCGAGGACCTCGCCCAGGACGGCGAGATCACCGTGTTCCGTCCCGACGGGGGCAGGCTCGGACTGCCCGCGGGCGCCAGTTGCGTGGACGCGGCGTACGCGCAGTACGGCGAGGACGCGCACGCCTGCATCGGAGCCCGCGTCAACGGCCGTCTGGCGACACTCAGTACGGTCCTGCGCGACGGCGACACGGTGCAGCTCCTCATGGGCCAGGACCTGGCGTCCGGGCCGTCGAGGGAGTGGCTCGACCACGCCCGCACACCCGCCGCCCGGATCGCCATCAGCCGCTGGCTGGCCGCGCATCCGTCTGCCGCCGGGGCACTTCCCGCGATGTCCACCGGCCGGCTCCGGCCCGCGGCTCAGCCCCCGAGGGGTCGGACGGCGGCACCCCGCCGGGCCGCCGACGCGGCGCCCGCCGTACGCCCCGCCGCGGCGAACGTGGTCGTCGACCAGGCGGGCGCGACCGCGCGGCTCGCGGGCTGCTGCACCCCCGTACCACCGGACGCGGTGACGGCCTTCGCCGTGCGCGGCGGAGCCGTCACCGTGCACCGCGCGGAGTGCCCGGCCGTGGCGCAGATGAAGGGACTGGGGCGCACCGAGGTCGGAGTGCGCTGGGGCGACACGGCGGAGTGCCGGGTCACCTTGGTCGCAGAATCCTTCGGCCGGCCGCATCTGCTGGCGGACCTCACCGAAGTCATCGCCCTGGAGGGCGCGGCGATCGTCTCGGCGACCGTGGAGCCGCCCAGCCAGCAGCGCGTACGCCACACCTACACGCTCCAACTCCCGGACGCCGCACACCTGCCGGGGCTGATGCGCGCGATGCGCAACGTGGCCGGTGTGTACGACGTGAGCCGCGCGCAGCACTCGGCGGCGGCCACGCCGTAGACGCACACGTTTACGAAGGCACCGTTCGGGTGTGCACGGCGCGCGCCGTCCGGGCTCGGACGGCGCCGATCTGCACCTCGTCGCCGTTCGACAGGACGACCGAGTCGATCCGCTCCCGGTTGACGTACGTGCCGTTGAGGCTGCCCACGTCGGC
>NZ_JBSFWK010000087.1:0-10495 GCF_053594815.1 Streptomyces sp. NPDC002577 | reverse complement strand
CAGTGGGTCGCGGTGGACGGCATGCTGCCGCACGAGGCCGCCTACTGGTCCAAGGTCTTCACTGCGCCCGAGGACGGGGGCTTCACCGGGCTCGACGCGCACGGGATATCGCGGGTTGAGGAATCAAGGAACGAGTTCGAGCGCCTCGTCGACAAGCCGTTGCCCGCGGAACCGTGGCAGGACGAGTGGCTGGAGAGTTGGCTGCGGCTGCACGGGATGACGGCACGACAGGTGCTGGAGCGCCTGACCCCGGCCCATTCCGCCGCGCTCGCGACCTACACCACCTCGACCTACCAGCTGATCAATCCGCTGCTCAAGTCCGATCCCGATGAGGCTCGTTCGGCGCTGCGCAGCAAGATCGAATGGCTCGTCGAGGAGCACCTCCGCGACGAGACCCCCCTGCCGCACGCGCTGTGGCGCCGCCCGGAGTTCGGTGCTCTGGCAGCCATGCCTTCCGGGGGAGAGGACCCCGAATACCTTGCCCGGCAGCGTGAGCGGTTCCAAACGGTGGTCGAGTGGCTGCTCCCCGCCATCGAGCGGGAGATGGCGGCCCATGCCGCGATGCTGGCGGACGCTCTGCAGCAGTTGCCGCCTGCGACCGGCGAGGTCTGGCGTGGCACGCGCCTGGTGGGCTACGACGGCTCGGAGCTCTCCTTCGACAGGTTCGCCAGCTTCAGCCGGGACCGTGAGGAGGCGGTGGGCGGGTTCCTGTTCGAAAGCAAGGCTCCGCGCCCGGATTCCCACCCCGTGCTCATCCACGCCGAGCTCACCGGGAACTGGGGCCGGGACATCTCGCCCTTCTCCATGCTCGAGGACGAGGAGGAGGTGCTGCTGCTGCCGTCGGCGCGCCTGATCATCACGTCCCGTGAGGTCCGCGAGGACGAGGACCGGCGCGTCTATGAACTGATCGAGGCTGTCGAGGAGTTGCCGGAGCTCCCGTTCACCCCGCTGCGGAACGCGCTGCAGCAGATCGCCGGTTCCGGCTCGCTGGTCAAGCGCGACGATCTGCTGCCGCTGGCCGGCTGGATCGGCGCGGCCGACGGCCTGCAGGTCTGGCACCTGGGCGCGCTGGCCAGTGAGGTGTACGGCGGTTCGGAGCACGTGACGGTCGAGCGCCTGTCGAACGTACGCCGTGCGGCGGATCTGGCCCGCGGCGTACTGAGGATCGGCCCGGACACGCAGATCGCCGGAACGCACCTGGACGCGCTGGTACGCCGCCTGGACGGCAGCGGAGCGATCACCCCGGTCGACGACGGCGCTCGGTCCAGGCTGGTGGAACTCGTCCGTCGACTCGCGACCTCGGGACAGCAGGTCACGTACCCCCGGCTGGCCGATGCGTGGCGGGCGGCAGCGGGCGCGCAGGACCAGGAAGACCGGGCCGGGGAGAGCCCGGGCTCCGGTGGCGACTTGTCGATGCTGCCGGGCCTCAAGCGGTTCGTGACGGCGCTGGGCAAGCTGGACGAGCGTGCTGCCGCGGAGTTGTGGCGTGAGGCGTCGCGGATCACGGCGGAGCACAACCCATTCCGTCTGACGGTCGGCGAGGGCGGCGGTTCGCTGCTGGAGCGGGACTCGCAGCGGTTCTGGGCGACGATGCGTGTGGCGCAGGTGCTGCACGAGTTCTCGGGCGAGGCGGACCGGATCGACCAGGGCGTCGCGGTGGCGCAGGAGCTGGCCGCGCGGCGGGGTGTCAGTGCGGTGCGGGAGGGGCTGCTGGGCGGCTCCACGGACGTTGCGGTCGCTGAGTCCATTGGTTCGCGCGCGAACGCGACGGCGTCCCGGGCGGCGCAGATGTCCGAGCCGGCATCCGGGAAAGAGCCGGGCCTGCTCCCGGAGGGTGCCGTCCGTCACGAGGCCGTGCAGCCGGACGGTACCCAAGTACGCACCGTGCTTGCCCCCGGAGTTTCCGTGTGGCCGGAGACCACCTCGGCGCCGAGCAGCGGCCCCGGCTTCGCGGCGCTGTACGCGGACCCGGGATACCTGCCGAGGGCGCAGGAGTTCGAGCGGCGGTTGGGTGAGTTCGCGTCCGGTCATCCGTCGGCGCGGACGGCTGCGCGGCAGAGTCTGGAGCGTCTGCTCGAGGTGCTCACCGATGCCCATCCCGCGGAGCGCCGGGAGGACATCGCGAAGGTCCTCCTCGGTGGCCTGGAGCCGGCGGACGAGGTCGGTGGAACGACCGCGGTGTCTCGTCTCCAGAGCTTTCTGGAGCGGGGCGGTTCGCGGGAGCTGATGACGGCTTTCGCGAACGGGGTGCTGTTCCAGGACTCCGCTCTGACGCTGAAGGCGTTGCTGCGTGGCATCGCCGGGTCCGGTGACTGGGCGGAGGCCGAGAGGCTGGGGCTTGATGCGGAGGCGCTGCGTGAGCAGCGGGCCGTGCTGGAGGGTGCGGAGCTGCCGTCGGGTGTGCTGGCGGGGACGGCCGCCAGGCTCGGGAACGCCTTCAGGCTGCTGAACGTGCCCGAGGCGGACGGGGAAGCCTTCGCGCTGGCTGTGATCGGGCGGATGCTGCCGCTGGGAGACCGTTCGCTGTACGAGGTTCTGGCCGGTCTGCAGACGACGGACGTGGTGCCGTCGCTGGTGGGGAACCCGTTGGACGATGCGGCGCTGGTCTACCGGTCGATTCCGGGGGTGTCGCTCGCCGAGGTACGTCAGCAGGTCGGCACCGCGGGCATGCTGCCGCACGAGGCCCTTTACTGGTCCAAGATCTTCACCCCGGTCCCGGACGGGGGCTTCACCGGGCTCGGCCCGCGCGGGAGATCGACGACACGCGAACGCCTGGCCGACTTCAAGGACCTCGTCGACCAGCCGCTGCCGGACGCTCCGGAACAGGACTCGTGGACGGAGCGTTGGCTGCGGGTGAACGGGATGACGGCGCGACAGGTGCTGGAGCGTTTGACCCCGGCCCACTTCGCCGCGCTCGTGACCTACACCGCCTTGACCTACGAGCTGATCAATCCGCTGCTCAAGCCCGATGCGAACGAGGCTCGTTCGGTGCTGCGCAAGCAGATCGAATGGCACATCGAGAAGCACCTCAGTAGTGGGCTCACCCTGCTGCCCGTGCTGGGCAAGTACCCGGAGTTCGCCGCTCTCACGGCCGTGTCTCGCCGGGGAATGGAGCCCGAGCAACTCGAGCGGCATCGTGAGCGGTTCCACGCGGTGGTCGAGCGGCTGCTCCCCGCCATCGAGCGGGAGATGGCCGCTCACGCCGCGATGCTGGCGGACGCGCTGCAGCAGTTGCCGCCTGTGTCGGGTGAGGTCTGGCGTGGCACACGCCTGGTGGGCTACGAGGGCTCGGAGCTCTCCTTCGGCATGTTCGCCAGCCACAGCCGGGACCGTGAGGAGGCAGAGAGATTCCTGTTCGTCAGGAACGATCCGTTGCCGGGTTCTCACCGCGTGCTCGTCCGCGCCGAGCTCACCGGGAACGCGGGTCGGGACATCTCGGCCTTCTCCGCGACCAAGGACGAGCAGGAGGTGCTGCTGCTGCCCTGGGCGCGCCTGAACATCACCTCCCGTGAGGTTGTCGGGGACGGCGAACGCGCTTATGAGCTGGTCGAGGCTGTCGAGGAGCTGCCGGAGCTCCCGCCCAGCGCGCTGCGGAACGCGTTGCAGCAGATCGCCGGTTCCGGCTCGCTGGTAAGGCACGACGATCTGCTGCCGCTGGCCCACCGGATCGGCGCGGCCGACGGCCTGCAGGTCTGGCACGTGGGCGAGCTGGCCAGTGAGGTGTACGGCGGTCCGGAGCACGTGACGGTCGAGCGCCTGGCGAACGCACGCCGTGCCGCGGATCTGGCCCGCGACGTTCTGAGCATCGCGCCCGACACGCAGATCACCGGAACCCATCTGGACGCGCTGGTACGCCGCCTGGACGGCACCGGCGCGATCACCCCGGTCGACGAGGGTGCCCGGTCGAGGCTGGTGGATCTCGCCGGTCGCCTGGACAGGCCGGGACAGCAGGTCACGCACCCCCGGCTGGCCGCCGTGTGGCGGACGGCAGCGGCCGCGGACGACCAGGAAAGCCGGTCCGGCCAGGGCTCGGACTCGGGTGACGGGCTTCACGTGCTGCTGCATGGGAACGAGGGTGCGCCGGACCGGTATGAGCGGGCGGTTGCGGTGGCCAAGGCCCTGGCCGCGGAGAGTGGCGTGGATGCGGCGCGGCGGCCGGGGCTGCTGGGCGGCTCTGCGGACGTTGCGGTCGCTGAGTCCAGTGGTTCGCGCACCGTGCAGCCGGACGCCACCCAGGAACCCACCGTGCCCGCTTCCGGAGTTTCTGTGTGGCCGGAGAGCACCTCGGCGCCGAGCAGGGGTCCCGGCCTCGGGGCGCTGTACGCGGACCCGGGATACCTGCCGAGGGCGCAGGAGTTCGAGCGGCGGTTGGGTGAGTTCGCGTCCGGTCATCCGTCGGCGCGGACGGCTGCGCGGCAGAGTCTGGAGCGTCTGCTCGAGGTGCTCACCGATGCCCATCCCGCGGAGCGCCGGGAGGACATCGCGAAGGTCCTCCTCGGTGGCCTGGAGCCGGCGGACGAGGTCGGTGGAACGACCGCGGAGTCTCGTCTCCAGAGCTTTCTGGAGCGGGGCGGTTCGCGGGAGCTGATGACGGCTTTCGCGAACGGGGTGCTGTTCCAGGACTCCGCTCTGACGCTGAAGGCGTTGCTGCGTGGCATCGCCGGGTCCGGTGACTGGGCGGAGGCCGAGAGGCTGGGGCTTGATGCGGAGGCGCTGCGTGAGCAGCGGGCCGTGCTGGAGGGTGCGGAGCTGCCGTCGGGTGTGCTGGCGGGGACGGCCGCCAGGCTCGGGAACGCCTTCAGGCTGCTGAACGTGCCCGAGGCGGACGGGGAAGCCTTCGCGCTGGCTGTGATCGGGCGGATGCTGCCGCTGGGAGACCGTTCGCTGTACGAGGTTCTGGCCGGTCTGCAGACGACGGACGTGGTGCCGTCGCTGGTGGGGAACCCGTTGGACGATGCGGCGCTGGTCTACCGGTCGATTCCGGGGGTGTCGCTCGCCGAGGTACGTCAGCAGGTCGGCACCGCGGGCATGCTGCCGCACGAGGCCCTTTACTGGTCCAAGATCACGACTGGTGTCCATGAGGGTGGTTTCAGCGAGCCCAGTAGGGCGCAACTGGGCACCGTAGACCGGAAGAGGAAGAAGTTCGAAAACCTCGTCGGCGTGCCGTTGAGTGACACGCCGCCTCTGTATCCGTACGAGGAATCGCCTACCCAGCGCTGGTTGCGGGAGAACCGTACGACGGCGTCGCAGGTGCTGGAGAAGGTGAGTCCGGCTCACGTCGCCGCCCTGGTGGCGTACACCGGCACGGCTTTCGCGCTGATGGACACCGTGCTCACGTCCGGGCCCGCCGAGGTACGGCCGGCACTGCGCAGCCGGATCAAGCTGCTCATCGAAGAGCACCTCCGCGACCACTGGAAGCTCAGCCCCGCGCTGACCGACGGACAGGGCGTCCGAGGGCTGCTCGCTCGGCTCGCCCGCCGGCCCGAGGAGAAGGCGCGGCTGACGGAGGAGCTCCACGCCGCGGTCGAGAGGCTGCTGCCCGCCATCGAGCAGGAGATGGTGGTCCACACCGCGATGCTGATGGATGCTCTGGGGCAGCTGCCTCCGGCGTCGGGTGTGGTCTGGCGGGGCGTGGGCTCTGTTGCGGGGATCGGAGGGATCGACTCCTCCGACCTCAGCGGCTCCGAAATGTCGTTCCCGGCGTTCGCCAGCTTCAGCAGGAGCGAGGACCAAGCACGTGGGTTCATGAACACGGACCAGGTGCGGGGGGTCCGTCCCGTCCTGGTCCGTGCCGAACTCGCCGGGAACATGGGCCGGGACATCTCGGCCTTCTCGGTCCATGGGTACGAGCGCGAGGTACTGCTCCTGCCCGGGGCCCGCGTGGAGATCGTCTCCCACAAGGTGGACTCGAGCTACATCCGTGCGTACAAACTGATCGAGGCCCGGGAGGCGGCGCCGCCGTCAGCGGAGCTCCAGCGGTTCGCGGTGACGTTCGGCAAGCTGGACGAGCGGGCTGCCGGGGAGTTGTGGGGTGAGGCGGCGCGGATCACGGCGGAGCACAACCCGTTCCGTCTGACGGTCGACGAGGGCGGCGGCTCGCTGCTGGAGCGGGACCCGGAGCAGTTCTGGGCGACGATGCGTGTGGCGCAGGTGCTGCACGAGTTCACGGGCGAGGCGGACCGGACCGATCGGGCCGTCGCGGTGGCGCAGGAGCTCGCAGCGCAGTGGGGTGTCAGTGCGGTGCGGGAGGGGCTGCTGGGCGGCGCCCCGGACCTTCTGGCCGGGGAGTCCAGCGGGGCCGGCGCGACGAGGGAGTCCGACGTACCCGTGACGGTGGCCGCGCCTGCGCCGGTCTCCGAGGCGGTTCCGGGCGGCTCGGCGGTGTTCGCCGAGGGCCCCGGGCTGCTGAGCGTGCTGTACACGGACCCGGCCTATGTCCCGATGGCGCTGGACTTCGAGGAGAGGCTGGCCGATTACGCGGCCGGCCACCCGAGGGCGGGGGAGATGGCCCAGAGAACTGTGGCCCGACTCTTCTACGTGCTCTCCGAGGCCCATCCCGACCTCAGCGAGGAGGAGATCACCGCGGTCTTCCTCGCGGCGGATGAGATGCCGGTGGATCAGG
Source organism: Streptomyces sp. NPDC002577 (assembly GCF_053594815.1). Classification (NCBI taxonomy): domain Bacteria; kingdom Bacillati; phylum Actinomycetota; class Actinomycetes; order Kitasatosporales; family Streptomycetaceae; genus Streptomyces; species Streptomyces sp. NPDC002577. The sequence continues at coordinate 3,873 of NZ_JBSFWK010000087.1, read as the reverse complement.
CCGAGGAGGAAGCCCGGCTGACCAGTCTCGACGACCTGATGGAGCTGGACGTACGGGAGTTGATGGCAGCGTTCTCCCAGGCGGCGCTCTCCAGCGATTCCCCGCTGGCGTTGCCGGCGTTGCTGCGCGGGATCGCCGGCTCGGGTGACTGGGCGAGTGCGGAGGAGCTGGGCCTGGACGTTCGGGCACTGCGTGAGAGCGCCACGGCCGTGCCGCTTCCCGAGCGTGCGTCGCAGAACGCGGCGGAGCTCGGGAATGTCCTTCGAACGCTGAACCTTTCCGAAGCGGACGGGGAAGGGTTCGCGCTGGCCCTGATCGGGTGGCTGCTTCCGCAGCAGGAGCACTCGCTCTACGAGGTTCTGGCAGGTCTGCGGACGGCGGACGTGGTGCCGTCGCTGGCCGGGACCGCGTTGGAGGACGCCGCGCGGATGTACCGGTCCATTCCGGGGCTGGAGCTCAACGAGGTGCGTGAGCAGGTCACTGAACACGGCCTGCTGCCGCACGAGGCCGTCTACTGGTCCAAGATCCAGGACGGCGTTTTCGCCGAGCCTGGGCCGGCGATGGTGCAGAAAGCCGCGGAGCGGAGAGTCGAGTTCGCTTCCCTTGCCGGCGAGTTGAGCGACCTGGAGCTGTCGGAGGTGGAGGTCGAGCCGTCTGCCGAGCGCTGGTTGCTCCTTCACGACATGGCCCCGGAGGTGGTGCTGGAACGGCTGGCCCTGCCCCATTTCGTCGCCCTGATGGCGTACACCGGCACGGCTTCCCCGCTGATGAACACCGTGCTCAAGTTCGGGCCCGCCGAGGTCCGGTCGGCGCTGCGCAGCCGGATCAGGCGGATTATCGACGAGCGTTTCGGTAAGCCGCTCACGGACATCACCCCCGTGCTGACCTCCGACCCGGTCGCCAGGCAGCTCTTCGCCGCAGACCGCCGGGATCTGACGCCGGAGGAGAAGGCCCATAACACGGAGATCCTCTACGTCGTGGCCGAGAGGCTGCTGCCCGCCATCGAGCGGGAGATGGCGGCCCACTCCGCGATGCTGCTGGACGCGCTGGAGCAGTTGCCGCCCGCAACCGGTGAGGTCTGGCGCGGCAAGCGCTCCGCGGAGGAACTCTTCGCGGGGACCGGCTATGGCGACCCGGCCGACTCCGGCCGCTCCGAGTTCTCCTTCCCGGCGTTCGCCAGCTTCAGCCGCGACGATGACAGTGCCAGGCACTTCATGCGGCTCACGCCTCTGCCTACGGCCCATCCCGTGCTGGTCCAGGCGGAGCTCACCGGGCACTGGGGCCGGGACATCACAGCGTTCTCGGCGAAGCCGGAAGAGGAGGAGGTGCTGCTGCTTCCCGGGGCCCGACTGAAGATCGAGTCGCGATCGTTCGCGGACGACGGCGAAGGCGAGTACGAGCACATCGAGGCCCGGGAGGTAGCGCCACCGTCGGCCGCGCTTCAGTGGTTCGCGGAGGCGTTCGGCAAGCTGGACGAGCGTACGGGCGGGGAGTTGTGGCGTGAGGCGGCGCGGATCACGGCGGAGCACAACCCGTTCGACCTGACGGTGGCCGAGGGCGGCGGTTCGCTGCTGGAGCGGGACTCGGAGCAGTACTGGGCGATCATGCGTGTGGCCCAGGAGCTGCATCAGAACGCGGGCGCGCCGGACCGGGACGTCCGGGCTGTCACGGTGGCCAGGGCTCTGGCCGAGGAGCGGGGCGTCGGCGTGTCTCGGCCGGGGCTGCGGGGCGGTGCCGCCGAGACCACGGCCCAGGCGAGGCCGCCGCGTACGGCGCCGGAGGTCGCGCCGACGCAGTCGGTATCCGAACCGTCCGACATCAGCGGGTACGGGGCTCACGAGCCTTCGCCTGCCCTCGCCGACGGGGTGGCCGTGCCGAGCGGGGCCTCGCGGGCGCCGCAGGAGATGGTGCAGCCGGTGGCGGATCCGGTGCTGCCGGAGCAGTGGGAGCACCGGCGGGCCGAGGCGCAGGGCGCTCAGCTGGTGACCGAGCGATTCGATCCGATGCGAGGGAAGCCACTCGCGGACGGCTGGCTGCCCGGGAACAAGACCAGGATCCGCGCGACCGTCCGGCGGGTCCAGGCCGAGGATCTCCGCTGGGTGCGCGATGTGACGCTGCACCTGCCGGTGCGCTTCGGCGAGGGCTTCACGGCGCAGCGGCTGCCGGAGTTCGAGGGCCGTTGGCGCGCCGCGCTGGACGGCTACTTCAACACTGGTCTGCGACTGCCGAGATCGGGCGACCAGTTGCACATCGGTCTGCAGTTGACTCCCGTCTCGGACGACCGGGAGGCCATCGAGCTGAGCATGTCGTCCGAGCCCGAGATGTCGCACCAGCTGCAGTTCCAGCTGGAGTCCGAGGACCCGGCCCTGGACCCGGCGGAGCTCCAGGCGCGGCGGCAGCGCAACGACCTGCTGGGCCTGCACGAGTTGGCGCACTACGTCGGCCTGCAGGACGCCTACTTCGACCCGGACTCGGTGTTCCGCAACACCCCGGAGAAGTCCGCCGACACCGGCATCATGGCCAGCGTCACCACGGCCCGCGGCACCGGTGTGCCCAGGCGTTACTTGGAGATCATCGAGGGCACCATCGACTCCGGTCCCGTCGTGCGGGACCACCCCCTGCCGGAGTTCGACCCGGTCGACCGGACCGAGGTGTTCCAGGCAGTCCTCGCCGAGGCAGTGGCTGCGGTCGACGGGGTCCGGCCGGGCGAGGGTGCCGATCTGTCGGGCGTCCAAGGGCTCATGGACCGGATCCAGGGAGACTTCGGGAAGTACTTCCCGAAGGAGGAATTCGAAGCGCGCCCGGTGGGGCGGGTCGAGGAGATCGCGCCCGAGCTCGGGGACGCGCTGGAGCGTGCGGGCTGGTCCCGGAATCTGCTCCACCCGAACGTCGTGGACGCGATGGGCCGAGGCCGGAAGCAACTGAAGCTTCAGGCTCAGCGTGCCCTGGTGAAGTACCAGGAGCTGCCCTTGGCGGAGCGGCTCCCCTTTGTCACCGAGGGGATTCCGGGGTCGTCCGCCCGTACGGTGACGATCGGTGACTACGCCGTCGTCGCCACTGCGCGCGAAGGGCTGGGCGAGGGCCTTTACCAGGTCACGCACATCCCCACGGGGTTGCGTTGGGGCTTCAGCAACAGCCGGGAGGAGACCTACCACGAGGTGTTCCTCGGCAGTGTGGCCCGCGACGCGCCCGCTGAACTCGAGGGGATCAAGGTCGCGTTCGCGGGTGGCACGGTCGATTTCGCCGACGCTTCGCAGGTCGCCGGCCGGTTCACTCTGGCCACGGGTACTCCCGAGGGGGTAGACGCCGCTTTCGGCGTCGCCGACGGGGCGGGTACGACGTGGTTCTTCACCAAGGAGGGCGTCTACAACGGGCGGACGGTCCGGCTCTCCGACGGGACCGGATCACTGCACTACGAGGTGGGGCTGCCCGAGACCACCGAGCCTCGATTCCTGGATGCCGCGGGGCGGCGGGACGACACCGTGAGTGCCGTCCCGCTCGGGTCCGGGCGGATCGCCCTGCGGCGAGACGTGGCAGGCCGCCAGCCGCTGGAGCACCGGGTCTACCACGCGTACGGCGCCCTTCAGGAGACGACCGTCGCCATTCGCCAGCGGGCCGGCGTCCCGACCGGCGAGTACTGGTGGATCGACCACACGACCGGCACGGCGTCCCGCATCGACGCGACCAGTACCCCGGCCGCCGGCCCGCACGGCATCGCGACGGTCGGTACGTCTTCCACCGGCGCGCTGCGCCTGACCAGCCAGGATCAGCCCGATGTCGTCCTCTTCGAGCAGGAGCCGCTGGGCGGCGGTCACGTCCTGCATGTCGACCGGGACGAGGCCGGAAAGCTGCGCTGGACCGAGTTCGACCCGG
>NZ_JBSFWK010000086.1:0-11147 GCF_053594815.1 Streptomyces sp. NPDC002577 | reverse complement strand
GTGATCGACGGCGCGGTGCCGGGGGGTCCGCGGCGTAGGGTGCCCGCTATGGCACCCAACATCGCTACGAACACCAAAGTGTCTCTGGAAGACCTGCTGGACTTCGTACGGCCCCGGCACCGGGCCATCCTCCTGACCCGGCGGGCCGACGGCGGCCCCCAGGGCTCGCCCCTCACGTGCGGCGTCGACGACTCGGGACGGATCGTCGTCTCCACGTATCCGGAACGCGCCAAGACGCGGAACGCGAAGCGGGACACCCACGTGAGCGTCATCGTGCTGAGCGATGAGTGGAACGGCCCGTGGGTCCAGATCGACGGGACCGCCGAGGTCATCGATACGCCGGACTCCGTCGAGCCGCTGGTCGAGTACTACCGGAACATCGCGGGGGAGCACCCCGACTGGGACGAGTACCGCGCGGCGATGATCAAGCAGGGGAAGTCCATCATCCGGATCACTCCGGAGCGGTGGGGGCCCGTGGCCACCGGGGGCTTTCCGGCGCGGCTGGCCCCGCCGGAGTAGCCACTCACGCGGGCGCCGTACCCCTGGCCGACCGGGGCGGCCTAGATCCGCCCCGGCACCTTCGCCTCGATCCCCGCGATCAGCAGATCCAGCGCGAACGCGAAGTCCCGCTCCCGCCCCTCCTCGACCGTCACCCCACTGCGCGCGGCGACAAGATCGGCGGACTCCTGCGCGAGCTCGGCGAGCGCGGGAGTCCCCTCGACACTGGCCATCGCCTCCCGGACGTACTCGTCCTGGCTCATCCCGGCCGCGGCACACCGCCGTACGAAGTGGCCCTCGATCGTCCCGAAGCCGTACACGAACTGGAAGACCGCCGACATCGCCCCACCGAGGGCGTCCGCGGGCAGACCGGTCCGGCGGACGACGCGCTGCACCGTGAGCAGGAAGTCGAGATAGTGCGGCCCGATGTTGAGGAACGTCCCCGCCAGGGGCGAGACCCAGGGATGGCGGACCAGCAAGTCACGGTAGCCCGAGGCCAGTTCGCGGAGCTGGTCGCGCCAGTCCGCGCCCGACTCGGGATCCGGCAGCCGTAGTCCGCCGAAGGCCGCGTCGAGGGCGAGCTCGAGGATGTCGTCCTTGGTGTCCACGTACCAGTAGAGCGACATCGCCGTGACATCGAGTTCGGCCGCGAGCCGGCGCATGGAGAACTTGGGCAGCCCCTCCGCGTCGAGCAGCCGGACCGTGGCCGCGATGATGCGGTCCCGGTCGAGACCGGACGGCTGGCCGGTCCCTCTCGGCGCACCGCTCCGGGATGCCCCCGTGGCGCCGCGGGGCGCCTTGCCCTCCAGCCAGACGCTGGTCCGCGCCGGACGCCTGGTCCGCTCGGCTGCCCTCACCATGGCGGCACCTTCCTGAGAGCTCGTGGGTCTGCCCGGCGGACCGGAATCGACTGGTCCGCCACGTCTCGATGCTATGCGGGTCTGCCGCGTACTTCGCCCCCCCGGACGGGTCCCGCCCGCGTCCCCCCGCACGTAGCGGCGTGCCGGGCGGCGGCAGTTGGCCGGTGCGCCGAGTGCGGGGAGGTACGCCGTGATGCCCCGACTTCCGCTCCGTACAAGGCGATTGGGGAGTACCGTTCTGCGGGCTTCCGGACATCTGGAGAGGCCATGTCAACGCGTCGTACGGTTCAACTGACCCTGGCAGCGGGGCTCTTGGGCGCCCTCGCCGCGCCGCCGGCCCACGCCATCGACGGCGGCAGCAGTGAAGTGTCGCTGCGCGTCGTCTCGTACAACATCCATGCCGGTGCGGGCATGGACAACGTCTTCGATCTCGACCGCCAGGAGGCGGCGCTGCGTGCGCTGGACGCGGACGTCATCGGCCTGCAGGAGGTCGACATGCACTGGGGCGCGCGCAGCGGCTGGCGGGATCTCGCCGGTGAGCTGGCGCAGCGGCTGGGGATGAACGTGTATTTCGCGCCCATTTACAGCCTGGATCCCCCGGCGGAGGGCGCGCCCCGGCGCGAGTACGGGGTCGCGGTGCTGTCCCGGTATGCGATCGCGGACGCCGAGAACCACGAGATCACGCGGCTGTCGACGCAGGATCCGAACCCGGTGCCCGCGCCGGCCCCCGGCTTCGCCGAAGTGGTGCTGCGGGTCAAGGGCGTTCCCGTGCACGTCTATGTGACGCATCTCGACTACAGGCCCGACCCGTCGGTTCGTGCCGCCCAGGTCGCCGACACCCGGCGGATCATGGCCGAGGACTGCGACCGTCACGACCGCTGCCCACGGCAGGTCCTGCTCGGAGACTTCAACGCCGAGCCGTCCGCCCCCGAGCTGGCCCCGCTGTGGGAGAACCTGACCGACTCCGCACCGGCCGGTCTGAGCTTCCCGGCGCAGAACCCCGTCAAGCGCATCGACTACGTGGCAGTCGGCGACGGCGTCCGGGTACGCGAAGGGGCGGTGGCCGAGACACTCGCCTCGGACCACCGCCCCGTCATCGCCGACCTGTCACTGCGGCGCGGACGCTGATCAGCTCTTCGGCTGGGTCAGGTCGTAGAAGGTGGCACTGCCCACGGTCACCGTCTTGAAGTTCGACTCGACCCACGAGCTGATCTGGGACGCGGTGCCGCTGTTGCCGCCACCGCCGCCCATGCCGCCCGCGATGAAGTAGTGGATCTTCCCGTCCTCGACGTACTGCTTGAACTGGGCGAGCGTCGGGGACGGGTCGCTGCCGTTGAAGCCGCCGATCGCCATGACCGGGTCGCCGGTGGCGAGCTGGTAACTGGCGGCGTTCTGCGAGCCGATGGCCGCGGCGACCCAGGTGTAGTCACCCGCGTTCTTCTCGAGCAGCGCCTTGGCCTTGGAGCTGACGTCGGCGCCGTTGAGCAGGCCGCCCATGCCGCCGCCGCCCATGCCTCCTTCGCCCATGGTGCCGCCGCCGGGCATGCCGCCCTGCTGCTGGCCCTGGCCCTGCGTCTGACCGGTCTGACCGGTCTGGCCGTTCTGACCGCCCTGCTGGCCGGTCGGGGGCTGGCCCATGCCGCCGCCCTGCTGGCCGCCGCCCGGGAACTGCCCCGTGCCGCCACCCTGCTGACCCTGCTGACCCTGCTGGCCGTTCTGGCCGGTCTGACCGTTCTGCTGGCCGGGCGGCTGCATGCCGCCGCCGCCCATGCCGCCGGGACCGCCGCCCCGGCCGCCGCCCATGCCGCCCATCATGCTGGCGCCGGCCGGGCCCGCGGTGACGATGGAGCCCGTGTGGCCCGTCTGCAGCGTGCTGAGGGTGTACGCGGTCGGTCCGGCGAGCGACGTCACGAGGCCCAGGCCCACCGCGGCGAGCGCCAGCTGCCGGCCGAGGCGCGCCGCGACCAGCAGGCCGCCCGCGGCCACGAGACCGCCGATGAGCACGAACCACTTCAGCCACGGCAGGTAGTCCGACGTGCGGTTCAGCAGGACGTACGACCAGATCGCCGTCGCCGCCACCGCGCCCGCCAGGGCGAACGACGCCCACTTCCTGGCGCGCTCCTCCCACAGCACCGTCGCGCCCATGCCGATCAGCGCCGCGATGTAGGGCGCGAGCGCCACCGTGTAGTACTGGTGGAAGATGCCGGCCATGAAGCTGAAGATCAGGCCGGTCATCAGCAGCGAGCCGCCCCAGGCGAGGAACGCGTTGCGGGTGGCGTCCGTCCTCTTCGCCCTCCAGGTGAGCGCGATGCCCGCGACGAGAAGGATCAGCGCGGCCGGCAGCAGCCAGGAGATCTGGCCGCCGATCTCGGAGTTGAACATCCGGTCGATGCCGGTCTCGCCCCACTGACCGGTGCCACCGCCGCCACCGCCGCCGCCGACGCTGCCGGTCTCCTCGCCGTTGATGCGGCCGAGCCCGTTGTAGCCGAAGGTCAGCTCCAGGAAGGAGTTGTTCTGCGAGCCGCCGATGTACGGCCGCGAGGACGCGGGCCACAGCTCGACGATCGCGACCCACCAGCCGCCCGCGACGACCATCGCCAGGCCGGACAGCAGCAGCTGCCCGATGCGCTTCTTGAGCTTCACCGGTGCGCACACCGCGTACAGCGCGGCGAGCGCCGGCAGGATCAGGAACGCCTGCAGGGTCTTGGTCAGGAAGGCGAAGCCGACGGCGGCGCCCGCCCAGACGAGCCACTTGGTGCGGCCGTCCTCCAGGCCGCGCAGCACGCAGTAGACCGTGACGGTCATCAGGAGGGCGAGCAGCGCGTCCGGGTTGTTGAAGCGGAACATCAGCGCGGCGACCGGGGTGAGCGCGAGCACGGCGCCCGCGATCAGCCCGGCGGCGGCGCTGAAGCGCCGGCGTACGGCCGCGTACAGGACGCCGACCGTGGCGACGCCCATCAGCACCTCGGGCACGAGGATCGCCCACGAGCTGAGGCCGAAGATCCGCACCGACAGCGCCATCGGCCACAGGGAGGCCGGGGGCTTGTCGACGGTGATGGCGTTGCCCGCGTCGAGCGAGCCGAAGAAGAAGGCCTTCCAGCTCTGGCTGCCGGCCTGAACGGCCGCGGAGTAGAAGGAGTTGGCGTAACCGGAGGCGCTGAGGTTCCACAGGTACAGCACCCCGGTGACCAGCAGCAGCGCGAGGAACGCGGGGCGCGCCCAGCTGGGGTCCTCGGGGCGGCCGCGCCAGACGCGCCGCAGGAACGGGTCCTTGGGGCGGCCCTCGCCGGCTGCGGCCGTGCCGTACGCGGTGTCGGACGCGGGTGCCGCGCTCGGCATCGGCGGCGCCTGGACGCTCGCCTGCGCGAGGGTGGCGGCGGCGGGCGGCGGGGGGCCGGTCGGCGGGCCCCAGGCGGGGTCCACGCCTCCCGGGTGCTGGATGTCGGATGTCGTCATCGGACGTTCCTCGGATCGTGGTCGTGCGGGCGCACCGCGTGCAGCTGCACGGTCGCGTCCCAGGACTGGTACTGGTCCACGCCCACGCCGGCAGGGACCTTGTACAGGTCGTACGGGGGCTGGGGCACCGGAGGCGTGTCGTCACGCCGGTCCGGGAAGACCCAGGCCCGGAAGAGCAGGAAGCGCAGCACGGTCGCGGCGAGGTTGGCGGCGATGAGCACCGCCAGCTCCGTGGAGTGCGACGGGTTGCCGGTCGCGGTGTCCAGCGCGGCGAGGGAGCCGCTGGTCAGGGCGAGGCCGATGCCGAAGACCACGAGGCCCTGTGCCTGGTGGCGGACGGCGCGGTCCTTGCCGCGTACTCCGAAGGTGAGCCGCCGGTTGGCCGCCGTGTTGGCGACCGCGGACACCAGCAGCGCCAGCGCGTTCGCGAGCTGGGGATCGGAGAAGGTGCGGCAGACCGAGTAGAGCAGCAGGTAGAAGAGCGTGGACAGGACGCCCACCACGGAGAAGCCGACCAGCTGGCGGGCCAGTCCGCGCGGCACCCCGGGCACCTGCCGGTCCCGCGGGTCGTCTCCGAAGGGCCGGGCGATCCGGTCCAGCGGCAGCGAACCGGTGGCCAGCGCGCGGCCCACGCGCCACACGCCCTTGAGGTCGTCCGTCGCGGTCTTCACGATGTGGACGGTGGAGTTCGGGTCGTCCACCCAGTCGACCGGCACCTCGTGGATACGCAGCCCGGCGCGCTCGGCCAGGACCAGCATCTCGGTGTCGAAGAACCACCCGGTGTCCTCGACGAGCGGCAGCAGCACCTGCGCGACGTCGCGCCGTATGGCCTTGAAGCCGCACTGGGCGTCGGAGAAACGGGCCTGCAGCGACCCGCGGAGGATGAGGTTGTACGCGCGGCTGATGAACTCCCGCTTGGGTCCGCGCACGACGCGCGAGGTGCGGGCGAGCCGCGAGCCGATCGCCAGGTCCGAGTGGCCGGAGATCAGCGGGGCGACGAGCGGGAGGAGGGCGTTGAGGTCCGTCGACAGGTCGACGTCCATATAGGCGAGGATCGGCGCGTCCGAGGCGGACCAGACGGTGCGCAGCGCCCTGCCGCGTCCCTTCTGCTCCAGCCGGAAGTACCGGACCGACTCCATTGTCGATGCCAGCCATGCCGCCACCTGCGGAGTGGTGTCCGTGGAGGCGTTGTCCGCGATCGTGATGCGGAAGCGGTAGGGGAAGGTGCGGACGAGGTGGTCGTGCAGCCGTTCCACACACGGCTGGAGGTCCTTCTCCTCGTTGTAGACGGGGATCACTACGTCAAGTACCGGCACCCCGCCCTCACCGGCCGGGATGTGCTCCCGGGCCGGCAAGGCACCCGCGGAGGGGGAGGTGCCTGAAGAAGAGTCGGTTCGCATGACACTGAGATTCGCGGGCGGCCCTGTTATGCCTGTGTGGTGAGGCTGTGGGCTGCCTGTGAGTACGGAACCGATTCGTAGTACGCGGGCAAATGGACGGTGAACACCGTGCGTCCGGGCACGCTGTCGACCGTCACGGTGCCGCCGTGCGCGGACGCCACGGCCTGCACGATCGCAAGGCCGAGGCCGGTGGAGCCGGAGGCACGCGAGCGCGACGAGTCGCCGCGTGCGAACCGTTCGAAGACGTGCGGCAGCAGCTCCGGAGGGATGCCGGGCCCGTCGTCGTCGATGTCCAGGCACACCCAGGGGCCCTGCCGGCGCACGCGCGCGGTGACCGTCGTGCCGGGTGGCGTGTGGGTACGCGCGTTGGCGAGGAGGTTGACGAGCACCTGCTGCAGCCGTTGCGCGTCGGCCAGCACGAGTGCGGGCTCGTCGGGCAGTTCCAGGCGCCATTTGTGGTTCGGCCCGGCCGCGCGCGCGTCACTGAGGGCGTCCACGACCAGCGGTGAGAGATCAGTGCTCTCGTACGAGAGCGGGCGTCCGGCGTCGAGCCGGGCGAGCAGCAGCAGGTCCTCGACGAGCCCCGTCATACGGTTCGCCTCGGACTCGATGCGTCCGAGGGCGTGCCGCGTGTCGGGCCCGGTCTCCTCGCGCCCTCTGCGGGTCAGCTCGGCGTATCCGCGGATCGACGCGAGCGGCGTCCGCAACTCGTGACTGGCGTCCGCGACGAACTGCCGCACGCGCATCTCGCTGTGCTGCCGCGCGTCCAGCGCCTGGTGGACGTGGTCGAGCATGCGGTTGAGCGCGGCACCCACCTGGCCGACCTCGGTGCGCGGGTCGGCCTCGGCCTCCGGGACGCGCTCGTAGAGCGTCACTTCACCGCTGTGCAGCGGCAGTTCGGAGACGCGGGTCGCTGTCGCTGCGACGCGGCGCAGGGGCCGCAGGGCGACGCCGACCATGACTATGCCGGCCAGCGAAGCGGCGACGAGACCCGCGGCGGTGACGCTGACCTCGACGGCGATGAGGGTGCTGACGGTGTCCTGGACGTCGGTCTCGGGGAGACCGACCAGGGTGCCGTTGGGCTCCGAGTATTCGACCCGGTACTCGCCGAGGCCGGGGATGTGGACGCTGTGCCGCTTACCGTCCTGCGGCACGGACTGCAGAGCGGCCTTCTGTGCCTCGCCGAGATCGGTCATCTTGGTGTCGCTGTCCGGGTCGCTCTTCGCGGCGCGGGTGACGGTGCCGTCCGACAACACCAGCGCGCCCACCGCGCCTCCCCGCACGGGTCCGGCCAGGAAGTCCAGGGTTGGCTCCTCCTGCTGGTCGGGCGCTGTCCGCTTCCCGCCCGGCTGGTCGGGGCCCGGGTCTCTGCCGGAGATGACCGCGACATCGTGCACCTGCTTGTCCAACTGGGCGTACAGGTAACTGTGCAGAGCTATCGTCGTCACCGTCCCGATCACCGCACACACGACGGCGATCAGCGCGACCGACCCGAGGACGAGCCGTGTACGCAGCGACCGCGGCTGCCTCCGCTTCCCCCTGAGCCTGCGCGACCGCGGCTGCTGCGCCGTGCTCATGACGCCGCGGGCTTGATCAGATAACCGGCACCGCGGCGCGTGTGGATCATGGGCTCGCGTCCGGCGTCGATCTTCCTGCGCAGATACGAGATGTAGAGCTCGACGACGTTGGCCTGGCCGCCGAAGTCGTAAGACCAGACGCGGTCCAGTATCTGTGCCTTGCTGAGCACCCGGCGCGGATTGCGCATCAGGAAGCGCAGCAGCTCGAACTCGGTGGCGGTCAGGTGGATGGAGGTGCCCGCGCGGGTCACCTCGTGGCTGTCCTCGTCCAGGGTCAGGTCGCCGACGACGAGCATGGACTCGCTGCGCCGGTCGGTGGCGCCGGAGCGGCGGATCAGCCCGCGCAGCCGGGCCACGACCTCCTCGAGGCTGAACGGCTTCGTGACGTAGTCGTCGCCGCCCGCCGTGAGGCCGGCGATGCGGTCCTCGACGGCGTCCTTCGCCGTCAGGAACAGCACCGGCACGTCGGGAAGTTCACGACGGAGCCGGCCGAGCACGGCGAGCCCGTCCATGTCGGGCAGCATCATGTCCAGCACCACGGCGTCGGGCCGGAAGTCGCGCGCGGTCTGCACCGCGCCCGTTCCGTCGCCCGCGGTGCGGATCTGCCAGCCCTCGTAACGCAGGGCCATGGACAGCAGCTCGGTGATCGACAGCTCGTCGTCCACGACGAGCACGCGGACCGGGCTCCCGTCCGGCCGCAGCAGTTCGGTACGCCCCTGGGGCGAGATCGTGGTCATGGTGGACACCTTCGGATGCCGCCCTGAGAGCACCCTTTCGGGAGTCTGTGAATTCCCTGAGAAACACACAGGGAGCTCTCAGGGAACAGCTGGCAACCGCTGTCCCACGCGGCATGCGGCAGGCCGGGCGTCAGCTCGTCCGGAGGTGAGCGCTGAGGTGAGCGCTGCGCAACCTACCTCCGGAACTCATGATTCCGCTCAACCTTGGCAATGTGCAGGGTGTAACTCTCGTACCACTCCTCCCGCCCGCGCTTCTGGGCGGCACGGTGTTCCATGTCACTCCGCCACTCCTTGATCGCGTCCTCGTCGCGGAAGTACGAGACGGTGATGCCGAGCCCGCCGGGGGTTCGCGCCAAGTCCATCCCCAGGAAACCGGGGACGTCCTTGACCAGCTCCTCCATGCGCGCGGCGGTCTCGCCGTAACCGCCGTCTCCCTCCGTCCGGACGGAGGTGAAGATCACGGCGTAGTACGGGGTCTCGAAGGCGGGCTCGGGAGCGGGCCCGGGGACGGCGTCAGGCGCCACGGATGAGTCGGTCATGACCAGACTGTCGCGCCGGGCTCTCCCCACGGTCCAGCCACTTTCCGGACGGGAACCAAAGAGGACCCGAAGGGGAATCGAAAGGGATCGGTCTCCTTGCCGTCCGTACGGAGCAGCGGACCCGGGCCACCCCCGTTCAGAACAGCCGGTCCTGCACGCCCCGGAACTCCCTGACGGGCACGGTGAGTTCACGAAGTGCCCCGCCGTCCTCCGTACCGGTCAGTTCCCACCCGGTCATGAGCCGTGTGTCGAGTACGACCACGCCGCGCTCGGTGGCCAGATGAAGATCGGGCCCGGCGGCAGCCACCAGCTCACCGCTCACCACACCGCCGGCGACGAGCTCGGACACGGTCCCCACGGCGGACGGCAGCCCCTCCAGCCCGAACACGCCCGCGTGATCGACCGCTTCGAACGGCGCCCGCCGCACGGACTCCGGCCATCCCTCGAGCAGCACGGCCCTGGCATGCAGCCGAGCGATCTCCGTCGCCCGGGCGCCGGGCTCCGGCAGCGCGGCCCGCACCGCCCGCTTGGCGTCGTACGGAATCCGGTCGGGCACGCCCAGCGCCGTACGCAGCAGCTCCTCCGTCCGCCGCGCGGCCATCAGCGGCCCGCGCCCCAGCCAGGTGAACACCACCGCGCCCTGCTCGAGCAGCCGCGCGGAGCCCCGCTCGTCCGCCGTGATCCCCACCTTGACCATGCCCGGCCCGAACCAGGCCAGATAGACGGCATACGGCCGGGGATCGTCCGGCAGCGTGTCCGCGGCCACGGAATGCGCCCGATCCAGCCGCCCGCACTCCTCACACCGCGCCCCCGTGCTCCGCCCCGGCACCCGGGCCCCCACGGGGCATTCGTTGCCCCGCGCCCCGACGCACCGCCGGACACCGCCGCCCGCGACGGCGAACGCCACCCGCTTCCCCCACGTCAGCTCACTCCTCCGCCCCCCGTCCCACACCAGCACGGGCCCGCCGGCCACCGGCCACCGAAGCCCCGAGCATCGCCACGCCTGCACCCTCTGCATCGCCGCACCTCACGTGTGCCCCTGCTTCATGAGCGTAGGCCCGGCCACTGACAGCGCCCGGTCCTCCGGCCGGACCCCGCTATCAGGAAGACCGCCATCCGACAAGTCCCGAATTCTCCTGTCACGCGATCCAGGGACATGACGCGAATTGCCCCCGAGGCTTCACTGGGACATGGGTTCACACACACCCACGAGCCCGAATCCCACAAACAAACCTCACAAGCAATTCAACGAACAAATCCCGCAAATCAAAACGGCCCATCTTTCGACAACCTGTCCACCCTTTCCGATTGGAAGTGATTCATATGGCCCGTCGCTCACCGATGCAGCGCTTTGCGATGCTCACCGCCTCCTCCGCCGTGGTGGCGGCAGGAGTCCTCCTGCCGACCAGCGCCTTTGCCGCACAGGCGACACCGCACACGGCCACCGCGCCCACGACTGCGGCCGCGCAGGGCCATCAGGAGCAGGCCGTCGCCGACCCCGCCGAGAAATGGGTGGAGATCACCGACGCCCCCAGTGGCATCAAATTCAAACTTCCCGGAAAGCCCGAGGTCGAGAAATTCTCGCAGCCCGCTGCCGACGGCTCGACCGTCACCGGTCGCATGTACTCGGTGGAAAAGGCGGACGGGACCGTCGTCATCTTCACCGTCTACGACGTGCCCGGCACCGCGGCCAACGCCAACATCGGTCTCGAGGGCTTCCGTCAGGGCTTCAGTGAGGAATTCGGCAAGACAGCCACCAGCACCAGCGCCAAGCAGACCACGGTGGACGGCCATCCCGCCGTCGACGCACATCTCTCCACCAAGGACAGCGCGCCCCTGACCGGTTCCAGCTGCTACATCGCAGGTGACAGCCACGTGATCGGGATCGTCACCCTGGGTCCCGCGGCGGACGCGAAGGCCGTGGACCAGATGCACCAGCAGACCCTCGACGGCGTCCGCATACCTTCTTCTTCCACGTCAGCGTGAGCCCTCCCGGCGACGCCTGACGTCGGAAGCCCCCTCGGGATGATCCCGAGGGGGCTTCCGATCTCTGCGCACCGGCACCGCGGTGTACGCCTAG
>NZ_JBSFWK010000085.1:0-12778 GCF_053594815.1 Streptomyces sp. NPDC002577 | reverse complement strand
CCGGGTCGAACTCGGTCCAGCGCAGCTTTCCGGCCTCGTCCCGGTCGACATGCAGGACGTGACCGCCGCCCAGCGGCTCCTGCTCGAAGAGGACGGCATCGGGCTGTTCCTGGCTGGTCAGGCGCAGCGCGCCGGTGGGAGACGTACCGACCGTCGCGAAGCCGTGCGGGCCGGCCACCTGGGTACCGGTCGCGTCGATGCGGGACGCCGTGCCGGTCGTGTGCTCGATCCACCAGTGCTCTCCGGTCAGGACGCCGCTCCGCCGGCGGATGGCGACGGTCGTCTCCTGAAGGGCGCCGTGCGCCTGGTAGACCCGGTGCTCCAGCGGCTGGCGGCCTGCCACGTCTCGCCGCAGGGCGATCCGCCCGGACCCGAGCGGGACGGCACTCACGGTGTCGTCCCGCTGCCCCGCGCCATCGAGGAACCGAGGCTCGGTGGACCCGGGCTGCCCCAGCTCGAAGTGCAGTGACCCGGTCCCGTCGGAAAGCCGGACCGTCCGCCCGTTGTAGACCCCCTCCTTGGTGAAGAACCACGTCGTACCCGTCCCGTCGGCGACGCCGAAGGCGGCACGTACACCGGGGGGAACATCCGTGGTCAGGCTGAACCGGTCGGCGACATCGGAAGCGTCGGCGAAATCGACGGTGCCACCGGTGAACCCGACCTTGAGCCCCTCGAGTTCGGCAGGCATGTCGCGGGCCACACTGCCGAGGAACACCTCGTGGTACGTCTCCTCGCGGCTGCCGCTGAAGCCCCGGCGCAACCCCGTGGGAATGTGCGTGACCTGGTAAAGGCCCCCGCCCAGGCCCTCGTGCACGGTGGGGACGACGGCGTAGTCACGGATCGTCACCGTACGGGCGGACGGCGTCCCCTCGGTGACGACCGGGAGCCGCTCCGCCAGAGGCAGCTCCTGGTACTGCACCAGGGCACGCTGAGCCTGCCGCTTCAGCTCCCGTTGGCTTCGGGCCATGGCATCGACGACGTTCGGGTGGATCAGGTTCCTCGACGTGCCCGCACGCTCCAGCGCGTCCCCGAGCTCGGGCGCGATCTCCTCGACGCGCCCCACGGGGCCCGCTTCGAGCCCCTCGGCCGGGAACCGGTTCATGACCTCCTGGACGCTGGACAGATCGGGGCCATCACCCGGCCTGACCCCGTCGACCACGGCCAGCGCCTCGGCGAGGACCGCCTGGAACACCTCGGTCCGGTCGACCGGGTCGAACTCCGGCAGGGGGTGGTCCCGCACGACGGGACCGGAGTCGATGGTGTCCTCGATGATCTCCAGGTAGCGCCTGGGCACACCGGTGCCCGGGGCCGTGGCGATACTGGCCATGATGCCGGTGTCGGTGGACTTCCCGGGGGTGTCGCGGAACACCGACTCGGGGTCCAAGGAGGTGTCCGGCAGCCCGGCGAAGTGCGCCAGCTCGTGCAGGCCCAGCAGGTCGTTGCGGCGCTGCCGCGCCCCGAGTTCGTCCGGGTCGAGCGCCGGGTCCTCGGACCGCAGCCGGAAGTGCAGCTGGTCCGACCGCCCGGGGTCGGACGACATGCTCAGCTCGATGGCCTCCCGGTCGTCCGAGACGGGAGTCAACTGCAGACCGATGTGCAACTGGTCGCCCGATCTCGGCAGTCGCAGACCAGTGTTGAAGTAGCCGTCCAGCGCGGCGCGCCAGCGGCCCTCGAACTCCGGCAGCCGCTGCGCCGTGAAGCCCTCGCCGAAGCGCACCGGCAGGTGCAGCGTCACATCGCGCACCCAGCGGAGATCCTCGGCCTGGACCCGCCGGATGGTCGCGCGGATCCTGGTCTTGTTCCCGGGCAGCCAGCCGTCCGCGAGTGGCTTCCCTCGCATCGGATCGAATCGCTGGGTCTCCAGCTGGGCGCCCTGCGCCTCGGCCTGCCGGTGCTGCCACTGCTCGGGCAGCACCGGATCCGCCACCGGCTGCGCCAACACCTGCGGCGCCCGCGAGGCCCCGCTCGGCGTGGCCACCCGCTCGGCGGGGGCCTGCGAAGGCATGTGGGGCTCGTCCCCAACGGTCTCCAGCCGTTCGGACGCCAGCTCCTCTTCGACCAGGGCGAGCGTGGAAGGCTCGGGCTGCTCTCCTTGGGCAGGCGTGGGCGACCCGGACTGCTCTCCTTGCTCAGATGTGGACGACCCGGACTGCTCTCCTTGGGCAGACGTGGGCGACTCCGGCTGCTCTCCTTGGGCAGATGTGGAAGACCCGGACAGCTCCCCCTGGGCAAGCGCGGGCGGCGCGGTCCGCTCCAACCACTCGTCCAGGTTCGCGTCGGACGGGAGCATGAAGTACAGGCCGTCGGGGACGGTGACCCGCAGCTGTCCGTGGCGGCCGGTCAGGACGAGGCCGAGAGTGGCCTTGTAGTAGAGATACGGCTGTCTCGCCCGCTCCCGGTTGGCCTCGTCGACGTCCTCGGCCTCGCCCGAGGTTTCCTGGCTGCGGTCCCACCCGTAGCTGTACGGGGCGCGGTTGATGAACCGGGGGCCCTGCTCCGGGTCCTTACCGCTCTCCAGGCCGGCCCCGACGAACCACCCGGAGGACTGCTTGACGGGGTCCTTCTCCGACTCGTGGGCCTGGGTGTAGTGACGGGCCTTGAAGGTGGCGGGGTCCGCCGGGCCGATGCGCGTGACGCCCGTCACGTCGATGCCGACGGTGACGCCGCGCTTGCCGACCGGGACCACATACTGGTGCTTCAGCAGCTTGTCGAAGCTCGCCCGCAGCATGTTCTCGCCCGTGTAGTGGGCGTACGCCACGCCCGCCGCGATGTGCGGCCCGGGGATGTTCCAGGTCTCCGGGGCCACCGCGTCCAGGTTCTCGCGCTGCACCCGCGAGGGGGCCGCGGCCAGCGCCGCCCACTTGTGCACCGCCGCGTGCGCGGGCAGCGCCCACGGGTGGCCGTCCGTCAGCAGCCGCTCCAGCAGGGGCGCGGGCGTTGTACTGGCGGACGGCTGCGGCCGGCCGACGGCCGGCTCCCACACCGGGTCGGTGCCGTAGGCGCGGGCCGCAGCGGGCGGCAGCTCGCCGGAAGTGACCAGATGGCGCGGGACCAGGAGGCGCACATCGCCGCGCACGGTGCCGGCGTCGGCGTTCTCCGGCTCCGGGAAGCGCTTCACGAACGTCTCTTGGGCCTGCCACCACGCCTCCGCTGCCTGGCGGTGCCCGGTCCAGCCGGCCACCGCCAGCGCGGTGCCGCGTACCAGGCCGACAGGAGCGCGGAGCACGTCGGGCAGCTCGTAGGCGAGACCCATCCGGACGCGGAACGTCACCTCGTGGCCGAACTCGACGGAGCCCTCCCGGGTCTGCGCCCGGTAGATCGCCATCTCCTTCTCGGACTTCTCGTGGCCGAGCTCGGTCTCCCGGCGGTAGCCGGCCTCGATCTCCGGGCCGAGATGGATCTTCTCGCCGAACAGGGCGCGCCCCACGAAGGCCGCCTGCCATCCGAAGGACGTCGCCTGGGACGTGCCGGTCGACCGCACCGCCTGGTTGCGCAGCGTCAGCCGCACGTCGGGCCGGTCGAGCTGCTCCTGCGGCCGCCCCGCCTCAGCGGTGACGTGCACCCACAGGTAGCGGGCGCCGAAGGCGGAGGGGACGGCGAGCCACCGCGACACGCCGCCGCCCGTCAGCACCGAGTACTGGCTGAGCAGGGCCTCGGAGGAGAACGACCTCTCCAGTTCGCGCAGCAGCAGGTTCGGCCGGTACCCGTCGCCGCGGTCCTTCACCAGGCCCTGCTCGGTGAGCCACCCCTTCATCAGGTCCAGCACACCGTCGGCGCGCAGCACCTCGGCGTGGCCCACCCCCGGCAGCAGTGCGGGGTCCACATGGCCCGTCGGCTCGTGCGGCGCCACCGCCACGTCCGGCGGCACCGGGAGACCCAGATCCGCAATCCGCCGCTCGGGTACGAGGAAATCCAGTCCGTCCGCGACCTGGACGACCTGCTTCCTCGCGGTCATGCTCCGGCCGGAGCCGGTCACCCGGTCGAGCACGCCAGGGCTCTTCCACCGGAAGACGGTGAGCTCGAACACCGGGTCCGCGCGGTAGGTGTGGGTGGTACCGCCGTAGGTGGCACGGGTGATGCCCACCGGGCCCGCGCTCGTGGTCTCCTCGCGGCTGCGGCCCCACTCCCAGCCCGCCTTGCCGATGGTCGTGACCTTGGCGTGCGCCCACTTCGAATTTTCGTCACCGACCTCGAACCGCAGACCGGCACCGGCGTTCACGCCGAGCGAGCGCTCCTTCGCTGTGCCGCTCTCGTGCTGCGCCTGCCCCTGCGAGTACTGCTCGATCTCCACCTCCTCGCCCTTCTCGGCGTGGGCGGTGAGATGCCTGGGCTCGGTGACCACCATCCGGACGCGCAGCATGTGGTGCCATCCGCCGTCGGTGGTGGGCAGGTCGACCAGCAGGCCGCTCGGTCCGACCAGTTCCGCGAAGTGGGCCGCCAGTTCCGTGGACGAGAAGGTCCGGTTCAGCTCGGCGGGCCAGTTCCCCCAGTCCTCCAGCCAGCTGTCGGGAAGCCCGTCGGTCTGCTGGAACAGCCGTGCCGCGGCGAGCGGCAGGTCGCGGGGTGTGAGGAAGGCCGGGAAGACGCCGGCGACGCCGCCGCGGCGGAAGTCGGTCTCCGTCTCCGGCAACTCGGCCAGCGGGCGCACCTCACCGGCCGCGCGGGCGTCGTCGGCGGTGAGCGGCTGCGTGGGGACGTGCTGGTGCGGAACGACGATCCGGGCCACCACGTCACCGGGCCGGTCGATCCACCACCGGTGCGGCGAATGGCCGGACGCGCGCACCGACAGGTCGTAGACGAGGTTGTAGACATGCTCGTCGACCGAGCCGACCGTCTCCGTGCGCCGGTACGACTTGGCCGCTCCCGCGAACTGGCTGGTCCGGCTGCGACCGCCGCCGATCGAGAAGCCGACGTTGCCCAGTTGCAGGCGCAGTATCTTCTTGAGCTTCACAGCCAGCCGGGCGCCCATCTGGAAGTCGACGCTCCAGGAGGTCGCCCGGCTGCCGGTCGCCGCGGCGCTCTCCAGCGCCCGCGCGTTGACGATCATCGGGTAGGCGTCCACGTCGGTCCGGCCGTGGACCCGCTCCAGCAGGCGCGCCCCCACCGACACGGTGTACGTCCGGCCGCTCACGGTGATGTCGTGCGTCACGCCCGCCAGCAGCCGCGGCAGGTCGCCCTCCAGCGCCGGGCGGTCGAACCACGTGGCCAGGTCGTCCTCGGCCTTCGACCAGTCGGGCGTCTTCCGGCCGCCCGTCAGCTGCCGGTGCACTGTGGCCAGCACGGTACGGATCTGCGGGAGCACCAACTCCGCGCCGGGCAGGGCGATGCCCATGCCGAAGCCCTGACCGAGCCGGGACGCCAGCGCGAGCGGCTCGCGCGGATGCGGCTGAGGCAGCGGGGCGTCCAGCCGCGCCGGCCTCTGGTAGGCGGACTCCGGCAGTACCACCCCGTGGTCCGCGGCCAGGGTCAGCAGCCGCGCGACACTCGGCTGCGCGTCGACGGGACCTTCCAGGGAAAGTGCCTCCTGCCGCAGCGGTGGCACGTCCTCGCCCAGCAGCCGCTGCTCGAAGTCGGCCGCCTCCCGGCCGGGGACGCCGATCTCCGCGTCGACGATGTGCTCCACGGGGGCGATGCGGTGGGTGTCCGACAGCACCTCCACCGTCACGCGCAGCCCCGCCCGGTACCGGGCCTGCTCGCTGGTGGCGTTCAGCACGGTGTGGCTCATCGCCACTTGGGCCAGACCATGCCCGGCGTTCCGGCTTCGGTCGTACGTCAGCGCTGCGGAGGGCATGAACCGGACCGTGCCCTTGGTTCCGCCGGCGCTCGCCGCGCCGAGCGACAGCCGCCCCTTGTCCATCCGCGAACGGGCGGCGGTGATGCCGATGCCGGAGTCCTCGCGTATCGCGATCTCGGGGGTGTCACCCAGGTACTGGAGGTCGTGGATCTGCGCCTTGATGGTGAAGCGGCCGCGGAACCGCCCCCGGCCCGCGCGGACGTTCACGCGGTTCGTCAGCACGCCGTTGCCGAGCAGGTACCTGCTGCGGTTGCGGGCCGACTTCTCGTTGAGACGGGACAGCACCGTCTCCGCGATCTGCCGCACCGCCTCAGCGGGCAACCCCGCGGAGCGCAGGCGCCGTTGCAGCTGGGCCGCCACCGGCACCAGGTCGATGGCGTTGATCACCTCGCGGGCGTGGTGCGGGCGCGACACACCGGTGCCCTGCTGGGCGGGCTCGTCCACCGTCTGAAGGCGCGGCCCGCCCGGCTGGATGAAGTCCGAGGGCAGGTCCACCGTCACCTCGGCCGGGACGACCAGCTGCTCGTCCCCGGAAGCGTAGGGACGCAGCTCGCCGTCCACGAAGACGCGCATGTGCACCCCGCCGGCCAGGAACCGGAGCGTGTCCTTCACGAAGACCTTGCGGCCCGCCACCACGCTGCGTTCGAGTTCCGTGGCCTGCTCGCGGCTCCACTGGCCTCCGATCAGCGGGATCACGGGCAGCAGGGAGCCGGCGCCCTGGGCGAGTGACAGGACCGTGAGCGGGACGATGTCGGCGCCGTGCGGTCGTTCGATCGCGGTCTTGTTGGTGGACGACTGCCCGGCGAAGGACACCTTGTAGTCGCGCACTGCCGCATCCGCCTGGGGATCCGCCGGGGCGGGAGCGAGCTGCTTCAGCACCGGCCGCAGCCACACCACATGGTCGCCGGCCACCAGCATCAGGCCCTGCTGCAGCGCCCTGTCCCAGAGGGCGGCGGGCGTGGCGGCGTGCTCCTCCTCGCCGTGGGTCTCCGCCGTTCCCGACGCGGGCGCGCCGGTCAGCAGCCCGCGGACCGCGTCGTAAATGCCCTCGAGCAGCTCGGTACCGTCCCCGGGCCGCGTCACCTCGAACGCGACCCGGTCCGCCCACTGCCGTGCCACGTCCTCGTCGAACGTCTTGGCGTCGCGGACGGTCACCTCTCCCAGAGCGCCCCGCTCCACGTACCACGGCACCTCGGCGTCCGGCGCGTCCTCCACCGTGTCCGGCCGGCCGGCCTGCCGGTCCACCGACGAGGAGGCGACCGCCTGCGGCGCGGGAACCTGGTCCTGGGTGTGGTCGGGGGTGGCTGCCTGCTCGGGTGCGGGGACCTCCTCGGCCACGGGCGCCCGCTCGGCCACGCGAGTGTCGTCGGCGGCAGGCACCTGCCCGGGTACGCGAGTGTCGTCGGCGGCAGGCACCTGCTCGGGCTCGCGGCTGTCGTCGGAGGTGGGGGCCTCCTCGGACACGCGGACCTCCACCGCCGCGGGCGCCCGCTCGGCCACGCGAGTGTCGTCGGCAGCGGGCACCTGCCCGGGTACGCGAGTGTCATGGGCGGCGGGCACCTGCTCGGGCGTGCCGGCCTCCTCGGGCGCGCGGACCGGGACTTCCTCCGTCGTGCGAGCCCGCTTCGGCTCGCGCATCTCGTCCGGCGTCGCGTCCTCGGCCGTGCGGGCCCGCTTCCTCGCGCGGACCTCGACCGGCGCAGAGGGGGCCTGCGACGCGGTCGTCTCACTCGCGGCAGGCGCATCTTCGGAAGCCCGTACCTCGTCGAGGGCCGTCACTTCCCCGGACGACTCCGTGTCGCGCACGTCCTCCGCATCGCGCACGTCCTCCGGCGTACGCACCACATCGAGGACGCCGGCCTCCTCGGAAGCGTGCACCTCTACGGCGGCCACGGAAGGCTGCTCCGAGTCGCGCACGTCCTCCGGCGTACGCACCACCTCGAGGACGCCGGCCTCCTCGGAAGCGTGTATTTCCTCGGCCGTACGCGTCTCCTCAGGGACCGTCATGTCCCCGGCGGCGGGCTCCTGCTCCGACGCGCGCGTGTCCTCGGGAACCGTCACGTCCCCGGCCGACTGTGCCGTCTCCCGCTGGGGTGAGGTCGCGAGGAGGTCGGCCAGGGTCGACGTCGGGTGGCTGATCGTGATGACCGCGCGGCGCAGGGCGGCCGGGCCGTCGGCGGCGCTCGTGCCGGGCGGATACTCGCGGCCGCGTGACGTGACGACGACGTTGAAGTCGGAGGCGTGCAGCTCAGAGGGCGCCTCCGCCTCCCGCAGGTGCCTGCGCAGGCTCTCGGTGAAGGCGTTGGCCACCGCCTCCGCCCGCTCCTCGCCCCGCCGGATGGCCCGGCCGTAGTGGGGCCGCCCGAGCACGGTGCCGTTGCCGTGACCGCTGATCGACACGACGGGCAGCGGCCGTCCCCGTTCGAAGGCCGCCACACCCTCCTGGGCCGTGCTCGCGGCGAGTGCGTCGATGGCCCGCACGGTGTCCGCGGACAGCCGGCGCGATCCTCCCTCGAAGAGGACGTGCCGGGTGACAGGCTCCGGAGCCCGTACCTGTCGTGCCGCGCGGTCGAAGTAGTACTCCACCTCGGTACGCGGATCGGTCACCCGGAATCCACCGCGCAGCCGCGTGGCCGCCTCGCCCCGCAGCACGTCGGCGCGCAACCGCGCCCCGGTGCCCTGCGGTACGAGCCGGACCGCGCGCAGACGGCCGTCCGGTGCGAAGTGGAGCCGCACGCGCTGACCGCTGAGCGGGTTGCCCCGGTACGCGGCAAGCGGCCGTTCCACCGATTCCAGCACCCGCTCGGCGTTGTAATGCCACGTCACCGGGGTGTCCGCCAGGCCCTCGACGTGCACCACAAGCCCGCCGTCCTCGGTCGGCTCGACCCGGACGCCGTCGGTGCCGGCCTCGTTCCCGCCGGACACCACGGACAGCAGTTGTCCGGTCTCGGCGTCGACCCGGATGACGTGGTCGGTGCCGGGCAGCGCGATGTCCTCGTGCTCGGCGATGGGTTCCAGCCGCGCCGGGCCATGGCTCGTCCCCGCGCTTGTCCCGGCAGTCGTCCCCGCACTTGTCCCGGCACGCGTCCCCGCACTTGTCCCGGCACGCGTCCCCGCGACCTGGGCAGGCGTGGCCTCCGCCACCGCACGCGGCGGCCTCGACGCGGTCGCGGTGTCGGTGGCACCGCCCCGCAGCCCCGGCCGCGACGCATCGACGCCCCGCTCCTCGGCCAGGGCCTTGGCCACCGTGACGGCCCGGGCCTCCCGGTCCGGCGCGCCCGCGTTCTGATGCAGCTCCTGGGCCACGCGCATCGTCGCCCAGTACTGCTCCGAGTCCCGCTCCAGCAGCGAACGGCCGCCCTCGGCCACCGTCAGGTTGAACGGGTTGTGCTCCGCCGTGATCCGCACCGCATGACGCCAGAACTGCCCGGCCGAACGCTCGTCCAG
The DNA here is from genome assembly GCF_053594815.1 of Streptomyces sp. NPDC002577. NCBI lineage: Bacteria > Bacillati > Actinomycetota > Actinomycetes > Kitasatosporales > Streptomycetaceae > Streptomyces > Streptomyces sp. NPDC002577. The sequence continues at coordinate 3,537 of NZ_JBSFWK010000085.1, read as the reverse complement.
CTTGCCGAAGGTCACGGCGAACCGCTGGAGCTCCGCCGACGGCGGCGGAACCTCCCGGGCGTAGATCATCTCGAAGTCGCCGTCATCGTCGTCGTCGAGCGCTCGGGACTCGATCTTCAGCCGGGCCCCGGGAAGCAGCAGCACCTCCTCCTCTTCCGGGTTCGCCGAGAACGCCGTGATGTCCCGGCCCCAGTGCCCGCTCAGATCCGCGCGGACCAGCACGGGGTATTCCATGGGCAGGAGCTGGTCCCGCATGAACCCCTTGGCCATGTCCTCGTTGCGGCTGAAGCTGGCGAACGCCGGGAACGAGAACTCGGTGCGGCCGGAGGCGGCCGGGTCGCCATGGCCTGTCCCCGCGAAGAGTTCGTCCGCGGAGCGCTTGCCGCGCCAGACCTCACCGGCCGCGGGCGGCAGCTGCTCCAGCGCGTCCAGCAGCATCGCGGAGTGGGCCGCCATCTCCCGCTCGATGGTGGGCAGCAGCCGCTCGGCGATGGCGTGGAGCTCCTCCGTGTTCCGTGCGTTCTCCTCCTTCGACAGATTCCGGTGGTCGGCGGCGAAGAGCTGCTTGGCGACCGGGTCGGCGGTCAGCGCGGAGGTGATGTCCCCCAGCGGCTTGCCGAAACGCTCGTCGATGATCCGCCTGATCCGCTTGCGCAGCGCTGACCGGACCTCGGCGGGCCCGAACTTGAGCACGGTGTTCATCAGCGCGGAAGCCGTGGCGGTGTATGCCATCAGGGCGATGAAATGGGGGAGGGACAGCCGGTCCAGCACCCGCTGCGGCGCCATGTCGTGCATGAGCAACCAGCGCTCGACGGACGGCTCGTCCTCCACGTCGGACAGCGACAGAACGTCCAGTGACTCGTCGACGAGGGAGAACTTCTCCATTTGCTGCCGGGCCCTCTGCAGCATCACCTGGCCGGGCTCGGCGAAATCGCCGTCCCGGACCCTGGACCAGTAGACGGCCTCGTGCGGCAGCAGGCCGTCGTCGGCGACCTGCCAGCGGATTTCGCTCAGCTCCAGCCCCGGAACGGACCGGTACATCCGCGCGGCGTCCTCCAACGCGTTCCCGGCCAGCGATGGGACCACGTCCGCCGCCTGCAGGCCCGCCAGAACCTCGTAGAGAGAGTCCTCCTGCTGCGGAAGCAGCGATGCGATCAGGGCGAGCGCGAATCCTTCCCCGTCCGCGTCGGAAATGTTCAGTACGCGCAGGAGCTTTCCGAGCTCCGCGGCAGTCCGCGACGCACGCTCGGCCGGCGGCACGGCCGTGGTGCCCTCGCGCAGCGCCGTAACGTCCAGGCCCAGTTGCTCAGCCCTCGCCCAGTCACGCGAGCCGACGATCCCGCGCAGCAACGCCTGCAAGGCCAGCGGGGAATCACTGGAGAGCGCCGCCTGGCGGAAGGCCGCCATCAGATCCGGTACGTCCCACTCCACCAGGTCGTCGATACCGACCGACCAGTCCTTCTCCGCCGCCAGTTCCTCCGCCATCCCGTCCGGGAGGAAGACCTGGATGATCTCCTCCTCGCCCAGGCCGGAATGCGCCTCGGAGAGCACCCCGAAGAGGACGTGCACAGCGATCTGCGCCATCTCCTGCGCCCTCGGGTGACCGGCCGCGTACTCGGCCAGCCTCTCCTCGAAGTCCTGCGCCAACGGGACGTACGCCGGGTCCGTGTACAGCGTGCTCAGCAGCCCCGGGGCCTCGGCGAACGCCGTTGAACCGTCCGGAACCGCCTCGGCTTCCCTCATGGGTGCGTCGGACATGGGTGCGTCGGACTCCGCCGTCGCGCCGGCCCGGCTGGTTTCGCCGGTGAGCAGGTCCGGGGAGCCGCCCAGCAGCCCCTCGTGCGCCGCATGGACGCCCCGCTGCGCGGCCAGCCCGCGTGCCACCTCGACGGCCCGGTCGAGCCGGTCCGCCTGGCCCGCGGACTCGTGCAGCACCTGCGCCACACGCATCGTCGCCCAGTACTGCTGCGAGTCCCGCTCCAGCAGCGAACCGCCGCCCTCGTCGACCGTCAGACGGAACGGGTTGTGCTCCGCCGTGATCCGCGACGCCTCACGCCACAACTCCGCGGCAGCACGCTCGTCCAGCTTGCCCAGCGCCGTCACGAACCGCTTGAGGTCCGGCAGTTCCGGCAACCCCTCGGTGGAGTCCAGACGCTCCTCGGAGCGGCCTTCCTGGTCCTCCGCGGCCGCTGCCATCCGCCACGCGGCGGCCAGTCGGGGGTACGCGTCGCGCTGTCCCGGCCTCTCCATCCGACCGGCGAGGTCCACCATCCGCGACCGAGCGCCCTCGTCGACCGGGGTGATCGCACCGGTGCCGTCCAGGCGGCGTACCAGCGCGTCCAGGTGCGTTCCGGCGATCTGCGTGTCCGGGCCGATCCTCAGTACGCCCCGGGCCAGATCCGCCGCACGGCGTACGTTCGACAGGCGCTCGACGGTCAGGTGCTCGGGTCCCCCGTACACCTCACTCGCCAGCGCGCCCAGGTGCCAGACCTGCAGGCCGTCGGCCGCGCCGATCCGGCCGGCCAGCGGCAGCAGCTCGTCGCGCCCGACCACCGAGCCGGAACCGGCGAGCTGCTGCAGCGCGTTCCGCAACGGGGTGAGCGGGAACTCCGGCTGCTCCTCGACGGCCGTGATCAGTTCGTACGGGCGGTTGCCGTCCTTGTGGATCTCGCGGGACGTGATGTGCAGGCGCGCCCCGGGCAGCAGTAGCACCTCCTGCTCGTCCTCGTTCAGGGAGAAGGGCGTGATGTCCCGGCCCGCGTTCCCGGAGAGGTCGGCGTGAATGAGCACGCGGTGGGAACCCTCCAGCGGAGCCTTCCTGATGAACAGGAACCCGTGCTCTGCTTCCTCGCTGCTCCGGCTGAAGCTGGCGAACTTATCGAAGGAGATCTCCGAGGCCGCGTAGCCCACTAGGCGCGTGCCGCGCCAGACCTCACCGGTCGCGGGCGGCAACTGCCGCAGCGCGTCCATCAGCATCGTGGCGTGGGCCGCCATCTCCCGCTCGATGGCGGGGAGCAGCCGCTCGATCTCCGCGTGGAACCGCTCACGATGCCGCTGAAGTTGCTCGGGGTCCATGTCCCGGGGACGCACGGCCGTGAGAGCGGCGAGCTCCGGGCGGTCGCGCAGCGCGGGCGGCAGGGAGCTCCCGTCGCGCAGGTGCTCCTCGACGAGCCATTCGATCTGGTGGCGGAGCGCCGAACGAGCCTCGTCGGCATCAGGCTTGAGCAGTGGATTGATCAGCCGGTAGGTCGAGCTGGTGTAGGTCATGAGCGCGGCGAAGTGGGCCGGGGTCAGGCGCTCCAGCAACTGTCGCGCCGTCATCCCGTTCCGCCGCAGCCAGCTCTCCGCCCACGAGTCCTCTTCCGGGTCCTCGGGCAGCGGCTGGTCGACGAGACGCTCGAAATCGACCCTGCGTTCCTGAACCTGCGATATCCCGAACGTTTCGAGCCCGGTGAAGCCCCCGTCCTCGGGCGCAGTGAAGACCTTGGACCAGTAGGCGGCCTCGTGCGGCAGCATGCCGTCCACCGCGACCCACTG
>NZ_JBSFWK010000084.1:0-14599 GCF_053594815.1 Streptomyces sp. NPDC002577 | reverse complement strand
GTGCGAGCCCGACCTGCTGATCGCCGACGAGCCGACCACCGCGCTGGACGTGACGATCCAACGCCAGATCCTGGACCTGCTGCGCCGGGTGCAGCAGGAGCGGGGTATGTCATTGATGCTGATCAGCCACGATCTGGCCGTCGTCGCCGGGCGCACGGACCGGGTCGCGGTGCTCTACGCCGGCCGGCTGGCCGAGGCCGGGTCCACCCGCCAGGTCTTCGACGCACCCCAACACCGGTACACGCAGGCGCTGCTGGAGGCCACCCCGACGATCGACCACAAGCGGCACACCCCGCTGCGGCTGATCCCGGGCACGCTGCCGGACCCCACGGCTCCGCCGGAGGGATGCCGGTTCGCGGCGCGCTGCGCGTACGCCGACGACGACTGCTGCGACCCCGGCCCGCGGATGACGCCGGTCGGCCCGGACCACTTCGTGGCCTGCACCCACCCGGCGACCGAAGAATCAACTCTCCCTGCCGGAGGTGGTCCCCGTGGCTGGTAGCGGCAGCGCGCACCTGCGCGGTGACAATGCGCTGCTCAGCGTGCAGGACCTGGTCGTCGAGTACCCCGGCAAGGCGGGGACCGTTCAGGCGGTCTCCCAGGTCAGCTTCGACGTCCTGCCCGGGGAGACCCTCGGGATCGTCGGCGAATCAGGGTGCGGCAAGTCCACGACCGGGCGGGCGGTCCTGCGCCTTGAGCGCGTGACCGCCGGGCGGATCTCCTTCGCCGGCGAGTGGATCGAGCAAGCCGGCGAGCGACGCATGCGCACGCTTAGGCGTGACATGCAGATGATCTTCCAGGACCCTGTGGCGTCACTGAACCCGCGCCGCCCGGTGAAGGACATCGTCGTCGAGGGCCTGGCCGTCGCCGGAGCCCCGGCGGACGAGCGGGCCGCCGCCTCGACTGCGGCCCTGGCCCAAGTGGGGCTGTCCGGCGAGCAGTTCGCCGAAAAGCTGCCCCGGCAGCTCTCCGGAGGCCAGGCCCAGCGCGTCGCGATCGCCCGCGCGCTTGCCGTCAGTCCCCGTCTGCTGATCTGCGACGAACCGGTATCCGCTCTTGACGTCTCGGTCCAGGCACAGATCCTCAACCTGATCGAGGATCTCAAGGCGCAGTACGACCTGACCGTCGTGTTCATCGCCCACGACCTCGGGGTCGTGCGTAGTGTCAGCGACACCGTCATGGTCATGTACCTGGGCAAGGTCTGCGAGTTCGGCGACTCGGTCCAGATCTACGACGTCCCCGCCCACCCCTACACCCGGGCCCTGCTCGACTCGGTTCCGCTGACCGACCCCGACAAGGGCTTCGCCGGCCCCGCCCTCGAAGGCGACGTGCCCTCACCCCTGTCGCCCCCCGAAGGCTGCCGGTTCCGAACCCGCTGTCCCGTGGCCCAGGACCGCTGCGCCGCCGAAGAACCACAGATCCGCGAGGTCCGCCCCGGGCAGTACGCGGCATGCCACTTCCCGCTCGGCTGAGAATGGCACTCCTGCGCTGACCGCGCTTGCTCTGAGTGCTCACCGCCGCCGACCAGGACAGATCTGTGCGGCCGATCCCGTTGATCCGCAGGCCGCCCGGGCCGGGCGCCGGGCTGCCCGGCCCGGGCGGCACCCTCGGTACCTTTGCCGGAGCTGAAGCTGCTCTCCGACGACGTGGTGCTCTGGTTCGGTGAGCTGTTCGCTGTGGTTTTGGCCGATACGCCTGCCGCCGCGGCCGACGGCACGGAGCTGGTGGCTGCACTCCCCGAGGGGGCTGAACATCGGCGTGAACGCCCAGGCATCCAGCCCGCGGGCGCCCCCCGGCCCACCGTGCGCACCCTCAACTGCCCTTACATCGACACCCTGGCCATCGTGAAGCTCTTCGCCGACCGGGGTGATGACCCAATGACCAGCCGTCCTTGCCCCTGCTGCCGGGATGCCCGCGCGGGCGTCCTCGGAGCCTGTCCGCTTCACTCCACCCAGCCTGCATTCTTCGCCCGGCTGCGGGAATTGTGCACCCGGCACAGTACAGGCGCGGTTCAGCGCTCATACTCCGAGGGCCGCGAATCCGTCGGTCGCCGCGACGGCCGTGCCGAGACGATGAAGCAGGATTTCGATCAAGGATGGGTCGACCCGAAGAGTGATCGACCACATGAAGAAACCGTAGACCATGCCCCTGCGGATCTCCCGGCGGGCGGTGTCCAGGCCGGGTGCGTCGATCCCGTGAGCCCGCAGCTCGTCGAGGTAGTGCGCGAGCAGGTCGTCCCCGTGCTGCTCGCGGTCGTCGACGGCGAGCGTGGACGCGATGTGGTAGCCGACGTCGAGCGCCCAGTCGCCTGCCTGCGTGCACTGCCAGTCGACGAGCGACGGTCGGCCGGCACCGTCGATGATGAGGTTGCCGATGTGGGGATCGCCGTGGATGACGGTCCGCGCCGGGCCGGCGGCGCGGGCGGCGAGCACGTGGAACGCTGCGATCAGCCGGGCCGGATCGGCGACCTCGGCCGGTACCCGCGCGCCGAGTGGGCTTTCGAAGTTGTCGCGGATGTCCTGCTCACTGCGGTAGTCGAGGTAGCGCGGCAGCTGCGGCTGCAGCCAGGGCAACTCGATGTACTCGGGCCTCTCCCAGGCGAAGGCGTGCAGCCGGGCGAGTTCGGCCAGGCTCTGGGCAGCCTGGCCGGGCGTGTACGGGCAGGTGGCGTCGATGAAGCGGTGGCCGGCGTCGATCACATCCTCAGTGATCAGGATGGGGCGCCCAGTCTGCGCGTCGACCTCCGCATAGACCGGGGCGAGCGTCCGTACTCCCGTCGCCGCGGCAAGGTCCCGGTAGAAGGCGGCCTCGGTCGCGCCGAGGGTGGCCAGGGGCAGGGCCTCCTCGGAGAAGTAGCCCTTGGCGCAGAGTGCTGTGGGGAGCCCGCCGGGGCGGTCGCCGGCGCACTCGATGGTGAAGCGGACGTTCGTCGTCACGCGGCTCGTCACCGGACCGGCTTCGACTCTTGCCACCTCGGTGCCAGGGAACCGCTTGGCCAGTGAGCCGGTGAGCCACTCGGGGCTGAGTAGTTCCTCGACGTTCAGGGGTACGGGGCGCCACCGCATGAGCTCTCCTTCGTATCCTCGGTCGGGTGGAGCGGACTTGAGGCCCGCGGGGACGTGCAGGGCGTTCACTCGTCGCCCTCCTGGGCAGCTTGCTCGAACAGGTGCAGGCGGGATCTGACGCGGCGTTCGAGGAACTCGCCGAGGACGTGGCCGAATACGGCGTTGTCGTCTCCGGCGACCATATGGTGGGCCCCCTTGACGTCGGAGAACTCCGCGTGGGGGACGAGTTCGAGGAATCGCTTGGCGTCGGTCATGGTGAGCACATCGGACTCGCCGCCGCGCACCAGGAGCGTCGGCACGCGCAGGGACATCGCCGCCGCGCCGAGTCGTGCGGGGTCGATCAGCGTGTCGCGCTGGACGGCCTGGTCGGAGGGGATGCCAAGGAAGGCTGGATCCCAGTGCCAGAAGAATCGGCCGTTCGCTTCGCGGAGGTTCTTGCGCAGCCCCTCGACGCTCCGAGGCCGTGGCCGGTGCGGGAGGTATGCCGCCACCGCGTCGGCGGCCTCCTCCAGGGAGGCAAATCCGTCCGACCCGCTCCTCATGAACCGGCTGATACGACCGGTTCCCTTGGGCTGGAGAAATGGTGACACATCCACGAGGACCAGGGCGAGGGCGAGCTCCGGCTGGTGTCCGAGCGCCGCCAGTGAGCAGTTGCCACCGAGGGAGGCGCCGACGAGGACGGGGGCCTGGCCAAGGAACTCGGCGACCCGGGAAACGTCGCCGGCGAACTTGTCCAGCCCGTATCGCCCATCCGGTGACCACCCGCTTTCGCCGTGGCCGCGTAGGTCCACGGCGAGTGAATACCATCCCGAGTCGGCGAGGTCACGTGCGGTCGAGCGCCAGGAGTGGCGGGTCTGGCCGCCTCCGTGCAACAGGACGACCGGCGGATCGCTCTGGCTGCCGTACGCATCGGCGACCAGCGTGACCCTGTCCTCGCTCTGGATTTTCAGCGTCGTCGTTTCTGACCTTCTCATTGATCGTCTCCTTGTGCCTTCGACGCGGTGCTTCGGCGGATCCGAAACCTCGCCTCGGGCATGACCTCACTGGAGGGCCCTGGGGGCGGGTGCCGCTGACGCACCTGGCTGTGAGGCCAGGCAGACCGCGGACACGAGCGGCGGCCCGTTGGACGCGGGTACACCGGGTTCTCGCCGGAGCCCTTCGTGGACGGCAGCGACACCCCCGTCAACCCGGTCGCCATCACATGACATGCGCCGGCCCGACGCAGGGGACCTGCTCGGCCCGCTGTCCTGTCAGGCCGGATGCGGCGCACCGCGCAGCTCGTTTCCGCCGTCGACCGCGATGCTCTGCCCGGTGATCCAAGCGGCCGACGGCCCGGCCAGGAAGGCCACCGTACGGACGATGTCCTCGGGCTGTCCGATCCTGCCCAGGGGAATCAGCGGTGTGAACCCGTCGACATATCCGGGCCGGCTGAGCGCGGCCTGGAGCCCGTCCGTGGCCGTCAGACCAGGCCGCACGGCGTTCACGCGGATACCCCGAGGCCCCAACTCGTCGGCTGCCACCCGGACGAAATGATCAAGTGCGGCCTTGCCGGCGCAGTAGGCGGACAGCCGCGGGAAGCTCAGCTGCGCCGCGGTCGATGAGATGAACACGAAGCTGCCGCCCGGGGCCATCCTCGGAGCCGCAAGGCGGACCGCGAGCACCGCCGTGCCGACGTTGACGAGCAGGTCGTTCATGAAGTCGGCAAGGTCGAGTTCGAGGACGCTGACGTACGAGCCACCGCCGACGGTTCCGATCACCACGTCGATGGCCCCGGCGTGGGCTGTAGCGGCATCGAGTGCCGCCTCGACGTCGGAGGCCTTCGTCGCGTCTCCCGTGTAGAGCTCGATCGACGCATCGGGAACGGCGTCAAGGATCCGCTCACGCGAGCGTTCCAGGGACGCCGAGGTGCGACCCATCAGCGTCACCGCGGCGCCGCCACGAGCCAGCTCCAGTGCGCACCCACGCCCAAAACCGCCTGCCCCGCCGGTAACCAGAGCTGACTTGCCGGCGAACTCGTTCCGCACGTCGCCTCCCGATCTCTTCGAAAGATGTCCGCACGTCCGCGCACCCAGCTACGGCGCCGACCGGACCGCGCGATTCTCCGTCCACAACACGTTCACCCTCCGGTAGACGAAGCGCCATCCATCGCCGCAGCGTCGGTACCGGTCGGCATACCTGATGTGGAGCACCCAGTCGTTGATCCGATCGGGCGTCACGCTGAGGTGATGAGCTTCGCAGTACACATCGGCGACGACCTCTCCCGGCTCACTGGGAGCACATAGCTGGTTGGCCACGAAGTGCATCGTCCGCTCGTACGTGCGCAGCCGGTCGATGACCGAAGCGAACGCCTCTGGTGTGGAGATGACGACGTCGTCATCGCGGCCGGGCCAGTTGACGCGGAGCACGGCATCGCGCGTCCACAACCGCCCGAACATCTCGTGGTCCCCGCGGTCGGCCGCGGCCGCGTAGGAGTCGACCAGTTCCCGCACCGCGAGCCGTTCCTCGATGGCGATCCCGCTCATCGGGCCTTCCCCCAAGTTTTGCCCAGGCGTTCGAGGAATGGGCTGACGTCCTCGGGTTGCTGGGCGAAAGTGGCGAGTACGACGCTGACCTCGGTCACGCCGTACTCCGCGAGCTCGGCGGCCTGTTCCAACGTCGCCTCCACCGACGAGGCGCCGGAAGCGTCCTTCCTGGTACGCAGCGGCACACGCACTCGGAGCGTCGCAGGGTCGCGACCGGCGCCTGCGAAATGCTCGCGCAGCAACGCGATGCCCTTGCGAACGCCGTCGCCCGACTCACCCATGATCGGGATCCAGCCGTTGCCGAGCGTGCGGATCCGGCGCAGGTTCCGCTTGGTCAGCGGACCCGCGAACAGGATGCCGGGACCTCCGTCCTGCACCGGCTGCGGGTCGCACCGGACCTGGGAGAAGGTCACCGTCTCCGATGCGAAGTCGGCAGGCCCGCCCGCCCACAGTGCCCGGCAGGCACCGATCGTGTCATCGAGACGCTGCGCCCGCGTGCCGAAGTGGTACCCCGACGCGTCGTATTCTTCGCGCTGCCATCCGGTGCCCACTCCTAGCTCAAGCCGCCCGCGGGACAGGACGTCGAGAGTGGCTGCCGTCTTGGCCAGCAGGGCGGGCGGGCGCAACCCGGCAATCAGGATGCCGGTGGCCAGCCGCAGCCGGCTGGTGACCGCCGCGACGGACGTGAGAACGGTCAGCGGCTCATACCAAGGCGCGCCCTCGGCAAAGGCGAACGTACCCCACGGATAGCGGTCGAGCCGGTTCCCCATCACGACGTGGTCCGCAGCCACGACCGTATCCACGCCTACGTCCTCCGCGTGCCTTATGGCGTCAAGCATGCAGTCGAGCCGACTGCCATAGACCTGACCCGCGACGGGCAGGGTGAGCGCCAGCCGAGCCGAGCTGTTCACCGTCATAAAAATAATATATACATTAACCTGTCGAAGGTCACCGGTCCTGTAGGCGGCCAAATGTCCCGCAGCTACGCTGACCTGGCTGTTCAGCAACTATGTGAACTCGTCAGGCGACGCTGTAATACTGGTGGATGGACCGCTGAGGCCTTGTGGCGCTGGATCCAGTGCGCGGGTGCGGATGACGCCGGAGTCGTCGGCAGGAGTGCCGGCCGCTCGGCCCGTGGCTGCACTCGGCACGGCTGCACCGCGGGCTTCCTGCTGAGGAGCCACCGCAGGTGCGCGTCGAGATGGCGTTCCCAGCCTTCCGGGTCCGGATGGACGTAGGTGACGATGAAGTGAGGCATGAACAGCTCCTGGGGGTGCGTGGCAATCGGTATGTGGGCAGAGCCGGTAGGCGGGCGGGCGGTGCCCGCGGGCAGGTCCGCGGTGCGCACCTCGGGGTTGTCGGTCGACTCATGCGCCCTCACCTCGGTTCCGTATCCGAAAACATCGGGGCAATCGTGGGTGCCGCCCGTAGGCGTCCCCTTGGCCTGATCCGGCCCGCGCCGGCCCGCGCCGGATCAGGCTGCCTCGGCGGGCAGCTGGTCCTCCTGGGGGCCCCGGGAGGAGCAGGGCGTGAAGCCGCTGAACGGCCTCGTGCATACGGGGAGTTCACGGTGTCCATCGGCACGCCGGTGATCTCGGCGATCTCGCTGTGGCTGAAATTCTCGGCCGCGGCCAGTCAGAGGGTGAGCCGCGCCTCGGGCCGCAGCTCGGACATCGCCCGGCGCAGCGCGGCAGCGGCCGGCTCCTCGGTGGCCGGTGCGCGGTGCCGTCCCTGGCGGTCGTTCAGCGCGATGGCGTTCGGCTCCTCGGTGCTCGGCACGCGATGCCTCCCGCTGCCGTCCAGCGAGATGTCGGTGAAGACGGGGTACAGCCAGGCACGGATGTCGGGCGTGCCGACTCCGTCGACAGTGCCGGTGTAGTCATGGAAACGTCGGAAGGCGCGGGCGAAGGTGTCCTGGACCAGTTCCTCGGCGGCGCCGCGGTCTCCGGTCATCCGCAGGGCCGCGCTGAAGAGGCGGTCGAGGTGCGGGAGGGCGTCCCGCTCGAAGCGGACGGCGTCGTCGGAGGCGGAGACGGGCGCGGAGGCGGACGAGGGGACGGCGGTGGTGGCAGCGGCGGCGGTGGCGGCAGGCTCGATCGAGCTGGTCAGCGTGGGCATGCATCAAGCATGCGAACACCGCCTCCGCGGAACAATGACGATCGGTTCATGGGGAGTTGAGCCCGGCTGAAGAGTAGGAGCCGGTCCGCACGGAGGGCGTTCCCGGTGCGCGCCCCGGTCGGTCCTACGAGGACGAAGACGGGAACCGGTCCATGGTGCGCAGCGATCGCCTCAGTGCCGCGAGGACGCGTCCCCCGCCACCCAGGCCGCCATGGACTTCGGGCCGCCGCTCTGCGCCACCACAGCCCGCGCCACCTCCACGAACGCCCGCACTCGCGCGTTCTCCTCGCCCGTGCGCCACACCAGACCCCAGTCCTCCGGGGGGACCCGCAGCGGCCGGTACACCACGTCCGGCCGCGGGTAGAACCGCTGTGCGCCCTGCACCACCGGGCTCACGCCCTGGCCCGCGCCCACCAGCGTGACCAGGATCTGGAAGGTCCGGGCCATCCGCAGCTTGCGGATCGGGCGGCCGGACGGCGTCTGCGGCGGCACCCGTTCGTCCCACAGATCGCCCGCCGTCGTGCCCGCCAGCACGGGCACGTCCCCGAGGTCCTCCAGCTCCACCTCGGACCGGTCGGCCAGCCGGTGCCCCGCCGGCACCGCCAGGAACAGGGGTGTACGGAACAGCACCGGACCCTGCGTCAGGTCCGGCTCCCGCACCGGGAAACGCGTCGCCAGCAGGTCCAGGTGTCCCGACCGCAGCGGCGCCAGATGGTCGTGGATCTCCGCCTCGTCGGCGAGTTCCAACTCGCACTCCGGGTGCCGGCGCTGGAATTCCTTCATCACCCGTACCAGCGCCTCGGCCGCCCCCGCGCCCAGGTAACCGAGCCGTAGCGACCCGCTGATGCCGCGCCCGGCCGCCACCGTCCGGGCCCAGGCGTCCTCGATGATCCGGTGCCCCCGGGCCACCTCGTCCCGCAGGTCGCGCCCGGCGCCGGTCAGTTCCACCCGACGGCTGGTGCGTTCGAAGAGCGCGATCCCGGCGCGCCGTTCCAGCCCCTGGATGATCTGGGACATCCGGCCGGGCGACAGCCCCAGCCGCTCGGCCGTCCGCCCGAAGTGCAACTCCTCGGCCAGCGTCAAAAACGCCTCTATCTCCCCACGCTCCACGCCCACACCCCTTAGTCACGCTGAACGCTGCTTTAGCCGAACGGCATTGTTCCAGCCACGTGCCGTCCTGGTGCCGCCCTGCGGCTGAAGGTCGGATGGATCACACCGGAAGATCGTCGGATCGTCTGACTGGGATGGTGCGGCTGTGCCTCGCGGTGCGCTCCCGGTCAGCGCAGGACGACCAGAGGCTGGTCGCGCCGGGTGTGCAGCCGCCACAGCTCGTCGGCCACGGCGTCGGGTTCGTGGCGGGCACCGGGGCCGACGGGCCCGACGACGGTGAGCTGTGCGGAGTGCACGCCGTCGTCGGCGAGGGCCTCGTGGAGCATGCGGACGTAGGCGGACTCGGCGGCGTAGGCGATGGCGGACACGGCGCGGTCGCGGTGGGGTTCGACGGCAGCCCCGCCGGTGGTGAACAGCAGGGTGCCGTGGCCGAGGCGGCGCATGTCCGGCGCGACCTCGCCCACCGCCGCCGTCGCGGCGACGACGCTGAGGGCCAGCGCGTCGGCCACGTCCGTCGGCTCGGTGTCCAGGACCGGTTTGATCCATTCCAGGCTCGGCCGTGGGCTGAACAGCACCACCTCGATGGGGCCGAGTCGGCTGCGCACCGTGGTGAGCGCGGCGGCGAGTTCCTTCGTGTCGGTCACGTCGGCGGTCGCGGTGGCCACGAGCGGTCGTCCGGCGGCCGTGGGGCCTGCGGCGGTGAGGTCGGTGGCGAGGTCGGTGGCGATCCGCTCCAGGCGCCGGGCGTCACGGGCGATCAGCCCGACCGGATGCCCTTCGCGGCCGAAGCGGCGCGCCGCCGCGGCGCCCAGTCCGGGCCCGGCACCGATCACTACGAACGCCCCAGCGGGCGCATAGGTGCTCCCGCTGTTGCTCTCGTTCCGAATCATGAGGTCTTCTGCTCCAGGTCGGTGCTCTTGGTCAGTGACTCGTTGGCGTCGATCTCGCTCCGCAGCCGCTCCAGGCGGGCGCGGGCGCCGGCGAGGGCGTCCGAGCCGAGCAGGAGTCGCAGCGGAGGTGTCTCGGCGTCCACGGTGGTGGCGATCGCGGCGGCGGCGCGGACGGGGTCGCCGGGCTGGTGGCCGGAGACGGTCAGGGTGGAGGCCCGGCGCTTGCCCGCGGTCTGTTCGTAGTCCTCAAGGCGGGTGGGGGACTGCTGCATCGAGGTTCCCGCCCACTGGGTGCGCAGGCCGCCGGGCTCGACGATGGTGACCGTGATGCCGAGCGGGGCGACTTCCGCGGCCAGTGACTCGGACAGTCCTTCGAGGGCGAACTTGGTGGCGTGGTAGTAGCCGGTCGCGGCGAAGGCGGCGAGGCCGCCGAAGGAGGAGACGTTCACGATCCGTCCCGACCGCCGGGCCCGCATGCCGGGCAGCACCGCCTTCAGGACGGTGACCACGCCGTGCACGTTGGTGTCGTACAGGTCACGTACTGCCGCGTCCTCACCCTCCTCGATGGCGGCGAGGTAGCCGTAACCGGCGTTGTTGACCAGGACGTCGATGCGCCCGAACTCCTTCTCGGTCGCCTCGACGGCCGCGGTCACCGAGGCCGGGTCGGTGACGTCCAGCCGCAGCGCGAGGGCGCGGTCGCCGTAGGCGGCGGCGAGGTCGGCGACGCTCGCCGCATCGCGGGCGGTGACGGCGACCCGGTCGCCGCGCCTGAGGGCGTGCTCGGCCAGGGCGCGCCCCAGGCCGCTGGAACTTCCGGTGATCAGCCACACCGGCGTCCCCTCGGGAGTGTCGGTGGCGGGGGCGAACTCGTGGGCCGGTGCGGTGGCTTGATTGGTCATGCATCCAGTGCAACAAGGGGCGGGCATCGGTGCCACACCCCTTCGAGGGTGGCCCTGGGAGGGTCAGTTTCGGCGCCGTCGCATCTGGGCGGCACGCGGCGGGACGGCGCCGCCCGACGCCGCCTGGCGCCGTCCGGCACCGCCGGACGCCGCACGGCTTTTCGTGGCGGGTAAAGTCGGCTGGATGGCTCGTGACGACCATCAGGACGACAACCCGATCGGCTCCTTCCTGCGCAGCCGACGGGAACGGATCGACGCGGCTTCGGCCGGTGTCGTCGACAACACGCGGCGGCGGGTCAAGGGCCTGCGCCGCGAGGAGCTGGCGTTGCTCGCCGGTGTCAGCCCTTCCTACTACACCCGCATCGAGCAGGGTCGCGACCGGCATCCCTCCCGCGAGATCCTTCAGGCCCTGGCCCGCGTGCTGCGCCTGGACGACACCGAGCGCACCTATCTCTGGTCCCTGGTCGCGCCGTCCCTCCCTCCTGCGGACGGCGGCGCCACCATCCCGGTCGACACCGTGCGGCCGGGGGTGCTGGTGCTGCTGGAGCGCTGGGCCGACCTCCCCGCCTTCGTCGTGGGTCCGCGCCGCGACGTCCTGGCCGCCACCGCCCTCGCGGCCCGCGTCAATCCGGCGTGGAGCCCGGGGCGCAACCTGGTCGAGTTCGCCTTCCTCGACCCGCGCGCCCGGCAGGTGTACCCGGACTGGGAGGAGATCGGCCTTCAGGCCGTCGCGGGTCTGCGGACCACCGCGGCGGCCCGGCCCGCCCAACTCGACGCGTTCGTGGCGGACCTGCGCGAGCGCAGCGAGACGTTCCGTACTTTGTGGGACTCCCACGACGTCTACGAACGTGTGACGGGCGAGAAGCGCCTCGCGGTCGACGGTGTGGGGGTCCTCTCCCTCGACTTCGAGACCTTCGCGCTCGCCGGCCCCGAAGGGCACGTGCTGTACGTGTACTTCCCGCGCCCCGGCAGCAAGGACGACACGGTCCTGCGGGCCCTCGCGGAGGCGGAATCCGCGCGGGCGGAGGTCGCAGACCAGCCGTAGGTCCCGGACCGGCCGTAGGCCCCGGACCGGCTCCCGGAGGCGCCGACCGTTCACATTTCGCGAAAGGCTCCTGTCAGGCCGGGACTTGAAGCGCGTGATCGTCAGGTGCCGGTGCCGGTGCCGGTGCCGGTGTCGAGTTGGATGTGCTCGATGCCTTCGTCCAGGAAGGCGGTCAGGTCCAGGGCCTCGGTATGGACGGCTTCTTGCTCCAGGGCGGTCAGGAGCCGGAGGGGACTGATGTGGAGTCGGTGGTCGCGCACGGTCCAGGTGGCGGTGACGCGGCCGTCGACAAGGACCGTGAGGTGGCCCGCGACGGACAGGCCGAGGTGAGGGGTGTCGATGATGCGGCTGCGGTCGTGGTAGCCGAGGATGGCGTTGGTGAAGGCCGGTAGGAACCGGACGGGGGCCGGGGTGTCGGGGTGGGGGCGGGGCGCGTCGGGCAGATCGAGCAGTTCACGGCCGCGTTCGTCGCGGAAGACGACGAGTTCTTCCCGGAGGGCTTTGACCGCGGCGGGAAGACCGGCGAGGCCGCACCAGGCACGCAGATCCGAGCTGGCGGCGGGCCCGTAGGCGGCGAGGTAACGGCGTAGCAACTACTGCCCGACGGGATCGTGGTCATCAGCGGGCAGGGGGACGATGTCCCGTTCCAGCCAGACGGTGGATCATGCCCACGCAGTCGTCGTGCTCCGGGTTGCCCATCTTGCCGAACATCATGGTGCCCGGGCAGTAGGCGCTGACTTCGATGCCGGTCCGTTCCAGCTTCCGCATCCGCACGGTGACTGGTTTCCTTCCACTGCTGTACGCGTGTTCGGTGCCCGCGCCGTCTGGGCCCCGCCCGGGTGCCCGCGCCGGTCCGGGCCGCAAGAGTGGCTGTGCCTGCCCGGACGGTGCGGGCATGTCAGATGTCGGGCCGGCCGGTTCAGCCGTTGTACGGGGCGGTGACGTCCAGGACCCAGGTGACGCCGAAACGGTCGGTGAGCATGCCGTACAGCGGAGCCCACTGCGCGGGCTCCAGCGGACGCACGACGGCCGAGCCCTCGGCGAGCTTGCCCCACAGGGCGCTGATCTCCTCGGCATCGTCACCGCGTACGGAGACGAAGAACGGGTTCTCGCCACGGCTCCAGGGCAGATGCGAGGGCACGTCATAGGCCATGACGTGGAAGCCGTTGTCGCCTGCCACCTCACCCCACATCACCCAGTCCGCCTCGCTCTCGTTCTGCACGGCGCCCGCGTCCTTGTAGGTGACCGCGACGGTACGTCCGCCGAAGACGGACCGGTAGAAGTCCAGCGCCTCCCGCGCAGTGCCCCGGAAGTTCAGGTGAGTGGTGGTCGTGACGGACATGACCTGCTCCTTGCTTCGATGTGGCGAATACGGCCGCCGACTGCCCAAGGCCGAGCGGCGGCTGCCGTGACCAGGAGCGATGCCTCCTGAACGGCTGGTATTGCCACTATGGCGGAGGTAGAGGACAGGTTGTGTCCTGTACCACGGTGAGAATGGGTCTCATGCATAAGACGTCCTCGCGGCTGCTCGCACTGCTCTCGCTGCTTCAAACGCACCGTGACTGGTCCGGCGAGGATCTCGCCGAGCGTCTCGACATCACCTCGCGCACCGTGCGCCGTGACATCGACCGCCTGCGCGAACTCGGCTACCGGATCACGGCCTTCAAAGGACCGGCCGGCGGCTACCGCCTGGAGGCCGGCACTCACCTGCCCCCCATGCTGTTCGACGACGACCAGGCCGTCGCCCTGGCCCTCGCGCTGCAGACCGCGGCCCCCGGCACCACCGTCGCCGAAGACGCCACCCGCGCCCTGGCCACTCTCCGCCAGGTCATGCCACCCCGCCTTCGCCACCGCATCGGCCAGCTGAGTGTCACCGCCGTCCAACCGCCTGCGGCCCGCGACGCCCCTCGGGCCGACGCTCAGGTTCTGGTGGATCTGAGCCGCGCCATCCACGCCCGCGAGGAACTGCGCCTCGACTACACCCCGGCCCCCAGCACCTCGGCCGAAAACCGCCGCCGAGTACAACCCCACCACCTGGTCACCTGGCGTCATCACTGGTACCTCGTGGCCTGGGACTGCGACCGCGAGGACTGGCGCACCTTCCGCGTCGATCGCATCCACCCCCGCACACCCACCGGCCCCCGCTTCACCCCTCGCGAGCTCCCCGGCGGCAACGTATCCGCCTACATCACCAGCCGATTCCGCGGCAACGACGGCTCTGCCACCGACTGGCCCTGCCTGGGCGAAGTCGTCCTCCACCTCCCGGCCGCCGACGTCGCCCCCTTCGCCCAGGACGGAATCGTCGAAGAACTCGGCCCCCACCACTGCCGGCTTGCCCTCGGCTCCTGGTCATGGACCGGACTCGCCGCAGCCGTCGGCCGCTTCGAAACCGATATCGAAGTCATCGGCCCACCCCAACTGGCCACCGCATTCGCGGGCCTCGCCGCCCGCTACGCCCGCGCCGCACGCACCACAGGACCAGAGACCGGCCCGACGCCGTGAGAACGAAACCGAACGACGGCTCTGTCCACCGCCACCGAGGCGGCCGACCTCGCCGCGCTCGCCGCCGACGCGGACCGGGAGGCCGTCGCCGCCGACCGACGCCGCCAACGGCGCCTGGTGCGGCGGGCGCTGCGCCGCTACAGCTGGTACAGCATGCGGCGTGGACACGTCCGCAACCTGCAGCGACTCGGCGTCCCCCGGCACGTCATCGAAACCCAGTGCCGGTATGTGCCCGGCCGGTGTGCCCGCCAACCGGCGAACAGCATCGACTACTTGGAGATCTCCATGTCTTCCTCGGCCGACGACCGGACCCCGTCCCTCGCCCCGGTCCTGGCCTGGGAGTGACCGCGTGGGTGGACCGATCGCCGCGGCCGCGCTCGTCGCGGTCACGCTCGTGGGCAACCTGCTGGGCGCGGTCATCGCATGGTTCGGGCAGCATCAGGCCGCC
>NZ_JBSFWK010000083.1:0-16571 GCF_053594815.1 Streptomyces sp. NPDC002577 | reverse complement strand
TCAGTTGCACTCGCGTCACGCAAGAAGATCTACCGGCCCAGGCCCCTCCGCGAGGGCGGATCGCGCAGATTGATCACGACTCGATACGCGCCCTAAGGCCCCTCATGCGTGCAAGATGCGGCACTCTCCCGATGTGGCGCGGGCCCCTGGGAGACGAAGGTTGAGGCATCGCAGACAGCGAGGCCGACAAACCGGCTCGTCACGAGGGGTACGAGATGTTCGAGTACGAAATGCACGAGGTGCGCCACGCCGAGCTGATCCGTAAGGCCGAGCGAGGCCGGCTGCTGCGCGAGGCCCGTGAGGCCCGCCGCGCCGCCCGGCGCTCCGCGCGCGACGAAGGCGAAAGGCGGGTGAGTGGGCAGGACAGGCAGGGGCCTTTGGGAGACAGCCGCGGCGAGAGCCAGGAGCCGCACCGGTCGCAGTTCGCCCCCACGGCATGAGGGGCGCCGGGGAGGGCGGAACCGGGGCGGTCGCCGCGCAGGCGGTGAGCACCGCCGTGGCTGCGATCCGACCGGCCAACGCGCCTGCCCTGCATGCCACAGCACGAATATCGGGTGCCGCAGTGTCAGACCCCTGTGCGATGCTCGGCGATGTGGAGACCAGGTCCGTCAGCCCGGTGTTCGTCGGCCGCACCGATGAACTGGGCGCACTGAACAACGCCCTCGCCCGGGCCGCCGGCGGGGGTGCCTTCCCGTCGCCCGCCACCGCGGGCGAGCCGCCGGGGGAGCCGCAGTCGCTGCTCGTCGGCGGCGAGGCAGGGGTGGGCAAGACGCGGCTCATCGAGGAGTTCGCCGCCAGGGCGCGCCTCGAGGGCGCCGTCGTCGCGGTCGGCGGCTGCGTCGAAATAGGCGCGGACGGCCTGCCGTTCGCGCCTTTCTCCACGGCGCTGCGCGCCCTGCGCAGGCAATTGCCCGACGAGCTGGCCGCCGCGGCCGCCGGTCAGGAGGAGGAACTGGCCCGGCTGCTCCCCGAGCTGGCCGAGGCGCCCCGCCGACCGCACGGCCGGCACGACGAGGAGGGCGTGGCAAGCCTTTTCGAGCTCACCGCGCGCCTGCTCGAGCGGCTCGCCGCAGACCGCACGGTCGTCGTCGTCCTGGAGGACCTGCACTGGGCCGACGCCTCGACCCGCCACCTCCTCGCCTATCTCTTCCGTACGCTCCGCAGCGGCCGCCTCGTCGTCATCGGCACCTACCGCGCGGACGACATCCACCGCCGCCACCCGCTGCGGCCCCTGCTCGCCGAGCTCGACCGGCTGCGCAGCGTCCGGCGCATCGAGCTGGGCCGGTTCAGCCGCGACGAGGTGGGCCGCCAGATCGCCGGCATCCTCGCCCGCGAGCCCGACGCGTCCCAGGTGGACGACATCTTCGAACGGTCCGACGGCAACGCCTTCTTCGTCGAGGAGCTCGCCGTCGCCGCGCACGAGGGCTGCAGCCCCGGGCTCACCGACTCGCTCCGCGATCTGCTCCTGGTCCGCGTCGAGGCGCTCCCCGAGCACGCCCAGCGGATCGCGCGCCTCGCGGCCGAGGGCGGATCCACCGTCGAGTATCCGCTGCTCGCGGCCGTGGCGGGGCTCGCCGAGGACGACCTGATCGAGGCGCTGCGGGCCGCGGTCGGCGCCAACATCCTGCTCGCGGCACCCGACGGCGACGGCTACCGCTTCCGGCACTCCCTCGTCCGCGAGGCCGTCAGCGACGATCTGCTGCCCGGCGAGCGCTCCCGCCTCAACCGGCGCTATGCCGAGGCGCTGGAGGCCGACCCGTCGCTCGTCCCCGCCGACCAGCGCGCCGCCCGCCTCGCCAGCTACTGGTACCACGCGCACGACGCCGCCAAGGCGCTGCCCGCCGTGCTGCGCGCCTCCGTCGAGGCCCGCAGCCGCCATGCGTACTCCGAGCAACTGCGGCTCCTCGAACGGGCCATGGAGCTGTGGGACGCCTCCCCCGAGGATGTACGGGCGGAGCTGCGTCCCGTCGACTACACCGAGGTCTACCCTCCCTGCGGCTGCGACCCGGCCACCACACCGCTGCGCTATCTGGACCTGATGGCCGAGGCGGCCGTCGCGGGGCGGCTGTGCGGGGAGCGGGAGCGCGCTCTGAAGATCACCAAGCGGGCTCTGCGCCTGCTCGAGGAGGAGCGGGACCCCCTTCGTGCCGCCTGGTTCTGGGTCCAGCGGTCCAGTCTGGTGCGCAACCAGGGCCGCGGCGACGGCTGGAAGGAGCTCGCCACCGCCCAGGAACTGGTGCGCGGGCTGCCGCCGTCCGAGGTGCACGCCGACGTCCTGGCCAATGTCGCGGGCTGGTCGATGCTGCACGAGCCGGGCCCGGACGCCGTGATGGCCGCGGAGCGCGCAGTGGAGTATGCGCGCATGGTCGGGGCCCGCGACATCGAGATGACCGCGCGGCTCACCCGCGGCGGCCTCATGGTCGACGCGGGCGACGTGGAGGCCGGGCTCGCCGAGATGTACGCGGTCAAGGAACGGGTCCTCGAGCTCGCAGTCCCCGCGGTCATCGGCCGCTGCTATGTGAACCTGCCGTCCCACCTGGAGGGAGTCGGCCGCTCACGGGAAGCCGTCGACATCCTGAAGGAGGGCGTCGAGATCTGCCGCAAGCTCGGCGTGCTGGACTCCGAGGCGTGGGTGTGGAGCAACCTCTCGGAGTCGCTGTACGCCCTCGGCCGGTGGGACGAGGCGGCCGACGCCGCGACCCGCGCCCAGCGCACCGGTCAGAGCTCGAAGTCCCGGGCCATGGGTGCCACGCGGTTCGCCTATCTCGCCCTGGCCCGGGGCCGCATCGCCGAGGCGGCCCGTCACCTGGCCGCCGCCCATGACCACTTCGGCACGCACGACGCCATGCCGCAGCAGTCCCTGCCGCTCGCCCGCATCGCCATCGGCGTGGCCGCGGGCGAGGGCCGCATACTCGACGCCCGTGCCGAGCTCGACAGGGTTCTCACCGCGGGCTTCCCGCTCGGCACCCAGCGCTACGGATGGCCGCTGCTGCTGGCCGCCGCCACGACCGAGGCCGACGCGCGCGGGCTGCCGGTCGCCGAGGCGGGCCGCGCCGAGGTCCTGGACCGCATCCGCACCGCCGCCAGGTCGCTCGCCACGGGGGTCCCGGTGTGGTCGGCGTACGACCAGTGGGTCCGCGCGGAGCTGCGGCGCGCCGAGGGGCGCAACGTCATCGAGCTCTGGGCGGAAGTCATAGAGGCGTTCCGTCCGCTGGAGCGCCCCTACGACCTCGCGCGCGTCCGCTACCGGCTCGCGGAGGCCGTCCTGACCTGCGGAGCGAGCGAGGACGGCCGCGCCGAAGCCGCCGAACTGCTGCGGAATTCCATGGCCGTCGCCGAGCACCTGGGCGCCCGCCCGCTCGCCGAGTCGGTGGCCCTGCTGGCCCAGCGCGCCCGCCTGACGCTCACCCACGCCGTGGCACCCGTCCCCGCCGACCCGGCCGGTTCCCTAGGCCTGACCAGCCGGGAGCGGGACGTACTGCGCCTGGTCGCCGTGGGCCGCAGCAACCGGCAGATAGCCGAGGAGCTGTTCATCTCCCCGAAGACGGCCAGCGTCCACGTCTCCAACATCCTCGCCAAGCTGGGGGTCTCGGGGCGCGGCGAGGCCGCGGCGGTGGCGCATCGGCTGCGGCTGTTTCCGGACGAGCCCGGGGACCGGCTCGCCGCAGGATGATGGCGGGCAGGCAACGAGTCCGTGGCGGTCCTCGGCCGGTCGCTGATCGACGACGCATAGCGAGGACCGGAGTCCCGGTCCGGGGAGGTGCCGATGTTCAACGCCTTCGAGGAGATCTTCGCGCCGGGGCGCAAGCACACCCAGGATGAGCAGAACCGGCTGGAGCTGACCCGGCAGGACGCCGGGGACGGCGACCCGGGGCGCGGTCCCATCGACCTGGCTTCGGGCAAGGTCGTCGTACGGCTGCCCGGGCAGACGTCCCAGGAGCCGGAAGAGAGCGGACCTGCCGGGGCCGACCAGGACTGACGGCATACGCTCCGCCGCCCGGCGCCTACGTCACCTCCACCTCGAGGATCCGGTCGTCCCCGGCCTCCGGCGACCCCCGGCCGTCCGTCTCACTCGTCACGAGCCACAGCTTGTCTCCGCCCGCGGACACGACCGTGCGCAGCCTGCCGTACTTCCCCTTGAAGAACGCCTGCGGGTCCGCCGACACCTTCGTGCCGTCGAGAGGGATCCGCCACAGCCGCTGGCCCCGCAGCGCTGCCATCCAGATGGACCCCTTCGCGTACGCGATGCCGCTCGGTGAGGCCTCGTCGGTCCTCCACTGGGCCACCGGGTCGTGGAAGCGGGAATCGCCGCCCTTGCCCTCCACCTCGGGCCAGCCGTAGTTGCCGCCCGGCACGATCAGGTTCAGCTCGTCCCAGGTGTTCTGCCCGAACTCCGACGCCCACAGGCGCTTGTCCTCGTCCCAGGCGAGGCCCTGCACGTTGCGGTGCCCGTACGAATACACCGGTGAGTCGCCGCCGAACGGATTGCCCGGCGCGGGCTCGCCGTCCGGAGTGAGGCGCAGGATCTTGCCGCCCGGCGACTTCTTGTCCTGCGCGAGGCCGGTGTCACCCGTCTCGCCCGTGCCCGCGTACAGCATCTTGTCCGGGCCGAACGCGATCCGGCCGCCGTTGTGGATGACGCCCTTCGGGATGCCCTTGAAGACGGTGTCGGGCGCGCCCAGTTGCTCGCCCGCGGGCTTCTTGTCGTCGTACAGCATGCGGGCGATGCGGTTGTCCGACTCGGTCGTGAAGTACGCGTAGACCATGTGGTCCGAGGCGTACGTGGGGGAGAGGGCGAGGCCCAGCAGGCCGCCCTCGCCTGCCGGGGCCACGCCGGGCACCGAGCCGATCTCGGTCTTCCTGCCGCTGTCCGTGTCGACGCGGGTGATCGTCCCCTCGTCGCGCGAGGACACCAGCAGGTCGCCGTCGGGCAGCTCGGCGAGGCCCCACGGGGACTTCAGGCCCTCGGTGACCGTGCGGACGACCTTCGCGGAGCCCTTGGCGGGCGGGACGTCCTCGTGCGCCGTGTCCGAGGGCGACGACACCGGCTCCGACGCGCTCGGGGACGAACTCCTGCCGTCGTCCGACCGCTCGCCGCCGCCGGAGGAGCACCCGCCCGCCAGCAGGAGCGCGGCTGCGGTCAGCACGGCGGTCACAGCTCGACGTTCCACGATCAGGGTCCCTTCGGGGCGGCGTCGACACGTGGGCTCTTCCTGTCTACACCGCTGAGGAGTGCCCAAGGTTCCCGACGACACGGTCTTTTCGGCCGGGGAGCCGGGGCGCCAGGGGGCGGGCAGCCGGGCGCCCGGGAGCGCTGAGGCTCCGCCCAGACCCCTGATCGCCCTGACGGGCTCGTCCTCAAGCGCCGGACGGGCTGTTTCAGCCTGCACCCCGTCAGTCCCACGACCCCCGCGCCGCGGGCAGCGCGGCGATCTCCGCGAGGTCCTGCCGCGTCAGCTGCAGTCCGGCCGCCCCCGCGTTCTCGACGGCCCAGCGCTCATGCTTGGCGCCGGGCACCGGCACCACATGCCGGCCCTGCGCAAGCACCCACGCCAGCGCCACCTGCGCCGTGGTCACTTGGCGCCCGTCCCGGCCCCCGGGCCGCTCCGCTATCCGCCGCAGCCCCGCCACGATCGGCTGGTTGGCCGCCATCATCTCCGCCGTGAAGCGGGGGTGGCGGGCCCGCACGTCGTCCGGCTCGAAGCCCCCGCCGGGCGTCAGCGTGCCCGTGAGGAAGCCGTTGCCCAGGGGCATGGCGGCCAGGAAACCCACACCCCGGGCCTCGCACCACGGCAGCAGCGCGTCCAGCGCCTCGGGCGACCACACCGACAACTCGGCCTGCACCGCGCTCACCGGGAAGACCTGCTGCACCCGCTCGAGGAGCCGGATCGTTCCGTCATGCATCCGGGAGCCCATGCGCCGCGAGGCGCGGGCACCCACCGCGCACAGCCCCAGCGCCCGTACCTTCCCGGCCGCGACGAGCTCGGCCATCGCACCCCAGGTCTCCTCGACGGGCACCTCGGGATCGGTGCGGTGCAGCTGGTAGAGGTCGATGGTGTCGGTCTGCAGCCGCCGCAGCGAGGCGTCGCACGCCCGCTTCACATAGCCGGGGCGGCCGTTGGCCACGATGTGCTGCTCGCCCACCAGGAGCCCGCACTTGGTCGACACGAACGCGTCCCCGCGACGCTCCTTCAGCACGCGGCCGAGCAGCAGTTCATTGGTGAACGGGCCGTACATGTCCGCGGTGTCCAGCAGCGTCGAGCCCCGGTCCAGCGCCGCGTGCACCGTCCGCAGCGACTCGTCGCCGCGCTGCCGGGAGGCGGTGTACGCCCAGCTCATCGGCATGCATCCGAGTCCGATCGCGCCCACTTCGAGCGCTCCCGCGCCGATCGTCCTGCGCTCCACCTGCGGAATCCTCCCACTGCCTGTCCGAGAGGTTCCCCAAACTAACCTCTGTGCCCGCCGGGCCTTCGCATAGCCTCGTGGCCATGAGTGCAGATGTGTGGCTTCCCGTCCCGGCCGAGGAGATCGAAGGCCTCCCCGAGATGTTCGACTACCGCTTCTGGGACGGAGGTCCGGGCGGTGGGGAGAGCGGCGGGGACTACCCGGCGGACCCGCGGGACTGCGTCTTCTACGTGGTGCCGTACATGCGGCCCGTGTCGGCGAAGACCGGGCCCATGGCGGCCATGTCCGGGGTCCGGGTCGTCCAGACGCTCACGGCCGGCGTCGACGACGTACTCGGTGTGATGGCACAGCTCCCGGCGGGGGTGCGGCTGTGCAATGCGCGCGGGGTCCACGAGGCCAGTACGGCCGAACTGGCGCTCACGCTCACCCTGGCCTCGCTCCGCGGCATCCCGGGATTCGTCAGGGCGCAGCAGACGGGGACCTGGCAGAGCGGCTTCCATCCCGCGCTCGCCGACAAATCAGTCCTCATCGTGGGATACGGAGCCATCGGCAGCGCTGTGGAGGACCGGCTCGTGCCGTTTGAGTGCGCGCGGGTGGCGCGCGTCGCGCGCTCCGCCCGCGACACGGAGCGCGGTCCCGTGCATCCCATCTCCGATCTGCCGCAACTTCTGCCCCACGCCGACGTCGTGATCCTGACGACGCCGCTCACGACGGAGACGAGAGGCCTGGTCAACGCCGGCTTCCTGGCGGGCATGAAGGACGGTGCGCTGCTCGTGAACGTCGCGCGCGGTGCCGTCGTCGACACCAAAGCCCTGCTCGCGGAGGTGGAAAGCGGCAGGATCAGTGCCGCCCTCGATGTGACCGATCCCGAACCGCTGCCGCCCGGCCATCCGCTGTGGACGGCGCCCGGTGTGCTGATCAGTCCGCACGTGGGTGGTCCGACGTCTGCGTTCCTGCCGCGTGCGAAGCGCCTCATCGCCGCACAGCTGAACCGTTTCGCGGCGGGGGAGCCGTTGGACAACGTGGTGCTCACAACGGGCCGATAGTTCCACCGTGGACACTCTCCGCAGTGTCTCAACTCCATTGAGTGTTCAGATCCTTGCGGGTCGTCACGCAGCGTAGAGAGACTATGTCGCACAGTGACGAGTCTGGTGTATCGTCCCGAGAGGGGTAGCGCCGTGCGGAGTTCGGCGCGGGGACGATAGATCGGACTGCAAGGGGGCGACGGGCGATGTACGGCCTGGTGACCAACGATCCGACGCGGCGGGGGCCACGAGCACACTCCTCGCACCCATCGACGCGCAGACGCCGCCCCAGCGATCACACCGGTCGCGGGCAGTGCGGACGCCGGGGCCATCCGCATCCGGACCGGCGGGGGTGGAGGACAGCGGCGGCATCCGGAGCAACCCGGTGAGCTCGCGCCCGACCCCCGTCGCCGTCCTGGGCGGAGCGCTCAGGACGCTGCTGCCGGCCGAGGGTGGACCGCCGAGCCCGGCGGACTCCGGCAGCCGGAGGAGGATGCAGGGACCGCAGCTCGTCCTGGTGCTGCTGTGTACCGCCTTCACCGCGGGATCCGCGTTCGGCTGGGGCTCGGACCTGCTCGCGATGATCATGGGCGACTTCGGGCTGAGCGCCGCCGCTGCCGCCGCGGCGGTCTCGTGCTTCCGCTTCGCACGCAGCCGCCACAGCCGCTTCCGCCCCGCGTGGCTGCTGTTCGCGCTCTCGTCCGCGATGTCAGCCCTCGGCAACGGCGTCTGGGGCTGGTACGAGGTCGTCCTGAACACGAAGATGCCCTCGCCGAGCTACGCCGACCTGTTCTTCCTGTGCTTCGCCCCACCGGCCATCGTCGGGCTGCTGGTGCTCGCCAAGCGCCCGGTGACCCGGTCCGGCTGGGTCTGCCTCGTGCTGGACGCCTGGCTGATCGGCGGCTCCCTGCTCACGCTGTCCTGGAGCCTCGCCCTGGCGCAGACCGCGCAGTCCGAGGGGCGGGGCGTGGCGCGGGCCGCGTTCACCCTCGCCTACCCGCTGCTGGACATCGCCCTGGTCAGCATGGTGCTCGCGCTGCACTTCAGGCGCACATCGGCCAACCGGGCCGCGGTGAACACCGCCATAGGAGCACTGGCCCTGACCGTGATGTGCGACGCGCTGTTCACCTCGCCGCTGCTGCACGACAGTTACCACTCCGGCCAGCTACTGGACGCCGGGTGGTTCGCGGGATCCCTGCTCCTCGCCTACGCCCCGTGGGCCGGACGCCGGCACGGGCAGCCGGAGGAGGCCGACCACGCACGCGTGGAGCACGGGCACATCCCCGGCCACCCGGGCGCCGGCGGACGGGGCCGGTATCCGGCCACGCGGCCGCTCGTGACGTCGCTGGCGGCCCTCACCCCCTATCTGGCCGCCACCGTCTGCACGCTGGGCATCCTCTACAACCTCGTCAACGGCCGCAGCGTCGACCGCGTCATGCTCTTCACGGCCTGCACCGTCGTGCTCGCGCTGGTGGTGCGCCAGGGCATCATGCTCCTCGACAACCTCCGCCTGACCCATGAACTGGCCCAGAAGGAGAACCACTTCCGCTCCCTGGTGCAGGGCTCGAGCGACGTCATCATGATCGCCGCGCCGAACGGCGTCCTGAGGTACGTCAGCCCGGCCGCCGCCGGCGTCTACGGCCGCGAGGCCGACGAGCTGGTCGGCTCCGAGCTCGCCTCGCTCATCCACCCCGAGGACCTGGGGTGCGTCGTCCACGAGGTGCGCCGCTTCCTCGCCGCCAGCCACGCCGAGGAGCCCACGACCCGTATCGAGTGCCGCTTCAGGTCGGGCACCGGCGCATGGCTCAATGTGGAGTCGACGGTCAACCGCCACCACGGCGGCCTCATCCTGAACAGCCGGGACGTGACCGAACGGGTCCGCCTGCAGGCCCAGTTGCAGCACAACGCCGAGCACGACCCGCTCACCGACCTGCCCAACCGCGCCCTGTTCACCAAGCGCGTCAGCCACGCCCTCGGCGGCCGCCGCAGCTCCGACCGCGGCACAGCCGTGCTCTTCATCGACCTCGACGGCTTCAAGGCCGTCAACGACCGCCTCGGCCACCAGGCGGGCGACGAGCTCCTCGTCCAGGCCGCCCGCCGGCTCCAGGAGGCCGTACGGAAGGGCGACACGGCCGCCCGCCTCGGCGGTGACGAGTTCGCGGCCCTCATCGTGGGCGACGGCACCCGGGACCGTGCGGCCCGCGAACAGCACATACTGGAGCTCGCCGACCGGCTGAGAGTGATCCTCTCCCAGCCCTACACCGTCGACGGCGGTGACGTCCGGGTCGCCGCCTCCATCGGTGTCGCCTTCGCCGAACCGGAGCTGTCCGCCGGCGAGCTGCTGCGCAACGCCGATCTCGCGATGTACCGCGCCAAGGCCGCGGGCAAGGACCGCGTCGAGCTGTACGCGCCCCAGATGCAGGCCGACGTGGTCCGCAGGACGGAGCTGGCGGGCAGGCTGCGCAGCGCGCTGCACGCCGGTGAGTTCGTGCTGCTCCACCAGCCCGTGGTCTCCCTGGCCACCGGCCGGATCACATCGGTCGCCGCGCAGCCCCGCTGGCGCTCCGCCCAGGGCATCCTCTTCACCCCCGACGAGTTCCTGCGGGGAGCCGAGGACAGCGAGCGCACCGCCGAGATCGGCCGCTGGACGCTGGAGGAGGCCGTCAAACAGGCCGCGGACCGCGGCAGGGCGGGACTCGCCGTGCCCGTGACCGTCCGGATGGGCGCACGCCGCCTGCTGGACCGCACCATGCCGCTCAGCTCCATCGAGGCGCTGCTCACCCGGCACGGGCTGGCCTCCGGCGCCCTCGTCATCGAGCTCGCCGACAGCGACCCCCGGGTCTCGCTGGACGAGCTGGAGCGCCGTCTCACCGCGCTGTGCAGGCTCGGCGTCCGTGTCGCCCTGGACGGCCTCGGCAGCGGATACGCGGCGATCACCGCACTGCGCCGGCTCCCCGTCGACGTACTGAAACTGGACCCCAGCCTGGTCGAGGGCGTCGTGGAGTCCGCGCGGCTGCACAAGATCACCAGCGGGGTGCTGCGCATCGCGACCGATCTGGGGCTGCAGTCCGTCGCGGACGGCGTGGACCTGCCAGAACAGGTCGTCGCTCTACGGGCGATGGGGTGTACGCACGGTCAGGGCAAGGCCTTCTCCGGCCCTCTGGACGAGTACCGGCTGCGCCGTGCCCTGTCCGCCGGCCGTTTCCCCGTGCCGCACGGCCCGGTCGAACCCGTATTCGCGGGCGGAGCACCTCCCCGTTCACATGATGAGACTCCTGTCCCACCTACTTGACAGGCGCGGCGTCGCAGGGAGAGGGTCAGTGCCATGCGCACCCGAATCCTCGTACTTGGAAAGCGCGTCGGCTGAAGCTAGGGCACCGGACGATCACCGGTCACCCAGCGCCCGCACCGACGCGCTCCCCTCGCTTGCCTCCCGGCACGAGGGGTTTTTTGTTGCACCAACACCCGCCACATCCTGCACAACCCTCGCAAAAACCCTCAGCATCGAGAAGAGAATGCCGATGACCGAGCAGGCCTCCGGGGCCCACCATCCGCAGCCGCGGCCCCGTTCCTCTGGGCAGCAGTCCGCCCCTGTCGAGCACGTGACGGGTGCGCAGTCCCTCATCCGTTCTCTCGAGGAGGTCGGGGCCGACACGGTATTCGGCATTCCCGGCGGTGCGATCCTTCCCGCGTACGACCCGATGATGGACTCCAAGCGGGTCCGTCACGTCCTGGTCCGCCACGAGCAGGGTGCCGGCCACGCCGCCACCGGCTACGCGCAGGCCACCGGCAAGGTCGGCGTGTGCATGGCCACGTCGGGTCCTGGTGCGACCAACCTGGTCACGCCGATCGCGGACGCGCACATGGACTCGGTGCCGCTGGTCGCGATCACCGGGCAGGTCGCCTCCAAGGCGATCGGCACGGACGCGTTCCAGGAGGCGGACATCGTCGGCATCACGATGCCGATCACCAAGCACAACTTCCTGGTCACCAAGGCCGAGGACATCCCGCGGATCATCGCCCAGGCGTTCCACATCGCCTCCACCGGCCGTCCGGGCCCGGTCCTGGTCGACATCGCGAAGGACGCCCTCCAGGCGCAGACCACCTTCAGCTGGCCGCCCACGATGGACCTGCCCGGCTACCGCCCGGTGACCAAGCCGCACGCCAAGCAGATCCGCGAGGCCGCGAAGCTGATCACCGCCGCGAAGCGGCCGGTCCTGTACGTCGGCGGCGGCGTCATCAAGGCCGGCGCGACCGCCGAGCTGAAGGTCCTCGCAGAACTCACCGGAGCGCCCGTCACCACCACACTGATGGCGCTCGGCGCATTCCCCGACAGCCACCCGCTGCACGTGGGAATGCCGGGCATGCACGGTTCGGTCACCGCCGTCACCGCGCTGCAGAAGGCCGACCTGATCGTCGCCCTCGGAGCCCGCTTCGACGACCGCGTCACCGGCAAGCTGGACAGCTTCGCCCCGTACGCCAAGATCGTCCACGCCGACATCGACCCCGCCGAGATCGGCAAGAACCGCGCCGCCGACGTGCCGATCGTCGGTGACGCCCGCGAGGTCATCGCCGACCTGATCCAGGCGGTGCAGAAGGAGCACAGCGAGGGCCACCAGGGCGACTACAGCGCCTGGTGGAAGGACCTCAACCGCTGGCGCGAGACCTACCCCCTCGGCTACGACCTGCCCGAGGACGGCTCGCTCTCCCCGCAGCAGGTCATCGAGCGCATCGGACAGCTCGCGC
Source organism: Streptomyces sp. NPDC002577 (assembly GCF_053594815.1). Taxonomy (NCBI): domain Bacteria; kingdom Bacillati; phylum Actinomycetota; class Actinomycetes; order Kitasatosporales; family Streptomycetaceae; genus Streptomyces; species Streptomyces sp. NPDC002577. The sequence goes on along the minus strand of NZ_JBSFWK010000083.1, from coordinate 4,395 downwards.
CGAAGGACACGATCTTCGCGGCGGGCGTCGGCCAGCACCAGATGTGGTCCGCGCACTTCATCGAGTACGACAAGCCCGCGACCTGGCTCAACTCCGGCGGCGCCGGAACCATGGGCTACGCGGTCCCGGCCGCGATGGGCGCCAAGGCCGGTCAGCCGGGTCGTACGGTCTGGGCGATCGACGGCGACGGCTGCTTCCAGATGACCAATCAGGAACTGACCACCTGCGCGCTGAACAACATCCCGATCAAGGTCGCGATCATCAACAACGGCGCGCTCGGCATGGTCCGCCAGTGGCAGACCCTGTTCTACAACCAGCGCTACTCCAACACGGTGCTGCACAGCGGCCCGGACGCTCCGGCCAACCCCGAGTCCAAGGGCACCCGCGTCCCGGACTTCGTGAAGCTGTCCGAGGCGATGGGCTGCCACGCGATCCGCTGCGAGCGCGTCGAGGACCTGGACAAGGCGATCGAGGAGGCCAACTCGATCAACGACCGGCCCGTCGTGGTGGACTTCATCGTCCACGAGGACGCGATGGTCTGGCCGATGGTCGCCGCCGGCACCTCCAACGACGAGATCATGGCCGCCCGGGACGTCCGCCCCGACTTCGGCGACAACGAAGACGACTGAGCGCGAAAGAGAGCCAAGAGAACCATGTCCAAGCACACGCTCTCGGTCCTGGTCGAGAACAAGCCCGGCATCCTCGCCCGGATCGCCGCGCTGTTCTCCCGCCGCGGCTTCAACATCGACTCGCTCGCGGTCGGCGTCACCGAGCACCCCGACATCTCCCGCATCACCATCGTCGTGAATGTCGAGGACCTGCCGCTCGAACAGGTCACGAAGCAGCTCAACAAGCTCGTCAACGTCCTGAAGATCGTCGAACTGGAGCCGGGTTCCGCCGTTCAGCGTGAACTCGTTCTGGTGAAGGTCCGCGCCGACAACGAGACCCGCTCCCAGATCGTCGAGATCGTCCAGCTGTTCCGCGCCAAGACCGTGGACGTCTCGCCCGAGGCGGTCACCATCGAGGCCACCGGTTCCAGTGACAAGCTGGAGGCGATGCTGAAGATGCTGGAGCCCTTCGGCATCAAGGAGCTCGTCCAGTCCGGCACGATCGCCATCGGCCGCGGCGCCCGTTCGATCACCGACCGGTCGCTGCGCGCCCTCGACCGGTCGGCCTGAGCAGTAAAGCTCGACCGCAACACGGACGACGTAATACGCGAATGACCGGAAACGGGCGGCCGGCGCGCACCGGCCGCCCGTATACCGAGACCCCGAAACTTCCCGCACCCCTCCCGCCGTACGGTGGGACGCAACATCAGCACACTTAGGAGAAACCCAGTGGCCGAGCTGTTCTACGACGACGACGCCGACCTGTCCATCATCCAGGGCCGCAAGGTCGCGGTCATCGGCTACGGAAGCCAGGGCCACGCCCACGCGCTGTCCCTGCGCGACTCCGGCGTCGACGTCCGTGTCGGCCTGCACGAGGGCTCCAAGTCCAAGGCGAAGGCCGAGGAGCAGGGCCTGCGCGTCGTCACCCCGGCCGAGGCCGCCGCCGAGGCCGACGTGATCATGATCCTGGTCCCGGACCCGATCCAGGCCAAGGTCTACGAGGAGTCCATCAAGGACAACCTGAAGGACGGCGACGCGCTGTTCTTCGGCCACGGCTTCAACATCCGCTTCGGCTTCATCAAGCCCCCGGCCGGCGTCGACGTCTGCATGGTCGCCCCGAAGGGCCCGGGCCACCTGGTCCGCCGCCAGTACGAGGAGGGCCGCGGCGTTCCCTGCATCGTCGCCGTCGAGCAGGACGCCACGGGCAACGCCTTCGCGCTCGCCCTCTCCTACGCCAAGGGCATCGGCGGCTCCCGTGCCGGCGTCATCAAGACGACCTTCACCGAGGAGACCGAGACCGACCTGTTCGGCGAGCAGGCCGTCCTCTGCGGTGGCACGGCCGCGCTGGTCAAGGCGGGCTTCGAGACCCTGGTCGAGGCCGGCTACCAGCCGGAGATCGCGTACTTCGAGTGCCTCCACGAGCTGAAGCTGATCGTGGACCTCATGTACGAGGGCGGCCTGGAGAAGATGCGCTGGTCGATCTCCGAGACCGCCGAGTGGGGCGACTACGTCACCGGCCCGCGCATCATCACCGACACCACCAAGGCCGAGATGAAGAAGGTCCTGGGCGAGATCCAGGACGGCACCTTCGCCAACAACTGGATGAAGGAGTACGAGTCGGGCCTGCCGAAGTACAACGAGTACAAGAAGGCCGACGAGGACCACCTGCTCGAGACCACCGGCAAGAAGCTGCGCAAGCTGATGAGCTGGGTCGACAACGAGGACTGAGTCCTGCACGGCACAGGGCCGCTCCACACCGGGGCGGCCCTGTTCTTTCGCCCGCGACGTGGCCCGTCAAGGGCTTTGTCCAGCTCGTCCACCCACGGATGAGTGATCCTTCCGCCGAGGTGGAAAACGGCGCCCGGCAACCGCCACTACACTGCACAGAAACGCGTTCAGGCCCACAGCGTCGTGCGTCTTCCACGCGGCTAAGCGACACCGAGGAAGTACAGGCACCCGCACTTCCCCGGCGCCGCTCCCCTCCACCGCCTGCGGCCGTCGGGACGGCCGTCCGCATTGGGACTTGTGAGGACTCACGTGAGCACTGCGTCTCCGAAACCCGTCGTACTCATCGCTGAAGAGCTGTCGCCTGCCACCGTCGACGCGCTGGGGCCGGACTTCGAGATCCGGCACTGTAACGGAGCGGACCGAGCCGAGCTGCTCCCCGCGATCGCCGAGGTCGACGCCATCCTGATCCGCTCCGCGACGAAGGTCGATGCCGAGGCCATCGCCGCCGCGAACAAGCTGAAGGTCGTCGCACGAGCCGGCGTCGGCCTCGACAACGTCGACGTCTCCGCCGCCACCAAGGCCGGCGTGATGGTCGTCAACGCCCCCACCTCCAACATCGTCACCGCCGCCGAGCTCGCCTGCGGCCTGCTCGTCGCCACCGCCCGCAACATCCCGCAGGCGAACGGCGCCCTCAAGAACGGCGAGTGGAAGCGCTCGAAGTACACGGGCGTCGAGCTGGCCGAGAAGACCCTCGGCGTCGTCGGCCTCGGCCGCATCGGCGCGCTGGTCGCGCAGCGCATGTCCGCGTTCGGCATGAAGATCGTCGCGTACGACCCCTATGTGCAGCCCGCGCGTGCCGCGCAGATGGGCGTGAAGGTCGTCTCCCTCGACGAGCTGCTCGAGGTCTCGGACTTCATCACCGTCCACCTGCCGAAGACGCCCGAGACGCTCGGCCTGATCGGCGACGAGGCGCTGCACAAGGTCAAGCCGTCCGTCCGCATCGTCAACGCCGCGCGCGGCGGCATCGTCGACGAGCAGGCGCTGTACTCGGCCCTGAAGGAGGGCCGCGTCGCCGGTGCCGGCCTCGACGTGTACGCGAAGGAGCCCTGCACGGACTCTCCGCTGTTCGCGTTCGACCAGGTCGTGTGCACCCCGCACCTCGGTGCCTCGACCGACGAGGCGCAGGAGAAGGCGGGCATCGCGGTCGCCAAATCGGTTCGCCTCGCGCTCGCCGGTGAGCTCGTGCCGGACGCGGTGAACGTCCAGGGCGGCGTGATCGCCGAGGACGTCAAGCCGGGTCTGCCGCTCGCCGAGAAGCTGGGACGTATCTTCACCGCCCTCGCGGGCGAGGTCGCGGCCCGTCTGGACGTCGAGGTGTACGGCGAGATCACCCAGCACGACGTCAAGGTGCTCGAGCTCAGCGCCCTGAAGGGCGTGTTCGAGGACGTCGTCGACGAGACCGTCTCCTACGTCAACGCGCCCCTGTTCGCGCAGGAGCGCGGCGTCGAGGTCCGCCTGACGACGAGCAGCGAGTCGCCCGACCACCGCAACGTGGTGACGGTGCGCGGCACCCTCTCCGATGGCGAGGAGGTCTCGGTCTCCGGCACGCTGGCCGGGCCCAAGCACCTCCAGAAGATCGTCGCGATCGGCGAGTACGACGTGGACCTGGCGCTCGCCGAGCACATGGTCGTCCTGCGCTACACCGACCGGCCCGGTGTCGTCGGCACCGTCGGGCGGATCCTCGGTGAGGCGGGCATCAACATCGCGGGCATGCAGGTGTCCCGGACGGACGTCGGTGGCGAGGCCCTCGCGGTTCTCACCGTGGACGACACCGTGCCGCAGTCGGTGCTCAACGAGGTTGCCGAGGAGATCGGCGCCACGTCGTCGCGGTCGGTGAACCTCGTGCACTGAGGTTCGCCGCGCAGCGTTCAGGGCCCTGGTCACCTTGCGGTGACCAGGGCCCTGTTTTTCTTCCCCCACCCCGCCCCTTCCCGTAACCAGGGGGCCAGCCCCCTGGACCCCCGGTCCTCAAGCGCCGGACGGGCTGAATTTCAGCCCG
>NZ_JBSFWK010000082.1:0-17454 GCF_053594815.1 Streptomyces sp. NPDC002577 | reverse complement strand
CGCTCGTATCCACCGTGGCCGCCTGCGCCGTCCCAGCGGCACCCAACCCGGTCAGCAGCGCCGCCAGTAAGGCGGTCACCGCGGCGAGCACTCCCGTACGCCTCCCGCGTCCCCACCACGACCCACTGAATGTCATATGCATGCCATCTCGCTGCATCTGTGTCCCTTTCGCTGAGTGTGGCCGCCCGTCCCCCGGGACACGCGCCCAGTCGCGGCGAGGCACGCTTCGGCATCCCGGACGCAACAGGACCGCTCCGCCGCCGTACACGGGAACAGTGCTGCGCCTGCTGATTCGCGCTGAAGCCACGTCAGCGGCAGCGCGCTCCGCCGGCTACAGCGCGGTGAAGGTCCACTGAAGGTTGGTGCTGCTGCCGTAGGTCCACTGCTTGGTGATGGAACCCGAGTCGACGTTGCCGCCACCGTCGAGGGCCAGGCCGGTGGTGCGGTTGGTGATCGAGTAGCGGTCGCCGCCCCGGTGGGTGATCGTCCACTGCTGGTTGCTGCCACCGTTCCACGGGGCCTGTCTGGCTGCGGAGCCGTCGGCGGTGGCGCCCCAGCCGTCGGCGACCATGCCGTTGGTGCGGTTGACCAGCCTGTAGTAGCCGCCTCCGACCGCCTCCGCCTGCCACTGGAGGTTGGAGCTGCCGTCCCAGGTCCACTGCTTGAGGTTGGACCCGGAGGCGACGTTGCCGCCGCTGTCCAGGGCGAGGCCGTTGGTGACGTTGGTGATCCGGAAGTACCTCGCCGGGTTGAACTGGACCCTCAGCGAGGTGATCTGGTCGTTGTTGCCGGTGACCCGCAGGTCGGAGTTGTCGGCGGTGAACGTCCAGGAAGTGCCGGTGAAGTTGTCCCCGGAGTAGCCGATGACCTGGTAGCCGGGAGCCGGCCGGAGGGAGGAGAGGGTGCGCGCGCCCAGTCCGGCCGCGGTCAGTTCGGCCTCGGTGTAGTCGCCGACGGTGAGCACTGCGGAGTCGCCGGTGTAGTTGACGTCCTTGAAGGCGATGGCGCCGGCGAGCGGCAGAAGCCCCGGGATCGTGCCGGAGAAAGCCAGCTTCAGGACGTAGGCGCCCGCACTGTACGGGACCGAGGACGGCAGGGTGACCGTGAGCCCGGACGCGTTCTGGGTCGGCGTGGGCAGGTCGATGTAGGTGCCTGCGGTGGTACCGAGGAGCTTCACCGAGGTCAGCGACGAGAGGTTGATCCGATCCGAGCTGAGGGTCTTGATCGTCAGCGAGCTGCCGGGCCAGCCCAGGACGGTGGCGTACAGGACGTTGTCGGCCTTGTTGCGGGTGAAGCGGATGTCCTGCGCGGTGCCGGCGTGCGGGGTGGTGAACGCGCCGCCTCCCATCTTCGTCGGGCCTTCGCCGTACGCGGTCCAGGCGCGGGTCGCGTACACCGACTCGCCGAAACGCTTCAGGTGGTCTCCGATACCGAGCAGGATGTCCTTCTGCGCCTGGGGGATGGTGCCGTCGGCCATCGGTGCGATGTTCAGCAGCACGTTGCCGTTCTTGCTGACCCGGTCGATGAAGGAGTGCAGCATTTGCTGGATGCTGTAGTAGCCGATGCCCTGGGTGTAGCACCAGCTGCTGCTGGAGATGCTGTCGTCGGTCAGCCAGTACGGGGCGGTGACGTCGGCCGGGCCGCCGCGTTCGTAGTCGAAGACCTCGCCCTTGCCGTTCATGCCGTCCTTGTAGGTGGCGACGACCTCACGGCCCCAGCTGTTGGCCTGGTTGTAGTAGTAGGCCAGGAAGTTCAGGCGCTGTGTCTCGTCTACGGCGTCCAGCTTGAAGTCCTGCCACAGGATGTCGGGCTGGGTGCGGTCGATGACCTCTTTGAGCTTGTCGAACCAGAGCTGGTTCTCCGCGGATGAACCCAGCTGCCCGTAGAGCTTCTTGAGGCTGCCGTCCGTCTGCGCGGGGACGTATTCGTAGAAGCCGTTGAAGTTGTACGCGTGGTGCATGGCCACCAGCAGCTTCAGGCCCTTGGCGCGGATGGCCGTGGAGAACAGCCGCAGCAGGTCAAGGCCAGGGCCCTTGTTCACCGAGTTCCACTCGTTGACCTGGCTGTCCCACATGGAGAAGCCGTCATGGTGCTCGGCGACCGGGCCGGCGAACCTGGCGCCGGCGTCGACGAACAGCTGCACCCACTCGTCGGGGTCGAACTTCCCGCCGGCCGACTTCAGCTTCGGCGCGAACTTCACGGTGTTGCCCGCCAGGTCCCGCGCTCCGTTGATGAAGTTGTGGTACGGCCACGCCGACGGCTGGCCGTAGGTCGCGATGTGGTGCTGGTTGGCGTTGCTACCCGCCTGATACATGCTGCGCGGGTACCACTCGTTGTCGAAGGCGGGGACGCTGAACGCGCCCCAGTGGAAGTAGATCCCGAACTTCGCGTCCTGGAACCACTCCGGAGCCGGCGGGTGCTGGTCGACCGAGTTCCAGTCGGGCGTGTAGGTGCTGGGTGCAGCGTGGGCGATGCCGGCACCGCACATACCTCCGGCAACGGCCGCCGCGGCCACGCAGGTGGCGCCGGCCAGGAAGTGGCGTCTGTTGATCGAACTCGACATGGAGACATCCCTGGTGGGGAAGAGGACAGGGGAATGCAGGGGGACACGAGTCGGCGTAACTGCTGTGCATGGGGCGCCGCTTGTTACGCATGAAGGTCCGCTATGTCTCCCTGGGATGTCAACTGGCGTGCAGGGATGAAAGGCATCGATCGATCAGGCGATTTGCTCCGCTTGCTCGCGTTTGTCACGTCTTACCGCCAGTAAACATGGCATGTCTGGCGAGCCTTCCTGGCTCATTCGAATCACCGAGCGGCGAGCATTGATGGGATGGATCTTGACCGTGGAGGGGTGCCCTCCTCTTCTCTAGTGGGGTCTTTGGCCCAGTATTGCGTTGCGAATCGAGCGGAGGGCTGGACAGTACGCCAGTGGGACCCCTATAAACATCCCATCTCTACCGCGCGGCGATACACAGATGTCGTCGAGGCGAAACATCTCCCGCTACGGGACCGGCGCGAGGAAGCATCGATGAGACTCAGAACCGCCCTCTGTTCCGCCGTTTCCGCCCTCTCCGCACTGGCGCTGCTCAGTGCGTGCGGCAGCGGCTCAACGTCCGCGAAGTCGGCGAGTGACACGCCGCTGGTCGGCGTCGACTACCCGCGTTCCGACACCGACTTCTGGAACTCCTACATCAAGTACACGCCCCAGTACGCCAAGGAGCTGGGGCTGGACCTGAAGACCACCAACTCGCAGAACGACGTCGCCAAGCTGACCGCCAACGCGCAGACGTTCATCAGCCAGGGCGTCAAGGGCCTTGCGATGGCGCCGCAGGACACCGCCGCCATCGCGCCGACCCTGGCGCAGCTGGAGGCGAAGAAGATACCGGTCGTCACCGTCGACACCCGCCCCGACACCGGCAACGTGTTCATGGTCGTGCGCGCCGACAACCGCGCGTACGGCGAGAAGGCGTGCCAGTACCTGGGCACCAAGCTCGGCGGCAAGGGCAAGGTCGTGATGCTGCAGGGCGGCCTCGACTCCATCAACGGCCGTGACCGCACCGAGGCGTTCAACGAGTGCATGAAGGCGAACTACCCGGACATCAAGGTGTTCGGCGAGGCCACCAACTGGGACGGCGCCGTCGCCGCGCAGAAGCTCCAGACCGACCTGACCGCCAACCCGGACATCAAGGGCATCTACATGCAGTCCAGCTTCGCCCTGTCCGGCACCCTCCAAGTCCTCAAGAACAAGGGTCTGCTGGTCGGCCCCGAGAACAAGAAGCACGTCTTCGTCGTCTCCAACGACGGCATCCCCGAGGAGCTCAAGTCCATCGCCGAGGGCAAGATCGACGCCACCGTCTCCCAGCCGGCCGACCTCTACGCCAAGTACGCCCTGTACTACCTCAAGGCCGCGATCGACGGGAAGACGTTCAAGCCCGGCAAGACCGACCACGACAGCACGATCATCCAGGTCCGCGACGGCCTGCTCGAGGACCAGCTCTCCGCCCCGCTCGTCACCGCCGACGGCGGCACCTACGGCGGCGTGCCCAGCGTCAAGAGCGACGACAAGTCGCTGTGGGGCAACAACCTCGGCTGATTCCTCTGATCCCTCTGATTTCTCATCGGGAACGCAACGGCTCACGAACACAAGGCGGTTGAGATGAGCGACGGGGAACGAGCAGTCACCCCCGCGCCCGCCCCGGCGGACGACGGACGGGTCCCGGCGGACCCGCCCGTCGTCGAGGCGACGGGCATTGTCAAACGATTCGGTCCGACGGTGGCCCTGAACGGTGCCCGGATCACCGTCAGGCGCGGCGAGACCCACGCGCTCGTCGGCCGCAACGGAGCCGGCAAGTCGACCCTGGTGTCGGTTCTCACCGGCCTTCAGGCCCCCGACGAGGGAACGGTGACCTTCGGCGACGAGCCGGCCCCCCGGCTCAGCGACCGCGATGCCTGGCGGGAACGCGTGGCCTGCGTCTACCAGAAGTCGACGATCATCCCCACGCTGACCGTCGCCGAGAACCTCTTCCTGAACCGGCACGACCACGGACGTAACCGGCTCATCAGCTGGCAGGCCACCCGTCGCCGCGCACAGGACCTCCTGTCGACCTGGTCGGTGGACGTCGACCCGCAGACCCCGGCCGTTGAACTGAGCGTCGAGCAGCGGCAGTTCGTCGAGATCGCCCGGGCGCTGTCCTTCGGGGCGCGGTTCATCATCCTCGACGAGCCGACCGCCCAACTCGACGGGGCGGCCATCAACCGCCTCTTCGACCGCATCCGCGACCTGCAGCGCCAGGGCGTGACCTTCCTGTTCATCAGCCACCATCTCCAGGAGATCTACGAGATCTGCGACATGGTGACGGTGTTCCGCGACGCCCGGCACATCGTGACCGCGCCGGTCGCGGAACTGGGCCGCGCCGACCTCGTCGCCGCCATGACCGGCGAGGCGGCGGCCGACCGGCGCGAGGAACGGGCCGGCACCCTCGACCCCGGCGCCACAGCCGCGCTGGGCGTCCGCGCGCTGCGGGGCGACGGGTACGACGACGTCAGCTTCCAGGTCGGGGCCGGCGAGATCGTCGGCCTCGCAGGTGCCGCCGGCAGCGGGCGAACCGAGGTCGCCGAGACCGTCGTAGGGCTGCGGGCGGCAACCGCGGGCGAGGTGGAGATCGCCGGGAGGCGGCCCCGGCCGGGAAGCGTGCCCGCCGCGCTCGCCGCCGGCGCCGGATTCGTACCCCAGGACCGGCACCACCAGGGCTTCGTTCCCGACATGTCGATCGCGGACAACACCACACTGTCCGTACCGAAGCGGCTCGGCAAGGGCGGGTTCCTCAGCCGCGGCCGCCGAGACCGGCTCGCCGCCGGCATGATCGAGAACCTCGCGATCAAGACTCCCGGTCCCGAATTGCCCGTCTCCGCGCTGTCCGGGGGCAACCAGCAGAAGGTCGTCATGGCCCGCGCCCTCGCCGACGACCCCCGGCTGCTGGTCCTGATCAACCCGACCGCGGGCGTGGACGTGCGCTCCAAGGAGTTCCTCCTGGGCAAGGTGGAGGAGACCGCGGAGACCGGCACCGGAGTGCTCATCGCCTCCGACGAGCTCGACGACCTGCGCATGTGCGACCGGGTCCTGGTGATGTTCCAGGGCCGTGTGACCTCAGAGATCGCCCGCGGCTGGCACGACCACGACCTCGTGGCCGCGATGGAAGGAGTGGACTTGTATGCCTGAAGTGATGCCGGAACCCGTCCTCGCGGACACTGTCGCGGCCAACGCCGCGGAACCGGAGGCGAAGCGGAGCGCGCTGTTCGGCGGCCGGATACCGCTGGCGCGCCTGCGCGACCTCGCGCTCGTCCCGGCCATCGTGGTCATCGCGATCGTCGGACAGATCGTCAACCCGGTCTTCCTGCAGGCCGACAACCTGATCAATGTCCTGCAGACCATGTCCGAGATGGCCCTGCTGGTCCTCGCCCAGACGATGATCCTGATCGTCAAGAAGATGGACCTGTCACTGGAGTCCACCATGGGCCTTGCGCCCGGCGTCGCGGCCTGGCTGGTGGTGCCGGCCGGCGCGGGACACGGACTCGGACTGCTCCCCGGCGCCTGGGCCATCCCGGTCACGCTCGCCGTGGGCGCGCTCGTCGGCGTCGTCAACGCCCTGCTGATCATCCGCTTCGGCCTCAACGGCTTCATCGTCACCCTCGGCATGCTGATCGTGCTGCGCGGTGTCCTCACGGGCATCTCCGGTGGCCAGACCTTCTTCCAGCTGCCCGAGTCGATGCTCTACCTCGGTACCGCCGAATGGTTCGGCATGCCCGCGTCCATCTGGATCTGCCTGGTGCTGTTCGCCGTCGCGATCGTGGTGCTCGGCTGGACCAGCTTCGGTCGCTCGCTGTATGCCATCGGCGGCAACGTCGACGCGGCGAAGGCGGCCGGTATCCGCACCGACCGGGTGCTGGGGATCGTCATCGTCACTGGCAGCGTGCTCGCCGCCCTCGCCGGGCTGATGCTCTCCGGACGTCTGGCCTCGGTCGCCTCGGCGCAGGGCAACGGCTACATCTTCACCGTCTTCGCCGCCGCTGTGATCGGTGGGATCAGCCTGAACGGCGGCAGGGGCACCATGTTCGGCGCGTTCAGCGGCATCCTGCTGCTCTTCATGATCCAGAACGTTCTCACCCTCGCGGGCGTCCCCGCCCAGTGGATCGGCGCCCTCAACGGCCTGATCATCCTGGTCGCACTGACCATCTCGCGTATCACGGGCGGCAAGGTCCAGGAGTGATGCGGGCGGCTGTACAGGCCGCCCGAAACACTCCACCGCCCACGTCTCGTCGCAAGGGGTCGTATCGCCCCTGCCCTCACAGGAGTTGCCGCCATGTCATCCGCCCTGCCCGCTTCCCCGGCCTCTGCCCTTATCACCGCTCTGGATGTGCTGGACGTGCGTTTCCCGACGTCCGAGCACCTGGACGGGTCGGACGCGATGAACCCCGAACCCGACTACTCCGCCGCCTACGTCGTCCTGCGCACCGACGCCGGCGACGGACTCGAGGGCCACGCGCTGGCCTTCACCACCGGCCGTGGCAACGACGTGCAGGCCGCCGCCATCGCGGCCCTGGCCCCGCATGTGGTCGGCCTCTCGGTCGAAGAAGTCTGCGGCGATCTCGGCGCGTTCTCGCGCTCCCTCGTCCACGACCCCCAACTGCGCTGGCTGGGACCGGAGAAGGGCGCCATCCACATGGCCACCGGCGCGGTCGTCAACGCCGCCTGGGACCTGGCCGCGAAGCGGGCCGGCAAGCCCGTGTGGCGCTTCCTCGGCGAGATGTCTCCCGAGGACTTGGTCGCCCAGGTCGACTTCCGCTGGCTCAGCGACGCCCTCACCCCCGAGGAGGCGCTGGAGATCCTGCGCCGCGCCGAATCGGGCCGCGAGGAGCGCATCGGCCGCCTGCTGGAGCGCGGCTACCCCGCCTACACCACCACCCCCGGCTGGCTCGGCTACTCCGACGAGAAGCTGGCCCGCCTGGCCCGAGAGGCCGTCGCCGAGGGCTTCACCCAGATCAAGCTGAAGGTCGGCGCGTCCCTGGAGGACGACGTGCGGCGCATGCGCACCGCCCGCGAGACGGTCGGCGACGGCATCCGCATCGCGGTCGACGCCAACCAGAGATGGGACGTGCAGCCCGCGATCGACTGGATGCACGCCCTGGCCCCCTACGACCCGTACTGGATCGAGGAGCCCACCTCCCCAGACGACATCCTCGGCCATGCGGCGGTCCGTAAGGCCGTCAGCCCCATCAAGGTGGCCACCGGGGAGCACATCGCCAACCGGGTCGTCTTCAAGCAGCTCCTCCAGGCCGGCGCGGTGGACATCGTGCAGATCGACTCCGCTCGGGTCGGCGGCGTCAACGAGAACCTCGCGATCCTGCTGCTCGCCGCGAAGTTCGGTGTGCCGGTCTGCCCGCACGCCGGCGGGGTGGGGCTGTGCGAGATGGTGCAGCACCTGTCGATGTTCGACTACGTCGCCGTCTCCGGCACGGTCGAGGACCGCGTCATCGAGTACGTCGACCACCTGCACGAACACTTCGTCGACCCGGTGCGCATCGCCGACGGCCACTACCTGGCGCCGACGCTGCCGGGACTGAGCGCGCAGATGCACCCCGAGTCCCTCAAGGAGTTCGCCTACCCCGACGGCCCCGTCTGGACCGCCCGTGTCTGACGCCCAGGCCCTCGTCGACGCCCACCACCACGTGTGGAACCTGGACCTCCGTCCGCAGCCCTGGCTGGACGATCCGGGCCACGAGCCGATCCGCCGCAACTTCAGCTCGCACGCCCTGCGATCGGCCGCTACCCGGCCGATCGCCGGACGGCGACTGACGAGCACGGTGGTCGTCCAGTGCATCGCCTCCGTGCCCGAGACACGCGACCTTCTCGCCCTGGCCGACAACGACCCGTTGATCGGCGCCGTCGTCGGCTGGGCGGACCTGACGTCCCCCGCGATCGGCGATGTACTCGACGATCTGCGGACCGGGTCGGCAGGCCGGTACCTGCGGGCCGTACGCCACCTCGTGCAGGGCGAGTCCGACCCGCACTGGCTCCAACGACCGGACGTCGAGAAGGGATTGCGAGCGGTCGGGGAGCGGGGACTCGGATACGACGTGCTGATCCGCAGCCACCAGCTCCCGCAGGCGATCCGTCTCGCGGAACGGCTCCCCGAACTGCCGCTCGTCCTGGACCATGCCGGCAAGCCACCGCTCGCACGGCAGGACCTGACCGACTGGACGCGGCAGGTGCGCACGCTGGCCGGGCATCCCCAGGTCCGGTGCAAGGTGTCGGGTCTGATCACAGAAGCCGACCACGAGAAGTGGACCGTCGACGACATCCGCCCGGTATGGGACGTCCTGCTCTCCGCCTTCGGTCCCGAGCGCCTGATGTTCGGCTCCGACTGGCCGGTCTGCGTCCTCGCCGGCGGATGGAACCGCTGGGCCGCCACCGTCGAGGAACTCCTGGACGGCTGCTCCGGCACCGAGATCAACGCGGTGCTCGCCGGCACCGCGACGGCCTTCTACCACCTGGCCCCTGCCCCGACGAAAGAGGGGACGCCGTGCTTCTGACGGAACTGCTGCACCCCGGAATCCTCGAGCCCCTGGCGGGCGCCGGCCACGGTGCCCGTGTGCTGCTCGCCGACGGCCACTATCCCGCGAGCACCGCCACTGGAGAGCGCGCCCGGACCGTCCATCTCAATCTGGCCCCCGGCCTGCTCGACGTGACCACCGTGCTCGACGTCCTGCTGCGGGCGCTGCCCGTCGAGTCGGCCCATGTGATGGTGCCGCCCGAGGGCGAACCGGAGCCGCCGGCCATCGCCGAGTACCGCTCGATGCTGGCGCCCGTCCCGGTCGACACGCTCGGGCGCTTCGAGTTCTACGACGCCGCCCGCTCGCCCGACCTGGCGCTGGCCATCGTCACCGCCGACACCCGTACCTACGCCAACCTGCTGCTGACCATCGGCGTCCGCGCTGAAGGGACCCTGACGACACGATGACACTCGCCGTCCGTTACACCGCTGCCCGCACCCTGGACACGGCTCCCGCCGAAACCTCCGCCCCCGGACCCGGCGAGGTGGAGCTGGCCCCCGCCTACGTCGGCATCTGCGGTACCGACCTGCACATCTTCCACGGCGACATGGACGCTCGGGTCCACGGGCCCGCCGTCCTCGGCCACGAGATGTCCGGCCGCGTCGTACGCGTCGGCCCGGGCGTCGAGGGCTGGCGGCCCGGTGACGCGGTCACCGTGATGCCGCTGCGCTGGGACGACACCTGCCCGGCCTGTATCAGAGGCCATCAACACATCTGCCAGCACCTGGACTTCATCGGTATCGACTCCCCGGGCGCGATGCAGCAGCGCTGGACCGTGCCCGCCTCGACGCTCATCCGGCTGCCCGACACCCTGCCCCTGGACCGGGCCGCGCTCGTCGAGCCGACAGCGGTCGCCGTGCACGACGTGGGCCGGGCCGAGGTCGCCGAGGGCGAGAAGGTCGTCGTGGTCGGCGGCGGCCCCGTCGGCATCCTCATCGCGCTGGTCGCACGGGCCGCGGGCGCCGAGGTCCGGGTGGTGGAGCTGAGCTCCCACCGCCGGCTGCTCGCCGAGGAGTTGGGGCTGACGGCATGGAATCCGGCCGACGACGTGCCGGAGCTGGTGCGGCAGTGGACCGGCGACGCGGGCGCGGACGTTGCCTTCGAGGTGTCCGGTGCGGCGGGCGGCGTGGAGACGGCGGTCGACGTGCTGGGTGTACGCGGCCGTCTCTGCCTCGTCGCCATCCACCCCCGGCCCCGTGAGGTCAACCTGCATCGCTTCTTCTGGCGCGAACTGACCCTGGTGGGCGCCCGGTTGTACGACCGCTCCGACTTCGAGAAGGCGGTTCCCCTGGTCCACGACGGCACGATTCCGGCCGAGCGGCTGATCAGCAAGGTCGTACCGCTCACACAGGCGCCCGCCGCCTTCGAGGCCTTGGAGGGCGGCGGCGACGTGATGAAGATCCTCGTGGACTGCACCGACGACACTCAGGGAGCCGCCGTATGAACGTCTTCGACCTCACCGGCAAGCTCGCCGTCGTCACCGGTGCCCGGCGCGGCATCGGCCGGGCCATGGCCCGCGCCCTCGCGGAGGCCGGCGCGGACGTCATCGGTGTCAGCGCCTCGCTGGAGTCCTCCGGCAGCGCGGTGGAGAAGGACGTCCTCGCCGCGGGGCGTATGTTCGAGGCGATCCGGACCGACTTCGCCGATCCCGAGGCCGTACGGGCCCTGGGCGCGGACCTGGCCGGGCGCGAGCGGCCGGTGGACATCCTGGTCAACAACGCGGGCACGATCCGCCGTGCCCCGGCAGCCGAACACGCCGACACAGACTGGGAGCTGGTGCTCCAGGTCAACCTCAACGCGCAGTTCGCGCTGACCCGTGCGGTCGGCGCGACGATGGTGGCCCGCGGCCAAGGGAAGATCATCTTCACGGCGTCGCTGCTCAGCTTCCAGGGCGGCATCACCGTCCCCGGCTACACCGCCGCCAAGCACGGCATCGCCGGACTGACCAAGGCGCTGGCCAACGAGTGGGCCCCACAAGGCGTGAACGTCAACGCCATCGCACCCGGCTACATCGCCACCGACAACACCCAGGCACTGCAGGACGACCCGGTGCGCAGCAAGGCGATCCTGGACCGCATCCCGGCCGGCCGCTGGGGCGACGCCGACGACCTGGCGGGTGCCACGGTCTTCCTCGCCTCGGACGCCGCCGCCTACGTCCACGGCGTCGTCCTGCCCGTCGACGGCGGATGGCTCGGCCGATGAGCGGCACCGACCTGGCCTCCGTGCTGGCCGGAGCCCGCGTGATGCCGGTACTGACGGTGCGGCGCGTGTCGACCGCCGGCCCGCTGGCCGACGCGCTTGCGGCGGGTGGTGCCCGGTGCGCCGAGGTCACCTTCCGCACACCGGACGCCGAGCTGGTGTTCAAGGAGATGGCCGCCCACGGTGGCCTGGCCGTCGGCGTAGGCACGGTCCTCACGCCCGAGCAGGCGGAGCGGGCCGTGGCGGCCGGGGCCCGCTTCGTGGTCTCGCCCGGCTTCGACGAGGAGGTCGTCGCGAAGTGCCGCGAGCTGGGGGTGCCCGTGGTGCCCGGCATCGCCACCGCCACCGAGCTGACGCGCGCCCTGAAGGCGGGCCTCGACACCGTCAAGCTCTTCCCCGCCGAGCCGCTCGGCGGCGTGCGGACGCTGCGAGCGCTCGCGGCTCCCTTCCCCCGGATGCGCTTCGTGCCGACCGGCGGGATCGGCGCTTCCCGCCTGGCCGCCTACCTCGCCCACCCGGCGGTCCTCGCCGTCGGCGGCAGCTGGATGGCCACCACCGACCACCTTCGGCGGGGCGACTACGAGGCGATCCGCCGGCTGACTGCCGAGGCCGTGGAAAGGAGCACGACGTGATCGACGTGGTGGCCCTCGGCGAGGTGATGCTGCGCTTCGACCCTGGCGAGGGACGGATCCGCACCGCCCGCACCTTCCAGGTCTGGGAGGGCGGCGGCGAGTACAACGTCGCACGCGGACTGTGCCGCTGCTTCGGCCTGCGCACAGCCGTCGTGACCGCCCTCGCCGACAACGCGGTGGGCCGGCTCGTCGAGGACCTGATTCTCCAGGGCGGCGTCGACACCTCGCTGATCCGCTGGGTGCCCGACGACGGCATCGGCCGCACCGCCCGCAACGGCCTCAACTTCGTCGAACGCGGCTTCGGAGTCCGCGGCGCGCTGGGCGTCAGCGATCGCGCGCACACCGCTGTGTCCCAGTTGCGGAAGGGTGACGTGGACTGGGACGCGATCTTCTCGGCCGGGGTGCGCTGGTTCCACACGGGCGGCATCTTCGCCGGCCTGTCCGACACCACGGTGGACGTCGCGGACGAGGCCATGGCCGCGGCGCGCCGCCATGGCGTCACGGTCTCCTACGACCCCAACCACCGTCCCAGTCTCTGGGTCGGCCGGGGCGGCGCCGAGCGGGCCCGCGAGGTCGACCTGCGGCTCGCCCGGCAGGCCGACGTCGTGGTGGGCGCCCTGGGCCTGGCCGGGACGTATCCGGGGCAGGCGCGCATCGGGGCCGACGAGGCGGCGGACGCGCTCGCCGAGGTGGCCGGCCTGCTGCCCGAGGCGAAAGTGCTGGCGACGACCCTGCGCGACGTGCCCTCGGCCGGGGTCAACGACTGGTCCTCGGCCGGCTGGTCCGCCGAAACCGGCTTCGTCACCGGCCCGCGGATGCCCGGCCTGCAGGTCCTGGACCGCATCGGTTCCGGCGACGCCTTCGCCGCCGGTCTGATCCACGGACTGCTCAGCGACACCGGCCTGGAGCGCGCCCTGGCCTACGGCACCGCCCACGGCGCGCTCACCATGACTACGCCCGGAGACGTCTCCATGGCCTCGCTCGCCGAGGTCGAGGCGCTCATCGCGGGCGGATCAGCCCACGTCAGACGCTGACTGGCGCCCCCTTGCACGTATCCCAGGAGCACGTCTTGCACCAGCGGAAGATCCAGAACACATGCGTCGAACTCACCGAGCTCGGTTTCGGGGCGTCCGTGATCGGCAACCTCTACCGCGTCACCCCGGTGGACGACGCGAGGGCTGCCGTCGATGCGGCCTGGGAGGCCGGCCTGCGGTATTTCGACACGGCACCGCACTACGGCCTCGGCCTCTCCGAGCGCCGCCTGGGCGCCGCCCTGCGAGGCCGCCCGCGTGACGAGTACGTCATCTCCTCCAAGGTGGGCAGGCTGTTGGTGCCCAACGAGGAGCCACGCGGCGTCGACGACGAGGGCTTCGTCGTACGGGACGACCTGCGCCGGCAGTGGGACTTCAGCCGTGAGGGAGTGCTTCGCTCCATCGAGGACACGCTGGAGCGCACGGGCCTGGACCGGTTGGACGTCGTCTACCTGCACGATCCGGACGATCACTGGCGGCAGGCGGCCGAGGAGGCCATGCCCACGCTCGCGGAGTTGCGCGACCAGGGCGTGATCGGCGCGATCGGCGCCGGCATGAACCAGTCGGCCATGCTCGCCCGCTTCCTGCGCGAGACCGCCGCCGACGTGGTGATGCTGGCCGGGCGCTACACGCTCCTGGACCAGTCGGCGCTGGACGACGTCCTGCCCGCCGCAAGAGAACTCGGCAAGAGCGTGGTGGCGGTGGGTGTCTTCAACTCGGGACTGCTCTCCCGTGACCGGCCCGCCGAGGGCATGAGGTACGACTACCAGGACGCCCCGCCGGCTCTGGTCGCCCGGGCTCGGGCGATCGCCGAGGTCTGTGCGGCGCACGGGACCACTCTGCCCGCCGCCGCGATCGCCTTCCCGTACACGGATCCCAGTATCATCAACGTCACCCTCGGTATGCGGGATCCGGAACAGGTCGGACGAAACGTCGAACTCCATGATCAGCAAGTCCCGGACGGCCTGTGGGACGATCTCCGCACTCAGGGGCTGATCAGGTCGGACGTGCTCACGGGGCACGGTGAGGGGAGGGATGAGCGGTGTCTCTGACGGACAAGGCCATCGGGCAGATACGTGAGCTGATCCGTACCGGGGCCCTGCCGCCGGGCTCGAAGCTCCCCCCGGAGCCGGACCTGGCCGCTCAGCTGGGCCTGTCCCGCAACCTCGCCCGGGAAGCGGTCAAGGCGCTGGCTGTCGCGCGGGTCCTGGAGGTCCGGCGGGGCGACGGCACGTATGTGACCAGCCTGCAGCCGAGCCTGCTGCTGGAGGGGCTCGGCGGGGCGGTGGAACTGCTGCAGGGCGACTCGGTCGCCCTGCAGGACCTCATGGAGGTACGGCGGCTCCTGGAACCGGTCGCCACGGCGCTGGCCGCGACCCGGATCTCCGACGACCAACTGGCCGAGGTCGAAAGGCACTTGGATGCCATGCGCGAGGCCCGCGACGACGTCGAGCAGCTCAACGCCCACGACGCCGCCTTCCACCGCGCCGTCGTCTCGGCCACGGGCAACGAGTCACTGCTCACCCTCCTGGAAGGGATCTCCGGCCGCACCCTGCGCGCCCGCATCTGGCGCGGTCTGGTCGACGACAAGGCCGCGGGCCGCACTCTCGCCGAGCACGAGGCGATCTTCAACGCGCTGGCCACCCGTGACGCCGCCCTCAGCCAGGCCGCCGCCCTGCTGCACGTGAGCAACACTGAGCAGTGGCTGAGGGAGCACCTGCGGTCAGGCGAGGCCCTCCCCTCCGGGACCACAGCGCCGAAGTGACGGGCGCCCGCCAGGTCCTCGTTCCCCTGTCATTCACCCGGGTCGCCGCCAGCCATCGACGCCGTGCTCAGCGCGACCGTCCACGCCGCCCCGGACGTGGACCGACTGAGCCGAGGCGCGCGCCCCAGCGCGCCACCGGGCCGGTTGCCACCCGCATCTCGGTCGAGGGAGTCCCTGCTACGCGACCTCGTCGTGGCCGAGACCGGCAGCCTCGGCATCCGCCGCACCGCCGCCACCCGAACCGCCCTGCCGCGGCCTTCGACACCGTGCACGTCGATGGCCACCAGGTGCGGATCAACAAGCAGAGGGTCGAACCCTTCCGGTGCGGACGGCTCAACACCGAGAACACGCCGCGCACAGCGCCTGCCTCGGTGTGTGCACCGGCTCACGCTGACACGGGCGGCCCGGGCGTCAGGCGGAGGGCGCCGGTTCGTAGTGGAACCAGTCGAATGCGACGGTGCCGTCGGTTGCGTACATGCCGATGACGCGCCCGGTGAAGCCGGTGGCGACCTCGGTGGACAGGTAACGCCCCTCCAGTTCGACGAGCGGCTCCGCGCCCGGGGCCTCGGGGTCGCCGAGCCAGAAGGCGATGGTGTCGGGGCCGGTGGGCTCGATGCCGGCGAATTCGGGGGACGGGGACACGATGTCGGTGGTACGGACCGTCACGGCGAGGGCGAGCGGGCCGGGCGGCACCGGGCGGCGGGCCACGGTCTGGCGCAGTGGGCCAATGCGTGCGATGACACTGACTTCTCCGTCACCGGCCTCCAGGTCGTAGTGGTGGGCTTCGTCCATGCGTACGCTCAGGCCGCCCCGCCCGGTGCCCGGGTCGAGCAGAGCCGCGGCACGGCAGTCGTGGTGCTGCTGACGGCGGCCGACAAAGGTGTAGCCGGGGCGGTCGAGGGTGGGGCCGGTGGCGGTGAGCGTGAGCCAGCCCGCGCGCTCGGTCAGCGACCAGGATCCGTCGGGGCGGGCGTAGGGCGAGATCCAGTGCGGCGCGAGCGCAGGCGCGTCGAAGTCGTCGCGAGCGGGCAGGGCCGGGAAGGGGTGCCAGGCGCCGGCGGGCGCCGGGTGGCGCTCGGGCACGGGCGCGACGACGGGCCAGCCGTTCTCGTCCCACTCCACGGGAGTGAGGAAGGTTTCGCGGCCGAGCACCTGGAAGTTGGGGGTGTAGCCGCGGGGTCGGGTGCCGAGCAGAACCATCCACCAGCTGCCGTCGGGCGCCGTGACCAGGTCGGCGTGGCCGGTGCTCTGAATGGGTCGGTCGGTGCCGCTGTGGGACAGCACGGGGTTGGCGGGTGCGCCTTCCCAGGGGCCGCGCGGCGAGCGGGCCCGGGCGATGGACACGCCATGGCCGCGCTCGGTGCCGCCCTCGGCGATCAGCAGGTACCACCAGTCGCCGATGCGGTACAGGTGCGGGGCTTCGGGGTACTTCAGGCCGGTGCCCGACCAGGTGGGGAAGGGTCCCTCGAGTACCTCGCCCTTGACCGGGTCGATCCGGGCGATGTGGATGCCGGGTACGGAGAAGGCACACCAGCAGGTGCCGTCCTCCTCCCACGCCAGGTCCGGGTCGATGCCGGGCAGGTCGATCCACACCGGGTCCGACCAGGGGCCCTCGGGCCGTTCGGCGGTCACGATGTAGTTGCCGCCGCCGCTGACGTTGGTATTGATCATCCAGAAGCGGCCGTCGTGGTGGCGGATCGTGGGGGCGTAGAGGCCGCGTGAGGCCATGGAGCCGGGCAACGGCAGCGGCAGTTGCCCGGGGCGGTCGAGCACGTTGCCTATCTGCCGCCAGTGCACCAGGTCCTTGCTGTGGAAGATCGGCAGGCCGGGGAAGTACTCGAAGCTTGAGCACACCAGGTAGTAGTCGTCACCGACTCGGCACACGCTGGGGTCGGGGTGGAACCCGCGAATCACGGGGTTGTCGTATGTGTGCACAGGGTGTGATCCCTTCAGAATGCCGGGGGCTTGCCGATCTTGCAGGGGTTGATGATGCCATGGCATAAACCCACCGGAGAGGTTGGACGGCGCGCAGCCGCCTGCGGCCGTCGATGAGATGCCGGCAGGTCCACATCGGGCAAGCATCTTCGGATCGTCCGCCACCGTCTCCCCGCAGCCACCGCCCCCTGACTGTTCACAGAACAGCACGGACGGGGCCCCGGCCTCAGGTTCGGAGCGAGCATCTCAAGGGCACCCCGGCGGTGGACCGTATGTCGCCACATGGAAGCGACATGGGATGGATTAGTAGGTAACGAGGGGGCTTGTGTCCAGAGTTGGGGCGCACAAGCCTGAAACTACCAGGCTGTTCAAGAGCGCTCTCGGCTGGCCGGTGTTTGACATGGGATGTATTTACCTCGCGGTAACCATTGACGAGGGCATGCCCGGTACCTACTGTCCTGCGACAGATCCGGACGCACTTCAACAACCAAGAAAGTGGGATCTCAACCAGCAGAAGTACGCCACAGCCACCGGCCTCGCCGGCCCCTGGACCGCCATGACCGACATCGGCGACGCCACTGCCTACGGCTCCCAGACCGGGTTCGTACTGCCCGTCCAGGGCCCGCAGGGCTACGTCTACCTGGGCGACCGCTGGGGCAACTCCATGGGTGGCACCGTCAACGACTCCTAGGGCGCGTATCGAGTCGTGATCAATGGGTGGTCCGGGTGAGGTCTTTGAGCCAGATCATCGAGGCGCGCAGGTGGAGTCCGGCGAGATAGC
>NZ_JBSFWK010000081.1:0-19569 GCF_053594815.1 Streptomyces sp. NPDC002577 | reverse complement strand
ACGATTGACATTTACTGGCAATCCGGGGCGAGCCGGGTGGTCGGAGCAAGATCTTCATCGGCCTCCTAGGCCCTGTCGTCAAATTCCCGCCTGCCCCGCGACGCCTGGCACGCGCCCTCGCCGCGTTGCCGGAAAACCCTGGTAGCTCCGCTACGAGGGCTTTCCGGCGCCTTGCGATCGCACGCACCAGACGCCGCGGGGCCCGCCCTTCGGGCGGGACGGCGGGAGTTTGACGACAGGGCCTAGAACCCGCAGGGACGAGGAGGCCAAGGACCCGCCCGCTTCTCGCGGACCCTGATTGCGCGGTGCGCGGTGTTGCTCCGCTTCTCCGCGTCTTTATGGATGTGGGGTCCTTGGCTCCACTTTCATTGGACCACCGGTCGGCCCTGTGCACCAGGCGTCAGCCCAGAAGGCGTACCGGCGACCCGGCGAGGAACGCCTGGATGTTCTCGACGGCCTGGCCGTAGTACGTCGCATAGTTCGCGCGGGTGACGTAGCCGAGGTGCGGGGTGGCGAGCAGACGGGGTGCGGAGCGCATCGGGTGATCGGCGGGCAGCGGCTCGATGTCGAACACATCGACCCCCGCCCCCGCGATGCGGCCGTCCCGCAGTGCGCTGAGCAGTGCGTCCTGGTCGACGATGGCCGCACGGGAGGTGTTGACGAGATAGGCCGCAGGCTTCATGAGCGCCAGCTCGGCGGGGCCGATCAGCCTACGGGTGCGGTCGCTGAGCGCGAGGTGGACGGAGACGAAGTCGCTGCCGGCGAGCAGCTCCTCCTTGGAGGCGGCCAGCTCCACGCCGACCTCCTCCGTGCGCTTCTCGGTGAGGTTCTGGCTCCAGGCCACCACCTCCATGCCGAAGGCGAGTCCCACCTGGGCCACCCTGCTGCCGATCTTGCCGAGCCCGAGCAGACCGAGCCGACGGCCGTGCAGATCGGCGCCCACGGTGCTCTGCCAGGGGCCGCCGTCCCGCAGTGCGTCGTTCTCCGTGACGATGCCGCGGGCCAGGCCGAGCAGCAGCGCCCAGGTCAGCTCGACGGGAGGCGTCGAGGAGCTCTCGGTGCCGCACACCGTCACGCCGCCTGCTTCGGCGGCGGCGTAGTCGATGACCGAATTGCGCATGCCGGAGGCGATCAGCAACTTCAGTCGAGGCAGCCGTGAGAGCAGCGAGGCGGGGAAGGGCACGCGCTCGCGGAGGGTCACGACGATGTCGAAGTCCACGATCGCCACGGCCAGTTCGTCCTCGGTGGCGAAGTGCTCGGTGAAGGTCACGACCTCCACGTCATCCGCGAGGGGCGACCAGTCGGCGGCGGTGGTCGCGGCGCTCTGGAAGTCGTCGAGCACGGCGCAGCGAAGGTGCATGTCGGTTCTCTCCAAGGCTGGTGTCGCGGTGGTCATGGCAGAGGCTCCCGGCCGGGGCGACCCTTCGGCCCGCAGGATCGTCGGCCCGTCGGTCCGTCCCCGTGATTCTCTCCGTTCCGCTCCGGCGTGGACGAACGGGGGTGCGCTGGGCACCCGGCTCACCCCTTACCGCGCTCAGCCCCCGCCGTGGTTCCTGTCTGCCGGGAGCGTCGCGGGCGTGCTGTGATGGATGTATGCCCGTGTTCGTCGGTACCTCCGGGTGGCAGTACCGGGACTGGCGCGGAGTCCTGTATCCGGCCGACATGCCCCAGCGGCTGTGGCTGGAGGAGTACGCGGCACAGTTCGCCACGGTCGAGATCAACAACGCCTTCTACCGGCTGCCCACGCCGGAGACGTTCGCCGCATGGCGGGACCGTACGCCGGCGGGCTTCGTCATCGCCGTCAAGGCCAGCCGCTTCCTGACCCACATCAAGCGATTGCGTGACCCCGGGGAACCCGTGCACCGGCTGATGAGCCATGCCGCCGGTCTCGGGGACCGGCTCGGTCCCGTGCTGCTGCAGCTCCCACCCACACTGCGGGGTGATCCCGCACTTCTGGACGACTGCCTCAGCTGCTTCCCGGCCGGTACGCGGGTGGCCGTCGAGCCCCGCCACGGCTCCTGGTGGACCCCCGGGGTCCGGGCCGTGCTCGAGAACCGCCGTGCCGCGTTGTGCTGGGCCGACGTGGAGGCCCGGCCCGTCACGCCGCTGTGGCGGACCGCCGGCTGGGGCTATCTGCGCCTGCACGTCGGACGGGCCCAGCCATGGCCCCGCTACGGCAGACAGTCGCTCCACACGTGGGTGCGGCGCCTGGCCGACACATTTCCGGACACGTGCGACGACGTCTATGTGTACTTCAACAACGATCCAGGCGGAGCTGCGGTCCACGACGCCATGGTCTTCGCGCGCGCCGCCCTGGCCGGGGGAATGACGGTCAGCCGTACCCCGCGGCGCCTGCCGACGCGGACCGGCACCGGCACAGGCGCCGCACGAAGCGGCGCGGCCGGTGCCGCGTGACTAGACCTGGGGCAGCGGCTGCTCCGCCCAGATGATCTTGCCTTCCGGGGCGTAGCGGGTGCCCCAGCGTTCGGCGAGCTGGGCGACGAGGAACAGGCCGCGTCCGCCCTCGTCCGTGGTGGCCGCGTACCGAAGGTGCGGCGAGGTGCTGCTGGCGTCGAAGACCTCGCAGATCAGGCTGCGGTCGTGCAGCAGACGGACCCGGATCGGGGCGCCGCCGTAGCGTATGGCGTTCGTGACCAGCTCGCTGAGCAGCAGCTCCGTGGTGAAAGCCATGTCGTCCAGTCCCCACTCGGCAAGCTGCCGGACGACCGAGGCGCGCACGTCGGCCACGGCCGCGGGGTCGGAGGGCACGTCCCATTCGGCGATGCTGTCGGCGTCCAGGGCGCGGGTGCGGGCGACGATGAGGGCGATGTCGTCGCTCTGCCGGGCCGGCAGCAGGGCGTCGAGAACCGCCCGGCAGGTTTCGTCCGGGGACCGGCCGGTCCCGGCCAGGGCCGTGCGCAGGAGGTCCAGTCCGATGTCGATGTCGCGGTAGCGGTCCTCGATGAGCCCGTCGGTGTAGAGGACCAGCTTGCTGCCCTCGTCCAGGACCAGTTCGGCCGTCTCGAACGGCAGTCCGCCCAGGCCGAGCGGCGGGCCCGCGGGCACCTCGGCGAACTCGACCGTGCCGTCGGGACGGACCAGGGCCGGTACGGGGTGGCCGGCCCGGGCGACGCTGCAGCGCCGGGAGACGGGGTCGTAGATCGCGTACAGACAAGTGGCGCCGGTGATGGCGGCGGTGCCGCCCGCCGCGGCCTCGTCCTGGTCGATACGGCTGACCATGTCGTCGAGGAGGCCGAGGATCTCGTCGGGCGGCAGGTCCAGGGTGGAGAAGTTGTGCACCGCGGTGCGCAGCCGGCCCATGGTCGCGGCGGCGTGCAGCCCGTGGCCGACGACATCGCCCACGACGAGCGCGACACGGGCGCCGGGCAGCGGCATGACGTCGAACCAGTCGCCGCCGACCCCGGCCTGCGCGGGCAGATAGCGGTAGGCGACGTCCAGCGCGGTCTGCTCGGGCAGATTGCGCGGAAGCAGGCTGCGCTGCAGCGTCACGGCCATGGTGTGCTCGCGGGTGTAGCGGCGCGCGTTGTCGATGGAGACCGCGGCGCGGGCGACGAGCTCCTCGGCGAGGGCCCGGTCGTCGTCGTCGAAGGGCTCGGGGTTCTCCGAGCGCCAGAAGTTGGCCATCCCCATCACCATGCCGCCCGCGCGCAGCGGGACGGTGACCAGCGTGTGGATGCCGAAGTCCAGGACCTGCGCGGTGCGCCCGGGGTCCTGTGCGAGCCACGCGGGCGACGACTTCAGGTCGGGTTCGACGACTCCCTGCCCTGTGGCCAGGCCCCGGGCCTGGGGAGTGGAGGGGACGATGGTGATCTGCTCGCCCATCGGGTAGAGGGGAGCGTCCTTGCGGATGCCCTTGAACGCGGTGCGGTGCAGTTCGGTGACCGTGCCATCCGGATCGTCCCCGTTCACGACGGCGCTCACCAGGTCCACGCTCACGTAGTCCGCGAAGCGCGGGACGGCCACCTCCGCCAGTTCCTCGGCCGTACGGGTCACATCCAGGCTCGTGCCGATGCCGACCCCTGCGTCGTACAACAGTTTGAGGCGTTCCCGCGCCACCTCGGCCCTGCCGGACAGGGCACGCAGCTCGGTCGAGTCGCGGAGCGTCGCGACGCTTCCGCGCGGGCCCCCGTCGCGGTCCGTGGGCCGGTTGTTGACCGCGAGGAGACGGTCCCCGACCAGGTGCACCTCGTCGGTGGCGACACGGCCGGAGGCCAGCAGGCTTGCCGTGGCCGAGTCCAGGCCGAGTTCCGAGACGTGCCGGCCCTCGGCGTCCTTGGGCAGGTCGAGCAGCCTCTGCGCCTCGTCGTTGGCGAGTACCAGCCGGCCCTCGCCGCTGAGGATGATCACCCCTTCCCGGACGGAGTGCAGCACCGCGTCATGGTGCTCGTACATCCGGGTCATCTCGTACGGGCCGAGGCCCCGGGTCTGGCGCAGCAGCCGTCTGCTCGCCACGGCCGTCCCGGCCGTGGCGAGAGCGAGGGCGGTGGCCGCGGCGGCGAAGAGGATCGGCATCTGCTCCTCGACGTAGCCGCCGACATGGGCGGTCGTGATGCCGGCCGACACCAGCCCCACGACCTTGCCCTCGGAATTCCTGACGGGCACCACTGCCTGCACCAGCGGCCCCAGAGTTCCCGTGATCTCCTCGGTGACGGGGTGGCCGGCCAGGGCGGGACCCAGGTTTCCGACGAACTTCTTCCCGATCCTGTCCGGCTTGGGGTGGGTGTAGCGGATCCCCTCCGTGTTCATGACCACGATGAAGTCCACGTTCGACTGCTTGCGCGCCGCCTCGGCGCGCGGCTGGAGCAGCGCGGTGGGGTCGGGGGCGGCAAGGGCTTCCACGGTGCCCGGGGCGTTCGCGAACGTCTCGGCGACGGCGAGCGAGCGGTTGCGGGCCTCTTGGCCGCTGTCGTGCCGGACCTGCAGCACCAGCGCCAGCGCCGCGGCCACGACCAGCAGCAGCACGATCACCACATGCAGTACGAACACCTGGCCGGCGACGCTGCGCCTGCTCAGGGCCGACCGCAGCCTCGCAAACCAAGGGCGCCGGGGACCGCGGTCGGGGCCGCCGTCATGTCGTCTGCTCCGTCCGGCGGAGCGCGGCGGGTGGGGTGCCTGCCGGGACCTCTGCCCGGCCCCCTCGGGCGGGTCGGCCAGTCGGCATGCGACGTCCGGTCTGCGCTCTGAGCGCAGACCGGTGAGCGCGAGGCCCGACTGGGCCCAGGATCGACCCAAGAGTCGGACCATAGGCCATGTCTACACTGCTGCGGTCCCATGAGGCGAGCCTCATCACGTTCCGTAACAGAAATGCGTTCGGGTCGAAGCGCGGCTGACCAACCTGCCGAACCATCTGCGGGTGCTGCGCGAGGCCGGCGTGGTCGAGACGGAGCCCTGCGGCCGCCCCGGCGACCCACCCCTCAGTCCCCTTCGGGGACCTTCAGCTCGCCGCTGGCGGCGAGCTGGCCGAGCACGCGCTCGCTGATCTCGGTGAGGAGGGCGAGCTCCTGGGGCGACAGCAGGTCGATGAAGTACTCCCGCACGTTGGCCACATGGCTCGGTGCGGCCTGCTCGATGGCCCGAAGACCCTCCGCGGTCAGGGAGACCACGGCGCTGCGGGCGTCCTCGGGGTTGGGCTCGCGGCTGATCATGCGGCGCAGCTCCATGCGGCGCAGCTGGTGCGACAGCCGGCTCTTTTCCCACAGGAGCCGACAGCGCAGCTCCAGTGAGCTCATCCTCCTGTCGGGATGCTCCGACAGCACCACGAGGATCTCGTACTCCGGCTCGGACAGCCCCCAGTCGCGCAGCAGCTGCTGGTTGAGCCGGGCCCCCAGCAGACGACGTGCGCGCAGATAC
The DNA here is from genome assembly GCF_053594815.1 of Streptomyces sp. NPDC002577. Classification (NCBI taxonomy): domain Bacteria; kingdom Bacillati; phylum Actinomycetota; class Actinomycetes; order Kitasatosporales; family Streptomycetaceae; genus Streptomyces; species Streptomyces sp. NPDC002577. The sequence continues at coordinate 13,698 of NZ_JBSFWK010000081.1, read as the reverse complement.
GTGCGCCAGGCGTGGTTCTCCTCGGCGCTCAGCCACTGGGGAGTGTCTGTCATGGCCGTGATCGTATGAGGACGGTTGATATGTACCTGGTGTGTGCGCCCAGTGTGGCGGTTCGATGACGTCGGATGGGCGCACGGTCGGGCCCGACGCCGGTGTGCCGGTGTTCCGGGTGTCGCGCCTGAGATCCGATCAGTGCGTCACGCGGGTCACAGAAGACAAATACCCAGATGAAGGAGGCAGACTCGTTCTGTCGGGCGGGCATCGCGGCGCGAGCCGGTTCGCGGCGCGACGCCCACAACGCCCGCGGCCGGGCCACACGACTGCAGACGCGGTGACCCGGCGACGAGGGGCAGGGAAGCAGTGCGTCGTCAGCGGTCCTCGTGCAGCACGAGCAGGACGTGCTCGTACTCGCCGTGCCACACGGAGTCGGCGCGCCGGAACCCGCACTTCTCCAGCAGGCGCACCGAGCCGGTGTTCCCGGCGAAGGGGTCCGCGTGGAGCGGCCGGTTGGTCTCCAGCCGCAGAAACTGCGTCAGCGCCTCCGTGCCGATGCCGCGGCCCCAGTACGGGCGCCCCAGCCAGTAGCCGATGAAGCGCCGGTCCTGCTCCCACCAGGCCACGATGTTGCCCGCCGTCTTCCCGTCGGCGGTGACCGTCTGCACGAAGACGGTGGGATCACCGAGGACTCTCGTCGCCCAGTGCTTCATGAAGGCCTCGCGGGGCCGAGGCGTGAACCTCGACCGCCGCGCCGCCTCCGCCTCGTGTTCGTACTCGAAGAACAGCTGCAGATCGGCTTCCCCGACATCCCGCAACCGCACGTCCACGACCTGTTCCGACCGCACATCGTCACTCATGCGGGGAGTCTGGCATCGAGCACTGACATCCGGTCCGGCCCACGAGCCCGGCGACGCCGAGCGCCTGCCGGGCCTAGCCCCGGCGCACCTCCGCCATGCGTACGGGACGGTGCTCGTGCAGCGACAGGGTGCAGGCCTCGGCGATCAGGCTCGCCTCGATGGCGTCGGCCACGGTGCACGGGGACGGCCTGCGGCCCGCGACGACCTCGGTGAAGGCGGTGAGTTCGGCGCGGTAGGCGTCGGCGAAGCGGTCCATGAAGAAGTGGTGCGGCTTGGCGGCAGGGAAGGTGGCCCCGGGCTCGACCGAGCGCAGCGGCAGCTTGTCCTCGAGCCCCGCCGCGATGCTGTCCTTCATGCCGTGGATCTCCAGACGGGCGTCGTAACCCCGGGGGTTGTGCCGGGTGTTGGAGACCAGGGCCAGCGTGCCGTCGTCCAGTGTGAGGACGGCCGAGGCGGTGTCGACGTCTCCGGCCTCGGCGATGTAGTCGGCGCCGCGGTTGGAGCCGGCGGCGTACACCTCCACGACCTCCCGGCCCGTCACCCAGCGGACGATGTCGAAGTCGTGGACGCTGCAGTCGCGGAAGATGCCGCCGGAGACGGCCACGTACGCGGCGGGCGGCGGCGCCGGGTCCAGGGTGGTGGACCGCACGGTGTGCAGGAGCCCGAGTTCGCCGCTGAGCACGGCCTGCCGGGCCGCCACATATCCGGGGTCGAAGCGCCGGTTGTAGCCGATGTGGACCTCGACGCCGCTGCCCTCGACCGCACGCAGCACGTCGAGGCTCTCCTCCACGGTGCGGGCCACCGGCTTCTCGCAGAAGACCGGGATGCCGGCCTTGACGGTGGCGAGGATCAGCTCCGGGTGCGCGTCCGTCGCGGCGGCGATCACGACGCCGTCGACCCCGGCGCCCAGTACCGCCTCGGGTGAGTCCACCGCGGTGGCCCCGAATCGCTCGGCGGCGGAGGCGGCGGCCGCGGCCACCGGGTCGGTGACCACCAGGGAGTCCACCGACTCGAGCTGGGACAGGGTTTCGGCGTGGAAGGCGCCGATCCGGCCGAGGCCCATGATGCCTATACGCATGAGATGTTGCTCCTTCAGCCCGGTCGGGCGGTGCAAGGGTGTTTCGGGTGCAAAGGTGATTCGGTGGTGACGCAGGGGTACGGAGGGGTGTTCCAGGCTTGATCCAGCCCTGGTTCGGTGCCGGCGGCAGGCTCAGTCCTGGGCGCCGACGACGTTCTGGTCCCAGTCGATGACGGAGCCGGTCACGACGCCGCTGCGCTCCGAGAGCAGGAAGACGACGAAGTCCGCGATCTCGTCGGGCTGTCCCAGCTTGCCCATGGGCAGACGCCGGGCGGCCTCCTCGCGCCAGTCGTTGCCCGCCCCGTGGAACTCGCGCTGGATGGCGTCCTCGCCCTCGGTCTCCGTCCAGCCGATGTTGAGGCCGTTGATCCGGATCCGGTCCCAGCGGTGCGCGTGGGCGGCGTTGCGGGTCAGTCCGGCCAGCCCGGCCTTCGCGGCGGAGTACGGCGCGAGGAACGGAGGGCCGCCGTGCGCGCAGTTGGAGCCGATGTTGACGATGGTGCCCGGCGCCTGGCGGGCCACCATGTCGGCGACGGCCGCCTGCATCGCGAAGAACGGCGCCCGCAGATTGATCGCCATGTGCGCGTCGAACAGCTCCGGAGTGGTCTCCAGCAGGGAGCCGCGCGACGTGAGTCCCGCCGCGTTGACCAGGCAGTCGATCCGCCCGTGTGCGGCGACGACCTGTTCGACGCTGCCGCGCGCCTGCGCGGGGTCGGCCAGGTCGGCCCGTACGAAGGAGGCCTTCGTGCCCGCCTCGGCCAGCTCCGCCACGAGAGCCTCACCGACAGCGGTGCGACGCCCCGTGAAGACGACGTCGGCGCCCTCCCGGGCGGCCGCCCGCACGATCGCGGCACCGACGCCCTGGCTGCCGCCGTTGACGAGGACGACCTTGTCCTCAAGCAGTCCCATGAATGCGGGTTTCCCTTCAGCTCTGCCGGCGCTCGGTGCCGGCCTGCAGTTCCTGGCGCAGCCTGTCCGGGCTCCAGCCCTCGCTGAGCGCCTGCCATACGGTGTCCGCCTGCGACGGCGGGGCCAGACCGCCGACCGGCGGGTCGAGGTCCAGATTGGTGGGAAAGGGGTAGCCCTCGGCAGAGGCGGCGACCACGCGGCGCAGCCACTCCTCGGAGGCGCCCTCGGCCTTGCGGTGCGCCAGTACCGGGAAGAGCGCGTTGACCATGGCCTCGCGGTCGACGGTCTCCATCGCCCGTCCGAAGGCGGAGTTGATCTGCAGCAGGTTCGCCATGCGCCTGATGTCCGTCGACCGGTTGTGTCCCGCAGCGTGGAAGAGGGCGGGGTTGAAGAACACCGCGTCGCCCTTCTCCAAGGGCAGCTGGATGTGGTGCCGCTCGAAGTAGTCGATGAACTCCGGCCGTCGCCACGCGAGATAACCGGGCTCGTACTTCTGCGAGTGCGGCAGATACAGCGTCGGACCCGACTCCACCGGCATGTCGCAGTGTGCGACGGCGCCCTGCAGGGTCAGCACGGGGGACAGCCGGTGGACGTGCGCGGGATAGGCGGCCGCCTGCTCCCGGGACAGGAAGCCCAGGTGGTAGTCGCGGTGCACGCTCTGTGCCGCACCGCCGGGGTTGACCACGTTGATCTGCGAGGTCATCTGGTAGCCGGGGCCGAGCCAGGCCTCGGCGATGAGCGCCAGCGCGTCGTTGGCGTAGTAGTCGGCGAAGACCTCCGGCGCCCGGACGGCCGTCTTCTCCAGCGCGTTCCAGACGCGGTCGTTGGCGCCCGGTTTGGCGAAATGATCGCCGCGTGCCGCGACCGTCGTGCGTTCCTCGTCGATCAGTGCACGGAAGGAGGCGGTCGCCCGGTCCACGGTGTCCCCGTCCGCGAATGCGCGCTTGAGCACGACGATGCCGGGGCCGTCCAGCAGCGCCCGTACCAGCTCGGCCTGGACCGGCCGGCGACCGCCCCGCGTGGCGGCGAGGTCGCGCAGCCGAGCCGAGTCGTACAGCAGGACGTTCTGCTCGACCCCGTCGGCGGACGGGTAGTCGCGCAGCTCGGTGCTCTGCCCGGCCAGGAAGCGCAGGTCGTCGACGTCGCAGTCGCTCTCGCTGAGCCAGGCTAGCGACCCCGTGGCGCTGGGGAGCATCGGCAGGTCCTTTCGGAGTGCGTCCGTTTCCGCCAGTCTTAGGAACCGGAGTCCATCACGCAATGCGCAGACATCCATCAAAAAGCCATCAAATGAAACCGGGAAAAACAGACATGGTGCACCCGTATCCGATCAGGGAGATCGCCCGTCAGGCCGGCCTCAGCACGGCCACCGTCGACCGCGTCCTGAACGACCGCGGCGGCGTACGGGAGAGCACCGTGCGGGAGGTGCGCCAGGCCATCGCCGATCTGGACCGGCAGCGGACACAGGTACGCATCGGCGGCCGCACGTTCCTGATCGACATCGTGATGCAGACACCGGAGCGGTTCTCCACGGCTGTACGGGATGCCCTGGAGGCCGAACTGCCCGCCCTGCACCCGGCGGTCATGCGCTCACGCTTTCACTTCCGCGAGACAGGCCCGGTGTCGGAGCTGATCACGACCCTGGACCGGATCGCCAAGCGCGGCTCCCAGGGCGTGATCCTCAAGGCCCCGGACGTACCCGATGTCACCGCGGCCATCAGCCGGCTCGTCGCGGCCGGCATCCCGGTGGTCACCCTCGTGACCGATCTGCCCAGCAGCGCACGCAGCGCATACGTCGGCATCGACAACCGGGCCGCCGGAGCCACCGCCGCCTATCTCCTCGGGCAGTGGCTCGGCGACCGTCCCGGCAGCGTCCTCGTCACCATCAGCCACGGCTCCTTCCGCAACGAGGAGGAGCGCGAAATGGGCTTCCGCAGCGTGATGCGCGGCACCCACCCCGAACGGTCGCTGGCCGAGGTGACCGACACCGACGGTCTCGACGCGACCCAGCGGGACCTCGTCCTGGAGGCGCTCAAGCGGGACGAGACCATCAACGCGGTCTACTCCATCGGCGGCGGCAACGCCGCCACGCTCGACGCGTTCCAGGCCCTGGACCGCGAACTCGCCGCCTTCGTCGCCCACGATCTGGACCACGACAACACCCGGCTCCTGCGCGAGCGGCACCTGACCGCCGTACTCCACCACGACCTGCGCCAGGACATGCGCCGCGCCTGTCAGACGATCATGCGTGCGCACCACGCGCTGCCGGACGAGGGCCCGTTCCTGCCCTCGGCGATCCAGGTCGTGACGCCGTACAACTTGCCGCCGGGGATCGCGGAGTGAGCCCCCCAGCACACAGCTCACATGGCGATGGGGCCGGGCCGGTTCGCGGAGGTCAGCCACCGCCAGCGTCGGCGCTCCGTCACGCAGGTGGTGGCCGCCAGTACGGTGACGAGGACCGCCGCCCAGGCGGGCCACACCAGCCAGGACGAGACCACGGCCGCGGCCAGCTGCAGCAGAACCATCAGGACGGTGACCCGGCCCGGCACCGCGATGATCACGTTCGCCTTGTCCCCAGGGGTGGAGAAGACCGTGGGGAGCCCGATCAGGAGCACCACCGACAGAGCGGCGAGCAGCCACGAGTGGCGGGCCAGGGCCCAGGGCGTGGCCACCCAGGCGACGAGTTCCGTGGCGAAGCGCAGAGCGGACGCGGCGCGGTCGCCGGGCCGTCCCGAGGCCGCCGCTGCGGCGGGAGTGTCGGTCACCTGCGGACGGTCTCACGGCCCGCGTCCTGCTGTCAGGCGTTCCGCGCACCTCTCGAGGTGGGGCAGCCGAACCCGTCCAGCTGCCCCACCGAGCGACGACGGTGTCACGCTTCGACCGACATGGTCGACACGATGCCGGGACGCGACCGACCGCGGGACGCGACCGACAGATCAGGTCAGCGGGTGCGACGTCCTGCCCGACGCCTCGTCGATCTCGTCGTGCGCCTTGGTCAGCAGTTTGGTCGCCATGTCGTTGAGCGCTCTGGCTCCTGCGACCTCCTCGCCGACCCTCGGCTGGTTCGAGTCGGCGGGGTGGCGGCTGGCGTATCCGCGGGACCGCACCTCGCTCCCGTCCGGGAGCCTTATGAGGGCGGCGGCGCGGGTGTGCTGAGTGTCCTCCTCGAATTCGAGCTCCACATGCCATCCGACGGGGTGTTGCTCCATCACGATCACCTCCGGAACCGCTGATTCCAGAGTGCGCCCGACGGCCCGCGGTTGCACGACGTGCGCCGGTCTGCATCGCATGCGCTCCGGTCTGCGTCGCAGTGCGGAGACGACAGGGGTGGCCGGCCGACGCAAGCCGTGACGCCTGTCGATACCGTCGTCATCAGCTGACCCTGACCGCACTACCTGAGCACGCTCGCCCAGGCCCGACAGGAGTTCCCTCGTGACGGACGAGATCACCACGTACGACATCGCCGCGATCCGCGCCCAGTTCCCCGCCCTCGCGGCCGGAACGGCGCACTTCGACGGGCCGGGCGGCACACAGACGCCATCGCCGGTGATCGAAGCCATCGGGAACGCCCTGGCGCAGCCCCTGTCGAACCGCGGCGACGGGACGCCGGGGGAGCGCAACGCCGACACGATCGTCGCCGGGGCCCGGCAGGCCATGGCCGACCTGCTGGGCGCGGACCCGTCCGGAATCGTCTTCGGCCGCAGCGCCACGCAGCTCGCCTACGACTTCTCCCGGACCCTGGCGAGGACGTGGTCGCCGGGCGACGAGGTGGTCGTCACGCGCCTGGACCACGACTCCAACATCCGCCCGTGGATCCAGGCCGCGGCGCAGGCGGGCGCCACGGTCCGGTGGGCGGATTTCGATCCCGCGACGGGCGAACTGACCCCCGACGACATCCGCGCCGTCCTCTCCGACCGCACCCGCCTGGTCGCGGTCACCGCCGCATCGAACCTGATCGGTACGAGGCCCGCGATCCCCGTGATCTCCCGGCTGGTGCACGAGGCCGGTGCCCTGCTCTACGTCGACGGCGTCCACTACACCGCGCACACGCTCGTCGACACCGAGCAGCTCGGCGCGGACTTCTTCGCCTGCTCCCCGTACAAGTTCCTCGGCCCCCACCTCGGCGTCCTCGCGGCCCGGCCCGCGCTCCTCGAGACCCTGCAGCCGGACAAGCTGCTGCCGTCGACGAACGCCGTCCCGGAACGCTTCGAGCTCGGCACTCTGCCGTACGAGTTCCTGGCGGGCACCCGCGCAGCCGTCGACTTCCTGGCCGGACTCGGCCCGAACGCGACGGGGAGCCGCCGCGAGCGCCTCGTGTCCGCGTTCGCGGCGCTCGAGGAGCACGAGGACACCCTGCGCGCGCACCTCGACAAGGGACTGTCCGCCTTCGAGCAGATCACGGTCCACTCCCGGGCAGCCGAGCGCACCCCCACCCTGCTCCTGACGATCGACGGCCACAGCACGACGGACGCCTACCGCTACCTGGCGGAGCGCGGCGTCCACGCACCGTCCGGCTCCTTCTACGCTCTCGAGGCGTCCCGCCGGCTCGGCCTGGGGGACACCGGCGGTCTCCGCGTCGGCCTGGCCCCCTACAACGACTCTGCGGACGTCGACAGGCTGCTCGCGGGTCTGTCGGACTTCCTGCGCTTCTGAAACGACGTGACCGGCCCGAGAACAACGTGAGCGACCCGAGCAACCCTCGGGAGATGTCACGCTGTCTCAACCGGTGACGACATCGTCGAGCCCTGTGAGGACCACGCCCCCGCGGGGCAGACCCGTGAGGAGAGCGGGGGCGGAGTCCTCGTGGAACGGGCCGTAGAGGACACCGGCGAAGTACTCGTCCTCGTCGTCATCGACCTCGTCCACTCCCACGTCCCAGTCGGCGAGGTCGTCCTCCGGTTCGGACTCGCGGATCACCACTGTCTGGTCGTGCCTCCACACGGCCCGGGCCCGCACGTCACCGGCGTCCGCCGCGTTCACCGGATACAGCTCGACCCTCGCCTCCTTCGCTGAGGGCCACACCGCCACGCGAAGCACCGGCTGAGGTCCCGAACGCAGTGCGCGGGCCCGCGCGTCGAGCAGGAGCCCTCGGCCGGTCAGTGCGACGCCCGGCGCCAGCAGGAGCGCGGCTGTCAGTTGCTGCGGCATCGCGTCGTACGGCTCTGCGCGCAGCCGCAGCCAGGTCCCGTCCACCAGGACGGTCACCTTGCGGGCCACCGGGTAGCTGTGCGCGTACCCGGAGCCGACGGTGCGGGCCTCACCGGCGTACGGACCGTCAAGAAACTCGACGCGCACATCGGGATCGCCGTCGTCTCCTTCCTCGTATCCGAGGACCACTGCCGAGACGGCCTCCGCTCGTGCGGCACGGGCGTCCGACTCGGACTGGGCGACCGCACCCCACAGCACGAACGAGCCGCCGGCCAGGACGAACACGACACCCGTCGTGATCCGTACCGACCCACCCCGAAAACGCGGAAGCCGGTGCGGCAGCGGCGCCCGGTAGCCGGCGGTGGCGTCCTCGTGCAGCGCCCGCTGGCGGGCACGGGCGCGCAGCCGCACGTGCACACCGCACCAGGCCGCTACGAGCCCCAGCACCACGACCGCGCTGCCCGCCACGACGGCCACGGAGAGCCGAGCGGGGCCGGCCAGCGCCATCGCCGGCAGGACGAGCCCGAACGGCAGCAGTACGCGCGCCACGCTCGGGAGCCACAACACCGCCCAGGGCAGCAACAACACGAGGGCCGCGAACGGCAACGACGGCCAGTCGGTGCCGCACGGATGGCGTTCCGAGCACACCTGATCCGGCGCGGAGACACCGATGGCGATCAGGCCGCCGATCAGCGTGACCGCCAGAACCAGGGCCTGCAGCCCGAGCCGGGTCCACCGGGGCGGGGCCGCGGCGCGCCAGCGGGCGGCGTCCTTGCTGAACCAGTCGGGAGCGGGCGGCGCTTCACCCGGCGGCAACGGCACGGGGTCAGAGGGCGTCGTCATCCGCGCAGTATCGGCCGGAACGCCCCGGTCGCGACAGGGCGTCGGTGAGGTCCGCGCAAACGGCCGCGCCCCGTCCGGACGTGGAGGCGCTGACCAAGGAGTCGTGTCATGTCCGGGCCCGGCATACCCCACGCCGGCCTTCGTCCGCCAGAATCTGCCCATGCTGAGAATCGGATCCGTGGTGCTCGGTGTCTCTGATGTGCCGCGAGCGGCCGCGTTCTGGACGGAGGCCCTCGGGTACGTCCCGCGTGAGGAGATGGAGGACGACTGGGTGGTGCTGGTGCCGGCCGAGGGGTCCGGGCCCCAACTGGCGCTCGGACGGAGCGAGACGCCGGTGCAGGAACACCCGCGCGTCCATCTGGACCTGTACGCCGGGGATGCCGCCGACCAGGCCGCCGAGGTCGAGCGGCTGCTGTCGCTGGGCGCGTCGCGTGTCGACTGGGAACTGTATCCGGACGACGCCGACTTCGTCGTACTCGCCGACCCCGACGGCAATCGCTTCTGCGTCATCGACACCGCTCGTGAGGCCGGGTGACGGCCGGTCGGCATGACCGTGGACGGCCGCGTCGATGACCGGGGGGTGTCCGCGACCGCGTGGGCACCTGCCGCGGTACGGCTGAAGCCTCGCGCGGACTGTGGCGCGGCGCCGGGCTCCCTGGCCCGGGCGTGTGAGACTGCCCAGGCACTGGGCCGCACGTGCGCGGAGGGTCTGATGGCGAAACCACTCGTCGTGGTGACCGGTGCCGGCCACGGCATCGGCCGGGCCGTGGCGGCGGCCTTCGCGGCGGAGCGGCATCCCCTTCTGCTGGTGTCGCGGCACCTCCCGCCGCTCGACGGGCTGCCTTCCGAGCAGATCATGCGCGCAGCGGTCGATGTCGCCGACTACGCGTCGCTCGAAGCGGCGGTCCAGGCGGCGGAAGCCCGCCACGGACCGACCGAATGCATCGTCAACTGCGCGGGTCTCCTGCGGACCGGCCCGCTGGAGACCGGGGCCCCGGCGGATGTCTCCTACGAGGTCGACGTGCTCCTGAAGGGCGTACTCAACGGCATCCGCGTGGTCCTCGGCACCATGAAGGCGCGCAGGACCGGCACGATCATCAATGTGAGCTCGATCGGTGACCGGATGCCGGGTCCGGACGGAGAGGTGTACCACGCCTGCAAGGCGGCACTGCGCTCGCTTGCGGGCTCGCTGCAGAAGAGTCAGGCCGCGAACAACATCCGCGTCATCAATGTCGCGCCGGGGTTCGTCAGGACCGACATGCACACGGAGATGGGCATGAGCTTGCAGGAGTACTGCGAGCGGCTCGGCCATCCCGACTTCATCGGCGCCGAGCAGCTCGCCGACACCATCCTGTTCTGCTGGAAGCAACCACAGCGGGTGTGCGTGCGAGACATCGTGGTGATGCCGACGAGATCGGACTTCGGCTGATTCCGGCCTGCGGGACGCCTGTTGCGTGACCTAGGAGACCGATGAAGATCTTGCTCCGACCACCCGGCTCGCCCCGGATTGCCAGTAAATGTCAATCGTCATGAACCGATGCAAGCCGGGCGCGATTCCAAGATCTTCAGGACACTCCTAGGCCCTGTCGAAGCCGTCCGGGACACTCGTCTCGCATGGAGACGCAAACTCCGGCCGGGCGAACGCGAGAATGCCGGGCACAGCGTCGCGCAGGCTCTCGAAGTGACGGTGGACGCCGGCCGACGCAGTCGGAGCGTTCACGTTCCACACCGTCATGCCCGCCCGCAGCCCTGCCTCCACTCCTGACGGGGCGTCCTCGACGACCAGGCAGTTCTCCGGCGCGGCACCGAGCTGCTCGGCGGCCAGCAGGTAGGGCACGGGCGACGGTTTGCCCTCCGCCACCGCGGCCGCGTCCACGATGAGGCGCGGGACCGGTAGGCCCGTCCTGGCGAATCGCCCGCGCACCCGGTGCTCATAGTTCGAGGTCACCAGTGCCCACGCCCCCGACGGCAGGGCTTCCAGCAGCTCTGACGCACCGTCGAAGGCCGTGTAGTCGCCGGACCGAACGTCGTCGTCCTCCAGTTCGTGCAGCACGGCCAGGCACTCCTCGGGGTCCTGGTCCGGAGCCACCTCCGCGAAGGTCTCCATCGGCCGCGTCCGCAGCGCGACCCGATGGACCTCAGTGGCGTCCAGTCCGTAGCGCTCCGCCCAGATTCTCCAGACCCGGCGCTGGTTGTCCACGGCATCGATCAACGTACCGTCGACGTCGAAGAGGACGTATTTCCTGGGGCCGGGCTGCACCATCTCATCGATCACGCTGTGATCATGTCAGGCAGTCGCGCAGATCGTTCGGGGGAAGGGCTCTTCGCTGATCGCGACGAGCACGGTGTGTCCGTCAGCCGGTGTCTCATGTCTGCCGATCGACCGCAGCAGATGAGTAGCCTCGTCGCGAAGGGAGGTCGTTGATGAGGTTGTGGGTGACGTTACCGCCGGGGCCTGGAGAAGAGGTCCTGTGCGTGAAGACCGGTTCGATCAACTTCCCCAGCACACCGCTCGCGTTGTTCGGGGGGCTGCTCGTGCTCACCAACCAGCGCCTGTACCAAGGACCGTTGGACACTCGCCTCGCAGGCCGGCTGCTCAGTGCGACGGCCAACGTGGCCGGGCCGACGGGCACCGACACGGCGATCGACCTGATAGTCGACTGGGCGAACAAGGCGCGGGCCGTGGCTCTTCAGGACATCGCTTCTGTCGAATCCTTCGGCAGGTCGTCGCTCCGTGTGAGCACCGAGGACGGCAAGCGCCGCACCTTCGGGGTGGCCGCCAGCTGGCGGACGCCGGTGTGGTCGCGTAACAACGTCCCGCATCGCGACGAGATGCTGGCGGCGATTCAGCGGGCCATGGGCAGGACCTGAGCTGGGCACGTGCCCCTGTGAGTGCGGTGGGCGGGTGTGGTCGTCGGCTGGGAGGGGGACGAGACGTTGTTCTCGGGCACAGCCGCCTACTACCTGTGTTCGCGGCCTCGGTGGCGTCGGTCGCTTGACGGGTGTCGGAGGTGAGGCAGCCGCCGCGGCACCTTTCGTGCCATGCTGCGGTTCCGAGTCGAACAGTCGAAGGGGGAGGGCTGATGGCGCGGGATTCCGGCGGTGTCACGATCGCGTGGGACAAGCGGCGGCCCTGGTTCGCTGTCAACGAAGCGCTGGCGTTCCTGATCGAGTTGACCGCGCTGGCCCTGCTGGGCTGGTGGGGCTTCGCCACCGGGGGCGACGTGCTCGGCCGGATCGCGCTCGGCCTCGGAACCCCGCTCCTCGCCGTCGTCCTGTGGGCGCTGTTCGCCGCGCCGAAGGCGAGGCTGCGGCCCCCGCTCGCGGCGGTGCTGCTGGTCAAAGCGGTGGTGCTGGGCGGGGGCGCGGCCGGCCTGTACGGGGTGGGCCATCCTGTCGCGGCCGTGGTCCTGGCCGCCGTGATGGTCGCGAACACAGCGGTGGCCGAGATCTCGCGTCGCAGGCCGCCCCTGGTCGGCCAGGAGTTCGACGGCACGGCTTAAGCTCCGTGGGCCGACCACCTCGCCCGAAGGAGCCCAAGTGGCAGACGACAGACCACCATTGACGATCACGGCGGACGCCGGGAAGGGCCTGTGGACGCTGAGCGCGCCGGGCGGGACCCTGGGGCAGCCGGTCGTCGCCGGCGGCACCGTCTACGTACCCGTTACGGGCGGCCGGATCGCGGCCGTCGACGCGCACGAGGGCCGGATCCGCTGGTGCAGCGAGGCGCTCACCGAACCGGCCCCGCAACGGCTGGTGTGCGCGGGCGGTGCGGTCGTGGTGCCCGTGCTGCGGGACCGCGACCCGGGCGGGTTCACCGCGCTGGACGCGGCGACCGGGAAGGTGCTGTGGACCCGCCGCAGGAGTGAGCTGAACCGGATGGCCGCAGCCGGTTCGACCCTGGTGCTGTGGAACGACAACGGGGAGGAGCGGGGTGAGATCGCCGGCGTCGACGCGCTGACCGGGGAGACGCTGTGGGAGGACGGGTTCAAGCGGATATGGGGCCTGCTCGTGCGTGGGGACCGGGTGATCCTGGACGCCGGGGGGTTCCGCGCCCTGGACGCCCGCACCGGTGAGCAGGTCTGGGACGGGGGATACGGCACACTGCTGGGGCAGGACGGGACGACGGGTGATGCGGCGCTCTTCCACAGTTGGAGCGGCGGTGGCCTTGCCACACTGTCCGTGCGTGCGACCGACACCGGGAAGCAACTGTCCAAGCCCCGTTTCCCGCAGCGGGCGCTGAAGCACTTCTCCAGGCCGCCCGCCCTCGCCGACGGCGGCCGTGTCCTGTTCTCCGAGGCCTTCGGCCGCCGCGTCCGGATAGTCGCCTATGCGGGTGTCGACCGGGCCGAGTCGCTGGGACGTCATCGGCTGAGCCGGTGGCGCTTCACCTCGTTCCGTGTTCCGGCCGTGTGCGTCGGCGACTGGGTGTACGCCCTCACCTGGCGCCATCGGCTCCACGCGGCCGAGATCGGCGGGCGGCGACGGCTGCGGCGGCTGTCCGTGGTCGCACCGGACGGCCGGGCCGTGCGGGAGCCGGACGAGATCGTGGCCGGGCCGGAGCATCTGTTCGTCGGCGACCGGGACTCGGTGGCGGCGATCCGCGACGGCCGGGTGTTGTGGGTGGCGGCCACGGACGTGTGGGGCAACCCGCCGGTCCCGCTCGGGGCCGACCGCGTGCTGTTCCGGTCCGCGAACCGGGAAGCGAGGCCGGATCGGCTGCACTGCGCGGACGCGGAAACCGGCCGCCGGCTTTCCTGAGCAGCGTGCCCACCGATTCCTAATGCTGTCTGTCAAGCCGCGAGAGCCGCAGGAGGCACGACCTCGTAGGTCCGTCCGTCGCGCAGGAGGGCCCAGAGGACGTTGACG
>NZ_JBSFWK010000080.1:0-21806 GCF_053594815.1 Streptomyces sp. NPDC002577 | reverse complement strand
ACCACCACGTCCGACGCGCACGACCTGCCGCACGCCGAGCACGGCAAGAAGGCCCAGACGAAGCTGACCCGGTACGACCGGATGATGGCCCGCCGTAAGCCGAAGAAGGGCCAGCCCGGATCGAAGGGATACCACGAGGCGAAGAAACTGCGGGCGAAGGCGCACAAAAAGGTCGCGCGGCAGCGTGAGGACAGCGGTCGTAAGTGGGCCAAGAAGGTTGTCCGCGACCACGACGCCATCGCTGTCGAGGACTTCCGTCCGAAGTTCCTGGCCAAGACCACCATGGCCCGCAAGGCCGCTGACGCCGCCATCGGCGCCACCAAGGCCGCACTGATCGAGATGGGCCGCAAGCACGGGCGGGACATCCGCCTCGTCCACCCCGCGCACACCACGATGGACTGCGCGCACTGCGATGCGAGAGCCAAGCACGCACTGCCGCTGGTGAGCGCACCTACGCCTGCACCGCGTGCCGAACCGCATCCCCACGGGACAAGAACTCCGCACGCGTAATGCTCGTCCGGGCTGGTCTCAACCCGGCTGGTGCTGATGGCGGAAGACCTCCTGGATTCAATTCAGCAGCCGCGACATCCTCCGGTCCGCCAACGGTTTCCCACCCGTCTGGCACGTCGCGCAGTACTGCAGAGACGAGTCACTGAAGGACACCTCGCGAATGGTGTCGCCACACTCCGGGCACGGCTCGCCGGTGCGCCCGTGCACCCGCAGCCCGCTCTTCTTCTCGGCTTTCAGCCGTCCCGCGGCAAGCCCGCGGGACCGCTCGACAGCCTCGGTGAGGGTGACGCGCAGGGCCTCGTAGAGCCGGTGCGTCTCCTCGTCGGTCAGGCTCGACGCGAGCTTGAACGGCGACATCTTCGCGGCGTGCAGGATCTCGTCGCTGTAGGCGTTGCCGACCCCGGCGATCAGGCTCTGGTCGCGCAGGGCGCCTTTGAGCTGCCGCCGTTCGCCCTCGAGGAGCTTCGCGAAGCGCTGCTCGTCGAAGTCGGCGGCGAGCGGGTCGGGACCGAGCCGGGCGACGCCGGGCACCTCGGACGGCTCGTGGACGACGTACACGGCGAGCCGCTTCTGCGTCCCGGCCTCGGTCAGGTCGAAGCCCTCGCCCGTCTCCAGCGCGACACGCAGGGCCAGCGGGCCTTTTCCGGGGCGCGGGGGGCCGTCGGGGAGGCGGTCCTTCCACTGCAGCCAGCCCGCGCGGGCCAGATGGACGACGAGGTGCAGCCCGTCGGCGTCGATGTCCAGGAACTTGCCGTGCCGGGTCACGGCCGTGACGGTGCGTCCTTCGAGGGCGGTGAGCGGGGGTTCGTACGTCTTGAGGACGCTGACCGCGACGGGCAGCACCCGCACGATCTCGCGACCGGCGAGGTGATCGGTGAGGAAGTCCTTGAGCGCTTCGACCTCGGGGAGTTCCGGCATGGAACCAGAGTGCCACTCACCCGCGGGCCGGCACGATGAACTCGCACCACACGATCTTTCCGCCGCCGCGCGCCTCCACGCCCCACACATCGGTGAGGCGGTCCACGAGGAGCAGACCACGCCCGGACACCCCACCGACTCCGGCTTCCCGGCGGCGCGGCAGGGCGCTCGAGGAATCCTCCACCTCGACGCGCAGCCGTCGTTCGGAGCCGCTGAGCACGCGCAGGGTGACGACCGCGGAGCCATCTGTGTGGACGAGCGAGTTGGTGATCAGCTCGTCGGCGATGAGTTCGATCTCGTCGGCGCGGTCGTGGGCACCCCAGGCCCGTACCGCAGCGCGGATCATGTGCCGGGACTCGGCGAGCGCCTCCGGGTCGCCGAGGGGGACGTACTGCTGGAGGCGTCCGCCGGACTGGGGGACGTCCGCGCTGCAGCGGCGCAGGAGCAGCAGGGCGACGTCGTCCTCGCCGCCCCGGTCGTCGACCGCCTCGCACAGCAGGTCGGCGAGGTCCGACAGATCGGCGGGGCCGGAGCGGACGAGCTCCGCGAGGGCCAGCATGCCGTCGTCGAGATCTGCGCCCGGCTGTTCGACGAGGCCGTCGGTGCAGAGCAGAAGCGTCTGGCCGGGGTCCAGCTCCATGGTCGTCACGGGGTATTCGAGCTGCCCGAAGTCGGCGGAGAGGCCGAGCGGCAGCCCGCCGTCGACGGGCAGCCGGCGGCAGTTGCCGTCGGTCTGCCGCACCATCGGGTCGAGGTGTCCGGCCCGGACCAGCTGTACGACGCCCGTGGTCAGGTCGGCATCGGCGTAGAGGCAGGTGGCCATGCGTTCGGTGTCGAGTTCGTGCAGGAAGACGGAGGCGCGGGCCATGACCGTGGGCGGGGTGTGCCCCTCCGATGCGTAGGCGCGCAACACGATGCGCAGCTGGCCCATGACCGCGGCGGCATGCGCGTCGTGGCCCTGGACGTCGCCGATGACGGCCCCGACCCGGCCGCCCGGCAGCGGGATCACGTCGTACCAGTCGCCGCCGATGTCCCGGCCCAGCGCCGCGGAGCGATAGCGGACCGCGATGTCGGCGCCCGGGACGGGCAGGATGGTGCGCGGCAGCATGGCCTGCTGGAGGCTCTTGGCGACGTCCTTCTCCTGCTCGTAGAACATGGCGCGCTGCAGGCTCTGCGCGATGCTGCTGCCGAGGGCGACGAGGACGTTGCGCTCCTCGTCGGTGAAGCCGGTCTTGTCGTGGTAGAGCAGGCCGAGCGCGCCGATGGGCTTGGCCTGCGCGATGAGCGGCAGATACGCGGCGGCCGTGACGCCCAGGTGCGTGATGCGCGGCCACAGGATCGGGTACGACGTCGCGAAGTCCTCCGGCGACTCGATGAACCGCGGCGCCATCGTGCGGACGACCTCGCCCATCGGATAGGGCTCGTCGATGCGTGTGATGCGGGTGCCGGGTACGTAGCTGTCCTCGGGGCCCCTGGCGACGAGCCGGATCCGCCCGGCCTCGACCAGCCCCATGACCAGGCTGGTCGCGCCGAGGTGGGTGAGGCCGTGGCTGTCGTTGAGTACGTCGATGACGTCCTGCACGGTGCGTGCGTGGGCGAGCGCGGCGGTGGTGCCCTGCACGATGCTGGTCTGCCGGCGCCGCGCCGCCTCCTCGTCGGCGAGCACCCGGCGTGCCGTGACGTCGCTCAGCTCCTGCGTGGCGTCGCGGACGACGCCCACGATGCGGTGCGGGCGGCCCGTCTCGTCGCGGCGTATGCAGCCCTGGGTGTGGGTCCAGCGCATGGAGCCGTCACGGCAGCGGACGCGGAAGTACGCGCCGTAGCTCTCGCTTCCGTTCTTGAGCGCCTGCGAGACGACCTCGTCCAGGCGGTGGGCCTCGAACGGAGGGACCCGGACACCGAGGGACTCGGGTCGGCCGTCGTACTCGCTGGGAAGCATGTCGAAGATCTCGAGGGCGTGCGCGTCCATGTGCATGAGACCGCTGCCCAGGTCCCAGTCGAAACAGCCTGTGCGGTTGAGGGCGAGAATCGGATCCGGGTCTGCAGGCCAGTCGTCCGGGAGTGACAGGCCACCCGCTCCGGGGTCAGCCATGGTGCCACCTTGCCACCACTTCGCTGATTCTTCGAGTTCTTACCGCCATACCCTGAGCGGCTGCTCAGCTCGCGACGGTCGCCGGTCGAGCGGCGGGCCGGCCGTACTGCCGGCCTTGCGGCAGTGCGTCCATCCGGTCGTCGGGCAGGACGGGGTCGAGGGGGACCACGCCTCCGTCGGGTGCGTCCTCGGTGCCGCGTGCGGGGGGCGGCTCGGGCGCGCGCTCGGTCGGACCGTCCGGCAGCCGTTCCGGGGGTGACACGGTCTCCTCGGGAGGCGGCGGGATCTCCTCCGGGGAGCGCGTCGGGGGACTGGGCGGGGAGGGCGGGGAAGCGGGCGTGGACTCCGCCGGAGAGGGCCTTTCCGGACTCGGGGTGGTGGCGCCGGGAGTCCTCGGGCTCGGAGTGGAGGGAGTCGGCGTGGAGGGACTCGACGTGGAGGGACTCGGAGTCCCCGGGCTGCGGGTGGCCGGCGGCGGGACGGTGCGGTCGCGGCCCCCGTCGTCCCCCGCCTTCCGCTCGATCCACGTGTTGCTGACGATGTCGACGATCGTGACCTTGGCCATGGCCTGAGGTGCCGGGGTCACGACCACGACCTGCTCCGGGAGGTAACCGCGCCACGGCTGCCCCGTCACGGCCGGGTTGGTCCGGGTCGCCACCGGCGGGGTGAGCGGGTTTCCGCACGCGCAGCGCACGCGCGGCAGGCCGCGGGTGTCGACGAGGACGGCGGTGCCGGCCTGGAGTACGGCCTGAAAGCCGGTGGCCTGGCCGTCACGGAAGCCGTGGTTGGTGACCCGGGTGTCGGCCCGCAGCACCACAGGGGTCAGTCCGCGCAGATACGAGGGGACGTCGGCCTGGGCGACGCCCGCCACGCGGGCGAAGGCGCGGGCCTTGGCCTGGTCGGAGGCGAGGAAGCGGATCTGCTTCTCGACGTCGCAGCTGCTCTCGGAGAGCGTGCCGCCGTACAGCCCGGGTGTGGATCCGTCGACGGACCGAAGTCCCTGCACGTCGGACGTCGCCGTGCCGGAGGGCGTCGGGGGCTCCGGCGAACGGCTGGCGGGCGACGGCGTCGGAGTGGAGGCGGCGGCGGAGCCGGTGAACGGGTCGGGACCCGCTTCCGCCACGGGCTGCAGACGGATCTCGTCCTGGCCGTCCACGGCGCTCGCGCTGCCGGTGGCGGCGCAGCCGGTGAGGCCCGCTCCGCCCGCGACGAGAAGGACCGCGGACATCACGAAGGCCGCGAAGGCCCCGGCATGGCTCCCGATGGGTGAGCGCACGTGTTCTCCCGCCTCTCACTTAGGCCATTTGCACGCAATTGTCCGTTTCTCCCCCGACCGCCTCGCAAGCCGAGCGGGGCCAACCGTGAACGGAGCGGGCGGGGCCGCCTCCGCGAGAGCGGCACCGCCTGGGCGTACCTCCCAGGCCCTTGCGGCACCGGGAGAGCCACAATGGCGTTCGTGGAGTGGTTCACCGCACCCGACTACTGGCTGAGCCGGCTGATCTTCCAGCGGGGACTGGCCGCGCTCTATCTGGTCGCGTTCCTGACCGCCGCCCTGCAGTTCCGCGCCCTGCTCGGAGAGCGCGGCATGCTGCCGGTGCCCCGGTACGTGGCACGGGTGCCGTTCCGCCATGCGCCGAGCGTGTTCCAACTGCACTATTCGGACAGGTTCTTCGCGCTCTGGGCCTGGGCGGGCTGCCTGGTCGCCGCCGCACTGCTGGCGGGCGTGGACGGCCTTCTCCCGCTGTGGGCCGCGATGCTGCTGTGGCTGGTCCCGTGGGTGCTGTATCTGTCGATCGTCAACGTCGGCCAGACCTGGTACGGCTTCGGCTGGGAGTCCTTGCTCCTCGAGGTCGGTTTCCTCGCCGTGTTCCTCGGCAACGACCGCACGGCCCCGCCCGTTCTGGTGCTGTTCCTGCTGCGCTGGGTGCTGTTCCGAGTCGAGTTCGGCGCGGGCCTGATCAAACTGCGCGGGGACCCCTGCTGGCGGAAGCTGACCTGCCTGGACTACCACCATGAGACGCAGCCGATGCCGGGCCCGCTGAGCTGGTTCTTCCACCGCCTCCCGAGGCCCCTGCACCGGGTCGAGACGGCGGCGAACCACTTCACCCAACTGGTCGTGCCCGTACTGCTCTTCACCCCCCAGCCCGTCGCCTCGGCGGCGGCGTGCCTGATGATCCTCACCCAGCTGTGGCTGGTGCTGTCGGGCAATTTCTCCTGGCTGAACTGGATCACGATCATCGTGGCCGTGTCCGCCGTGGACCTCTCCTCCGTCGCCCCGCCCCCGGCCCTGCCTCCCGCCCCGCTCTGGTACGAGATCGTCGTGCTCGCCGTCACGGCTCTCGTGCTGGTCCTCAGCTACCGCCCCGCACGCAATCTGGTCTCGCGGCGGCAGATCATGAACTACTCCTTCGACCCGTTCCATCTCGTCAACACCTACGGCGCGTTCGGCAGCATCAACCGGATCCGGCAGGAGGTGGTGATCGAGGGCACGGCGGACGAGGTGCCGCACGCGGACTCCGACTGGCGGGAGTACGAGTTCAAGGGCAAGCCGACCGATCCCCTCCGCTGGCCGCGCCAGTTCGCGCCGTACCATCTGCGGCTCGACTGGATGATGTGGTTCGCCGGGATCTCCCCCGCGTACGCGGGATCCTGGTTCGGGCCGCTGGTGGAGCGGCTCCTGGAGAACGACCGGGACACGCTGCGGCTGCTGCGCCGCTCGCCGTTCCCGCCGGACAGCCCGCCGCGGTACATCCGGGCCCGCCTGTACCACTACCGCTTCACGACGTGGCGCGAGCTGCGCGCGACGGGGGCGTGCTGGCACCGCACGTACATCCGTGAATTCCTGCCGCCGACACGGCTCGATGTGATGGCGGGGAGGCGGTAGCGATCACAGGCCGCAGCGGTCGAAGGCGGTATCGGTCACCGGCGGCAGCGGCCAAAGGGAGCAGCGGTCAGAGACCGTAGACGCGGGTGGCGGTGCCCGCGAAGACCTCCGCTCGCTCCTCGGCGCTGAGCATCCCGGTCAGCGCGTGCGCCGCACGGGCGACCTCGGCGTACGGGGCGGCGAGCGTGCAGACGGGCCAGTCCGAGCCGAACATCACGCGGCCGGGGCCGAAGGCGTCCAGAACGGTGTCCGCGTAGGGCCGGAGATTCTCGGCCGTCCAGGCGCGCCAGTCCGCCTCGGTCACCATCCCGGACAGTTTGCACACGGTGTTCGGCAGCGCGGCGAGCGCCCGGACGTGGCTCGCCCAGGGTTCGAGTTCCCCGGCGGCGATGGGTGGTTTGCCCAGGTGGTCGAGGACGAAGGTGAGGCCGGGCAGGTCGGCGGCCGCCTTGACGCAGGCGGGCAGCTGGTGCGGCAGGACCACGAGGTCGTAGACGAGGCCGGCGTCGGCGACCGCGGCCAGACCCCGTCGTACGCCGGGGCGCAGCAGCCACTCCGGGTCGGGTTCGCCCTGGACCTGGTGCCGGATGCCGGCCAGATACCGTCCGCCCGGAAGCTCCCGGAGGGCAGCGAGCGCCTCGGCGGCATCGGGACGGGTCAGGTCGGTCCAGCCGACCACCCCGGCGATGAGAGGGCTCTGCTCGGCGAGTGCCAGGAACTCCGGGGTCTCCTCGGCGACCGTGATCGTCTGGACGAGGACGGTGGCCTGAACCCCCAGCGGGCGCGCTTCCGCTTCCAGCTCCGGCACGCCGAAGTTCCGCCGGAGCGGGGCCAGGTCCGGGCCCGTGATCCAGCCCTGGTCCCGTACCGACAGGTCCCACACGTGATGGTGCGCGTCGACGATCCGGTCCGTCACGGTTCTCCTCACAGCTCCCATACGACGGGCAGGCCCGCGTTCGCGCCCTCGGCCGAGTAGTCGTGGACGACGTCCAGGAGCTCGGCCATGCGCGCCTGCCAGGCGATGTTGACCGGGAGTTGCTCCAGCTCGGCGAGCAGCCGCCCGTAGTCCTCGCACTCCAGGACGTGGAAGAGGTCGGTGCCGCTGCGCCAGATCGTCCAGGAGGTGGCGCCGGCGGCGCGGATGGCGGCTGTGAGCTCCGCCGGGACCTCGCGGTGGGCGCTCTCGTACTCCTCGATGCGGTCGGCGCGGACCTTGGTGTGCAGGGCGATCCTCATGACGGGTCTTCTCCTGGGACGGGTACGTCGTCGCGGACGAGCCGCTCGGCACGCAGCTGCGCCCAGAAGTCCGCGGGCACGGCGGCCGCGAACTGCTCTGCCGCGTCCCGGACTTCGTCCGCCGAACGGGTGCCGACGAGCACGCTGGTGACGGCCGGGTGCGCCAGGGGGAAGGCGAGTGCGGCGGCGCGCAGGGTGGTGCCGTGCCGCTCCGCCAGGTCCTTCAGCCTGAGGGCCCGGTCGAGGAGGGCGGGCGGCGCCGCGGCGTAGTTGTACGTGGCGCCCGGGCGCGGATCCGCGAGCAGCCCGGAGTTGAAGACGCCGCCGACGACCACCGATGTGCCGCGCGCGGCGGCGGCCGGCAGCAATGCGGTGAGGGCCTGCTGGTCGAGGAGCGTGTAGCGGCCCGCGCACAGGACCGCGTCGACGTCCGTGTCCAGTACGAACCGCGTCAGCATCTCGGCCTGGTTCATGCCGACGCCGATCGCGCCCACCACACCTTCCGAGCGGAGTTTCTCGAGCGCCGGATACCCCTCGCGGAAGGCCTGTTCGGCGTGGTCGTCGGGGTCGTGCAGAAAGACCACGTCGACCCGGTCCAGGCCGAGCCGCGTGAGGCTGTCCTCCAGCGAGCGGCGGACGCCGTCCGCGCTGAAGTCCCAGACGCGGCGGTGGGTCGCGGGCACGGCGAAGCCGTATCCGAGGTCGTCCCCGCCGCCGTCGGCCGGCTCCAGGAGACGGCCGACCTTCGTGGACACGGTGTACGCCGAGCGGGGACGCTCCCGGAGGGCCTCGCCGAGGCGGCGTTCGGACAGGCCGAGGCCGTAGTGCGGCGCCGTGTCGAAGTACCGGACTCCGGCGTCCCAGGCGGCCGTGATGGCGGCGTACGCCTGTTCCTCGCCGACCGCCGTGTACAGGTTGCCGATGCCCGCCGCGCCGAACGACAGCTCCGTCACCTCGACGGTGCTCCGGCCGAGAGTGCGTGTACGCATGGCAGTCACTGTCCCACGGGCCGCAGCCGCAGCCCCTGCATGCCGCCGTCGACGGCGAGGGCCGTGCCCGTGGTGGCGCCGGAGAGCGGGCTCGCCAGGTAGGCGATGGCGCCCGCGACCTCGTCCGCCGACACCAGGCGCCCGGTGGGCTGGCGCGCCTCCAGGGCGGCCCGCTCGGCTGCCGGGTCGTCCGCGGCGTCCAGCAGGCTGCCGATCCACGGGGTGTCGGCGGTGCCGGGATTCACGCAGTTGACGCGGACGCCCTCACGGATGTGGTCGGCGGCCATGGCGAGGGTCAGCGAGTACACCGCGCCCTTCGTGGCCGAGTACAGGGCGCGCTGCGGCAGGCCCGCGGTGGCGGCGATCGAGCAGGTGTTGACGATCGCGGCCCGGTCGGATGCCCGCAGATGCGGCAGCGCGGCACGCGCGGTGCGGACCATGCCGACGACGTTGACGTCCAGCACGCGGTGCCACTCGTCGTCGTCGTTGTCCTCGACGGTGCCCTGTGCGCCGATGCCCGCGTTGTTGACGAGGACGTCGAGCCCGCCGAGCTCCGCGACCGCGGCGGTGACAGCCTCACGTACGGAGGCGTCGTCGGTGACGTCGGCCCGGTACGCGAGGAGGGGCTTGTCGACGGCCTCCGGGTTGAGGTCGAGCACGGCGACCTGGGCACCGCGGGCGGCCAGCAGCTCTGCGGTCGCCCTGCCGATGCCCGAGGCACCGCCGGTGACGAGGGCCTTGAGACCTGCGAAGTCCTGGGGGTGCGTCATGCCGCTGATTCCTTCTCCCGGCTGAGGTCGGCGACCCAGAAGGAGCCGCCCGGGTAGGTGTACTCCGCGATGGACTCGGGCCGCATGGCGGCCGAGAAGCCCGGCGCGGTCGGTGCCGTGTAGTGACCCTCGCGGATCACCACCGGCTCGATGAAGTGCTCGTGCAGATGGTCGACGTACTCGATGACGCGGTCCTCGGTGGTGCCGGACAGCGCGACGTAGTCGAACATCGACAGGTGCTGGACGAGTTCGCACAGGCCGACGCCGCCCGCGTGCGGGCAGACGGGCACGCCGAACTTGGCCGCGAGCAGCAGGATCGCCAGGTTCTCGTTGACGCCGCCGACCCGGGCGGCGTCGATCTGAAGCACGTCGATCGCGCCGGCCTGCAGGAGCTGCTTGAAGACGATGCGGTTCTGGACGTGCTCGCCCGTGGCGACCTTGACGGGCGCGACGGCCTTGCGGATCGCCGCATGGCCGAGCACGTCGTCGGGGCTGGTGGGTTCCTCGATCCAGTACGGGTCGAACTCGCCGAGCGCCCGTGTCCAGGTGATCGCCTCGTCCACGCCCCAGCGCTGGTTGGCGTCGACGGCCATGCGGATGTCGGGTCCGACGACCGAGCGGGCGACGCGGCAGCGCCGTACGTCGTCGGCGAGGTCGGCGCCGACCTTGAGCTTGATCTGCGTGAAGCCGTCGGCGACGGCCTGCACGGCGAGCCTCGTCAGCTTCTCGTCGCTGTAGCCGAGCCAGCCGGGCGAGGTGGTGTACGCGGGGAAGCCGCGCCGCAGCAGATCGGCGGCGCGCTCCTGCGAGCCCTCCCGGCCGCGCCGCAGGAGGTCGAGCGCCTCGTCGGGCGTGAGCGCGTCCGTGAGGTAGCGGAAGTCGATCTGCGAGACGAGCCACTCGGGCTCCGCGTCCGCGAGGAACTGCCACAGCGGCTTCCGCGCGCGCTTCGCGGCGAGGTCCCAGACGGCGTTGACGACCGCGCCGATCGCCATGTGCATCACGCCCTTCTCCGGGCCGAGCCAGCGCAGCTGGCTGTCCCCGATCAGGCTCCGGCTGACCACTCCGGGATCGGCACACAGCTCCTGCACGTCGCGGCCGAGCACATGCGGCCGCAGGGCGTCGATCGCGGCCACCTGGACGTCGTTGCCCCGCCCGATGGTGAAGGTGAACCCGTGTCCCTCGTGCCCGTCCCCGGCGTCCGTGCGCAGAACGACATACGCCGCCGAGTAGTCGGGGTCCGGATTCATCGCGTCGGAGCCGTCGAGCTCCCGTGACGTGGGAAAGCGGATGTCGTAGGTGTCGACCGCGGTGATGCGGGCGGGAGTCGGGGACACAGGTGGCCTTTCAGTGTTCCGGTACGGGGTGTTCCGGTACGGGGTTCGGCCGCAGGGTCGGTCCTGGGCGCGGGGCTTTCGTCACGCGGGCGACCGTCGGACGGTCCGGCGATCGCCGTTCACCTCCGGTCGCGACGAATATTTATCAGACCACTTGAGGGTCACAACAGGGTTCGGCCCTCAATTTTGCCTGGTTGGCCGGTATCCGATGCCATAGTGGTCCGACCACATCCGGCACTAGACTCGGCGCCCGAGGCGACGGAAGGACGTGCCGTGGACGAGACGGCCCCGCAGAAGGGCACCGTGACGCAGCGCGCCATAGAGCAGATCAAGGCGATGATCGGCGAGGGCCGCCTGGAGCCGGGCGAGCGGCTGCCGACCGAGCGGGATCTCGCCACCCAGCTCGGCATCTCGCGCAGCTCGATGCGCGAGGCGATCCGCGCCCTGACCGTGCTCGGCGTGCTGGAGGCGCGGCACGGCTCCGGTATCTACGTCACACAGCTGGAGGCCGGGGATCTGCTGGAGACCTTCGGCGTCGTCGCCGATCTCTCCCGCGGCCCGCGGCTGGTCGAGCTGCTGGAGGTGCGGCGCGTTCTCGAGTCGACGGCGACCGCGCTGGCCGCCGCGCGGATCACCGCCGAGCAGCTCACCGAGGTGGAGAAGCACCTCGAGGCGATGAACGCGACCGAGGACCTGGAGGAGATCCTCTTCCACGATCTGGCGTTCCACCGGGCCATCGTGACGGCCGCCGGGAACGAGACGATGACGGCGATCCTGGAGGGCCTGTCCTCGCGCACCTTCCGGGCCCGGGTCTGGCGCGGCTACCAGGAGGAGGGCGCGTTCGAACGCACCCGCCGCGAGCACGCCCGCATCCATCGCGCCCTGGTGGATCACGACCCGGAGGCGGCGCGGGCGGCCGCCGCCGCGCATGTCGGGGAGGTCGAGGCGTGGCTGCGGGGCCAGATGGAAGGGCCCGGTTGGATGGAAGGGCGCGGCACACGGCCGTAGCGAACATGCGCGGCACGGTCCCGGCTCAGGCTCACCGATCCGCCGCCGCGCCGGCTGACCCGCGACACACGGTGTGCGGGTTCCCCACGGTTCGGCGATCCGGTCGACAGGTCAGGGCGGCCCGAGCCGGCGCTGGGTGACGTCAGGCCGGTCGGCCCCGGAAGCTCGCGGACGCACGACGGCGGTCCACCTGCTTGGCGGCCGCGCTGGCGGCGAGGGCCAGAAGCAGTGCGATCACGCCGACGATGACGTTGTTGACGATGGTCCTGGTCGTGCTGACGTTACCCGCCACGGCCCACGGCGAGATGATCGTCCACACGGCGAGGGCGCACGCGGCCCACGCCATGCTGTGGGTGCGCTCGTAGGCACGGCCGAAGCCGCCGCTCATGAGCAGCGCGTAGGCGATGCCGACGATCAGGTTGTTGACCGCCAGGGTCGACAGACCGTTGAAGCCCGTGATCCAGGGCGAGGCGGCCAGGTAGAGGCCCGTGATGAGAGCCCCCGTCTCGATGGCCTGTGCCCGAGGCGTGCTCGCGGCACGTTCAGCCATGTCGTGACGGTTGCGCATGGCGACTATGTCTGGATGTGTTTCCATGTCCGACCGAGGCGCAGTCGTCATGGCGATCACCTCCGAAGTGTCTTATCCGGTTTGTACCCCATCGTCCTGGTACCCCAACGGCGCCGTATAACGCTCACCCCCGGCTGCGCTGCGAAGTCGACCAGACGGCGAGCAGACGGGACCGGCCGGTACGGATCAGGCCGGTCGAATCGCCCGGCCGCGGCGTCAGCGGCGCCCGCCGTCCGACGATGCCGGTCCTGGTCCTGTGGGGGCTCTGCCGGGCTGTCGGCCCGCCTGCCCACCGCCCTGGACATCTGCCGCCGGTACGCCGACGACGCCACCGGCGTCGCGATCCCCGAATGCGGCCACCCGCTCTGCTTCGGCAATGAGCCGCAGCGCGGCGGCACATCGCACGCGGACCTCCTTCGTGACCCGCCGAGTGATCCGCTTCATACTGGACGTGACAGGAGCCCTTTCCAGCACCCCGCCCGTAGCCGCCCGCAGTCGCCTGACGTAGCGTCACGAAAGTCGGCATCAGGTCGGCGTCGTACCGCCCGGCACGGCGCCGCTCCACTGCCCACTGCGGAACAACGAGATCGACAACTCGCCATACCAGCTCTGACCTGCAAAAACACAGGTGACAGCGACCATTGTGCATGACCGAGGAGGCACCCATGAAGATGCTGATCAACGTGGCGGACACGGTGGTCGCCGACGCACTGCGGGGTCTGGCGGTCGCGCATCCCGAGCTGACGGTCGACGTCGAGAACCGGGTGGTCGTACGGCGGGACGCGCCGGTGGCGGGGAAGGTCGGCCTCGTCTCCGGCGGCGGGTCGGGGCACGAGCCGCTGCACGGAGGGTTCGTGGGGCTCGGCATGCTGTCGGCCGCCTGCCCCGGCGAGGTGTTCACCTCGCCCGTTCCCGACCAGATGGTGCGGGCCGCGGCCGCCGTGGACAGCGGCGCGGGCGTGCTGTTCATCGTGAAGAACTACACCGGTGACGTGCTCAACTTCGACATGGCGGCCGAGCTCGCCGAGGACGAGGGCATCCAGATCGCGAAAGTGCTGGTCAACGATGACGTGGCGGTCATGGACAGCCTGTACACGGCGGGCCGCCGCGGCACCGGCGCGACCCTGTTCGTCGAGAAGATCGCGGGCGCCGCGGCCGAGGAGGGGCAGCCGCTGGAGCGGGTCGAGGCGATCGCCCGGCAGGTCAACGAGGTCTCGCGCAGCTTCGGCGTCGCGCTGAGCGCGTGCACCACCCCCGCAAAGGGCAGCCCCACCTTCGATCTGCCTCCGGGAGAGCTGGAGCTCGGGATCGGCATCCACGGCGAGCCCGGCCGCGAGCGGCGCGCGATGATGACGGCGCGGGAGATCGCCGACTTCGCGGTGGACGCGATCCTGCAGGACATGCCCCCGAGGAATCCGGTGCTGCTCCTCGTCAACGGCATGGGCGGGACCCCGCTGCTGGAGCTCTACGGCTTCAACGCGGAGGTGCACCGCGTACTGGCCGAGCGGAACGTCGCCGTGGCCCGCACACTGGTGGGCAACTACGTCACCTCACTGGACATGGCGGGAGCGTCCGTGACGCTGTGCCAGATCGACGAGGAGCTGCTGCGGTTGTGGGACGCCCCCGTTCGTACGCCCGGACTGCGCT
Source organism: Streptomyces sp. NPDC002577 (assembly GCF_053594815.1). Taxonomy (NCBI): domain Bacteria; kingdom Bacillati; phylum Actinomycetota; class Actinomycetes; order Kitasatosporales; family Streptomycetaceae; genus Streptomyces; species Streptomyces sp. NPDC002577. Next base: position 7,847 of record NZ_JBSFWK010000080.1, on the reverse strand, counting down.
GGGGCATCTGAGGGGTCGTCCGAGGGACGGCTCGCACGCGTCAACGTACCGACCACCGAAGGAGATTCTGTGCTCGACGCCGACTTCTTCCGCCGCTGGATGACGGCGGCCGCCGCAGCCGTCGACCGGGAGGCGGAGCGGCTCACCGCGCTGGACTCGCCGATCGGCGACGCCGACCACGGCACCAATATGCGGCGTGGATTCAGAGCGGTGGTCGCGGCCCTGGAGAAAGAGGCCCCGGCCACTCCGGGCGCCGTACTCACGCTCTCGGGACGGCAGTTGATCTCCACGGTCGGCGGCGCTTCGGGGCCGCTGTACGGCACCCTGCTGCGCCGCACCGGCAAGGCGCTCGGCGACGCGGCCGAGGTCAGCGAGGGGGAGCTGGCCGCGGCGCTGCGTACGGGAGTGGAGGCCGTGGCCACGCTGGGCGGTGCCGCGCCCGGCGACAAGACGATGCTGGACGCGCTGGTCCCGGCGGTCGACGCGCTGACCGAGTCCTTCTCGGCCGCACGCGACGCCGCCGACAAGGGAGCGGTCGCGACGACCCCGCTGCTGGCCCGCAAGGGCAGGGCGAGCTATCTGGGCGAGCGCAGCATCGGGCACCAGGATCCCGGCGCCACGTCGTCGGCCCTGCTGTTCGCGACGCTCGCCGATGCGGCCGGTGAGTGAAGGAGGCCGGGATGAGCGACGACGACAAGCTCGTGGGCGTCGTGCTGGTGTCGCACAGCGCCGCGGTCGCGGCCTCGGTCGCCGAGCTGGCGGCCGGACTCGCGGGTGGCGGCGCGACGGCTCCCGTGGCGGCCGCCGGCGGTACGGAGGACGGGGGGCTGGGTACGAGCTCGGAGCTGATCGCCGCGGCGGCCGCCGGCGTCGACCGGGGCGCAGGTGTGGCGTTGCTGGCGGACCTGGGCAGCGCCGTGCTGACCGTGAAGGCCCTGCTCGCCGAGGGCGACGAACTGCCCGAGGGCGCCCGTCTGGTGGACGCACCGTTCGTCGAGGGCGCCGTGGCGGCGGTCGTCACGGCTTCCGCGGGCGCGGATCTCGATGCGGTGGAGGCGGCGGCCGCGGAGGCGTACACGTACCGCAAGGTCTGATTCCGCACGGAGAAGGCTCCGGCACCCGCGCCCACTCGGCATCGCCGGAGCTCGGATACACCGACGCCCTCTTGATGTGCTCCCGTCACTCGTGGCTACAGGTCGAGCAGGTCTGGACCAATGCGCTCGAGGGAAGGCATCACCATGCGACGCACTCCCGGGCTCCCCCGGCGGGCCGCCGCGGCTTCCCTGGCCGTGGCGGCCTGCGCTGCCGCGCTCATGACGGCGTCCTCCTGCACAGGCAGCGACGAGGCGGCCGGGGGCGGTCAGCCCCCTCCGGCCCCGACGGGTGTCACCGCACAGGCGGGCAGCGCGACCTCGGTCCACGTCATGTGGAACCAGGCGAGCGGTGGCTCCCCCGTCACCGCCTACGAGGTGTATCGCGGCACCACCAAGGTCAAGGAAGTACCGGGTGAGCAGCACATGGTGGACGTCACCGGTCTGAAGCCGTCGACCGGCTATGCGTTCGCCGTCCGGGCCCGGGACGCCGAAGGGAGCACCGGGCCGCTCAGCACCAGGGTGGCCGTCACGACGCCGGCCGCGGTCGAGGAGGACCGCGAGCCGCCCACCCGCCCGCGGCAGGTACGCGGCAAGGTCGCCGGAGACCGGGCCGTCTCGCTGTCCTGGAGCCGCTCGACGGACGACCGGGGCGTGGCGTCGTACGACGTCTACCAAGGCACCTCGAAGATCCACAGCACCTCGGGCGGCGAGACGTCGGCGCTGATCACCGGGCTGCGTCCCGGCACCGCGTACGCCTTCACCGTCAGGGCACGCGACGCCGCCGACAACACGTCACCCGCCAGCCGCGTTGTCCGGCTCACCACCGCGGCGGGCGACGACGGGCGCGGCACGGCGCCCACCGGCTTCCGTGCGACGACACACCGGGCGGACGGCGCGTACTACATCGACCTGTCGTGGACGCCGCCGCGCACGGGCGGCGCGGTGACGGAGTACCGCATCGATCTCGACGGGCGGCCGGCCACCACCCTCGTCTGGGGCAGCGCGGCACCGCGGGACAGGGCGGAGCACAGCTTCTTCGTGACGCGCGCGAGCGGCGTGACCTACCGGGTACGGATCCGGGCCAAGCTCCCCGACGGCACGTGGGGCGGCTTCTCCACCGAGCGGACGGTGACGACGGGCGCGGACGGATAGCCACGGGCAGACAGCCACGGACGGACGGACAGGCACCGTCGGACGGGCCCGACAGACAGGCACGCACGGACGGACAGGCACCGTCGGACGGGCCGGGCGAACAGGCACCGCGCGGCGCGGTTGCCGGACACCGGCCGCACCGGCTGACCCCCCGTCCGGCGGACAGCCGGAAGAAGGACGTTTCACCTGCCCGGATGCGGTCCGCATGCGGCCGGGGCCGGCGGCATCTTGACTCGACGTCAGGCAGCACGGGCGTTCCCAATCCTCGGCGGCGCATGGGATGTACCGCCAACCGTGCCGCCGGAGGGCAGAGACATGCGTACCGACACTCAGATATCCGTCCGCTCCGGCCTGATCGCAGCCGCCGCCGCGCTTCCGCTGACGCTGGCCGCTCCGTCAGCCGCCGCGGACAACGGGATCACCGTGACCAGCACCGGGTCCACGGTCTCCGTGAACACCGCCGCCTGCCCCGGTGGCGGCAACGCCTCACTCCTGTCGAGCGGCACGACGACCATCACTCAGGGCAGGCAGGCGGCGCTCGCCGTGGGCGCCACCAATCAGACGGCAGGCTGGTCGAACGTCAGCCCAGGCGCTTACACCGTGGTCGTGACCTGCAATGACGGCCGGAACGTGGGCAGCCAGCCCGTGACCGTCACCCTTACGCCCAGCCTCCCTACGACGAACTCGCCCCTCTCTCCCATCCTCGGGGTCCAGGGCGGTATCGGCGGCGGCATCAAGGACTACGGCACCCTGACGAAGGTCGGCGGCGGGGTCATGGTGGCCGCAGCACTGGGCGGCACCGCGTGGTACATCCGCCGGCGCAACACCCATCACAGGACCTGATCCGATTCCCGACGCCCGGACTGCCGTCCGCCCGATGTCCCCCGGGCGGACGGCCGCAGTCATCCGAGCTCTGGTGCCGGCGGCGCCGGTGGCTCCAGATCGGCGAGCGTGCGGCCGAGCCACCGCGTCCAGAAGGTCTCCAGGTCGATCCCGGCGCGCAGGACGGCATGGCGCAACCGGTCCTCGACCGTGTCCCGGCCGGGCGGGAAGTCCCGCTCCTCGATCTCGAGATACTCGGTCAACTGCCGCTCGTGCAGGGCGAGATGGCGGCGCAGTTCCAGTTCGATGCCCTCCGCGCCGACGACTCCGGCGGCACGCAGCCGCAGCAGCAGGGGGTCTCGGATCGGCTTCGGGTCCTGGGACTCGGCCGTCCAGCGGGCCAGTTCCGCACGGCCTGCCGGCAGGACCTCGTACTCCTTCCTCTGGCCCCGGGTCGGCTGCTCCGACGGCAGGGCGCGGATGTAGCCCTCCTGCTCCAGTTTTCCCAGCTCGCGATAGATCTGCTGATGCGTGGCCGACCAGAAGTAGCCGATGGACCTGTCGAACCGCCGGGTCAGCTCGAGCCCCGACGACGGCTTCTCGAGCAGGGCGGTGAGGATCGCGTGCGGGAGTGACATGGGGGCATCCTAGGGACCGGCCGGAGGCGACCCGTCCGGGTGCAGCGGACGGGCCGGACCGCGGCCGCGCCGCTACAGCGCCGCCGCCACCTCCGTCCCCTGCCGGATGGCCCGCTTGGCGTCCAGCTCCGCCGCGACGTCGGCGCCGCCGATCAGGTGGGCGCTGCGTCCCGCGGCACGCAGCGCCTCGTACAGCTCGCGGTGCGGCTCCTGGCCCGTGCACAGGACGATCGTGTCGATCTCGAGGGTCTCGCTGCGCCCGTCGACGGTGAGATGGAGCCCGGCGTCGTCGATCCTGTCGTAGCGTGCGCCCGCGACCATCGTGACGCCGCGATGACGCAGCTCGGTGCGGTGGATCCAGCCCGTGGTCTTGCCCAGCCCGGCACCGACCTTGGACTCCTTGCGCTGCAGGAGGTGGACGGTGCGCGGCGACACCGGGCGCTCGGGACGGCCGAGGCCGCCGGCCGCGCTGTAGTCCATGTCGACGCCCCACTGCCGGAAGTACGCGGCCGGGTCCTCGCTCGTCTTGTCGCCCGAGTCGGTGAGATACGCGGCGACGTCGAAGCCGATGCCGCCGGCGCCGATGATCGCGACCCGGTCGCCGACGGGCGCGCCGTCGCGCAGCACGTCGAGGTAGCCGAGCACGCTCGGGTGGTCGATGCCGGGGATCTCCGGCGTACGGGGCGTGACGCCGGTGGCGATGACGATCTCGTCGTACTCGCCGTCGCCGAGCTGTTCCGCGGTGACGCGGGTGTTCAGCCGGACGTCCACGCCGTGCTGTTCGAGCTGGGTGCGGTAGTAGCGCAGCGTCTCGTCGAACTCCTGCTTGCCGGGGACCTGGCGGGCGACGTTGAGCTGGCCACCGATCTCGGCGGCGGCGTCGAACAGGGTCACGTGGTGTCCGCGCTCGGCGGCGGAGACGGAGCAGGCGAGCCCCGCCGGGCCGGCGCCGACGACCGCGACGCGCTTGCGCAGCCGGGTGGGCGCGAGGATGAGCTCGGTCTCGTGACAGGCGCGCGGATTGACCAGGCAGGAGGTGATCTTCCCGCTGAAGGTGTGGTCCAGGCACGCCTGGTTGCAGCCGATGCAGGTGTTGATGGCCTCGGGCCGGCCGGCCCCGGCCTTGGCGACGAAGTCGGGATCGGCGAGCATCGGACGGGCCAGCGACACCATGTCCGCGTAGCCGTCGGCGAGCAACTGCTCGCCGAGCTCGGGGGTGTTGATGCGGTTGGTGGTGACGAGCGGAACCGACACCGCACCCATGACCTTCTTGGTCACCCAGGCGTAGGCGCCGCGCGGCACGGACGTGGCGATGGTGGGGATACGGGCCTCGTGCCAGCCGATGCCGGTGTTGATGATGGTCGCACCGGCCGCCTCGACGGCCTTCGCCAGCGTGATCACCTCGTCGAGAGTGGAGCCGCCGGGGACGAGGTCCAGCATCGAGAGCCGGTAGATGATGATGAAGTCCGTGCCGACGCGCTCGCGTACCCGGCGCACGATCTCGACGGGGAAGCGCATCCGGTTCTCGTAGGAGCCGCCCCAGCGGTCCTCGCGGTGGTTGGTCGCGGCCGCGACGAACTCGTTGATCAGATAGCCCTCGGAGCCCATGATCTCGACGCCGTCGTAGCCCGCGCGCCGCGCCAGCTCCCCCGCGCGCGCGAAGTCCTCGATCGTCTGCTCGACCTCGTCGTCCGTGAGGGCTCGGGGCGTGAACGGGCTGATCGGCGCCTGCAGGGCGCTCGGCGCGACCAGGTCCGCGTGGTAGGCGTACCGCCCGAAGTGCAGGATCTGCATCGCGATCCGGCCGCCCGCGCGGTGCACGGCATCCGTCACGCGCGCGTGCTCCTCGGCCTCCGCCTCGGTGGTGAGCTTGGCGCCGCCCTCGTAGGGCCGGCCCGCCTCATTGGGTGCGATGCCACCGGTGACCATGAGGCCGACGCCGCCACGCGCGCGTGCGGCGTAGAACTCGGCCATGCGCTCGAAGCCGCGATCGGCCTCTTCCAGGCCCACGTGCATGGATCCCATCAGCACCCGGTTGGGCAGCGTCGTGAAGCCCAGGTCGAGGGGGGCGAGGAGATGCGGGTAGCGGGTCATGCGGGCCTCCGTGCGCGAGACGCGGTGCTCGGGCGAGCTCGTGCGGTGTACGCGGTGTCGTCCCGACTGTTGTAGATGACCCGAGGCAAGTTATGCAACTAGTTGCACAAACACTCCTCGCCGGTATCGGAGCCACCGGAGCCGCTCCGGGAGGCAGGCAGGGCCCGGCGGGCCTAGCGTCGTGGCATGACGCCAGTCCCGACGCCGGCCCCGACCCGCTACACCGTCGCCCTGAAGCCCCAGCTCTCCGACGAGGAGGGACGTCCCGTCCACGGCGCCCCGATCCGCACCGCGGTCGTCGAGGCCACCGGGGACACCGGCGCGAGCGGCTACCCGCGCTACGCCGGCCACGGCATGCAGGCCGACATCGACCCCACGACCCACCACGTCGAGGCGATCACGGTCGACGGACGGGAACTGCCGTACGGATGGGTCGCCCAGGTCGTCGATGTCGGCCGCCCCGGCCACCAGGGCCGCGACCGGTTCGACTGACCGGCGCACCTCATGAACGCCCGGTCGGGAGCCACCGGCGACAGCCCGCCCGGGAGCGCCTCAAGCGGGGCGAAGGGCACAGGTAGGTCGAACCGACCGGGCGCGATACCCTTGCAGCGCTCGGCGCCGGTCTGCGGCCGCCATGCGGTCGCACCAAAAGGCGTGCGCGACTCGCACGCCGTCCGTGACTCGGCAGGGGGCTCCCGGGCAACCGCGCGCGGTCGTACTGGTTGAACCAATCTCCGCCGCCTCTTCCCGTCAGCCCCCACTTTCCGGAAGACTTCCGCAAAGTGTCGAGGAACGAGGAGCAGACCATGGCAACCGAGGACGCGCCGGGCGATACCCCGAAGCGCAAGGTGACGATCACGGCCATCGCGCAGGAGGCGGGCGTCTCGGTGCCGACCGTGTCCCGCGTCGTGAACGGGCGGTCCGACGTGTCCGCCGCGACCCGCGCCCGCGTTGAGGAGTTGTTGCGCCGGCACGGCTACCGGCGGCGGCCCCAGGCGCCCGGCGAGCGGGCCTCGCTCCTCGACCTGGTCTTCAACGACCTGGACAGCCCCTGGGCCGTGGAGATCATCCGCGGCGTCGAGGACGTGGCGCACGCGGCCGGCGTCGGCACCGTGGTCTCGGCGATACACAACCGCGCGGGCTCGGCCCGGCAGTGGATGCAGAACCTGCGCGCCCGCGCATCGGACGGCGTCATCCTGGTGACGTCCATGCTGGAGCCGGGCCACCACGAGGAGTTGCACCGGCTCGGCGTGCCGCTGGTGGTCGTCGACCCGGCGGGTTCCCCCGCCTTCGACGTGCCCACCGTCGGCGCCACCAACTGGGCCGGCGGCATGGCCGCGACCGAGCATCTGATCTCCCTCGGCCACCGCAGGATCGGCCTGATCGCGGGCCCGCCCCGGCTGCTGTGCAGCAGGGCCCGGCTGGACGGCTACCGGGCGGCGCTGGAGGCGGCGGGTCTTCCGTACGACGAGAAGTACGTCGTGCCGGGCGACTTCCACCACGCGTCCGGGTTCGGCGGCTGCAACGCGCTGCTCGACCTGGCCGAGCCGCCCACCGCGATCTTCGCCTCCAGCGACCAGATGGCACTCGGCGCGATCGAGGCGCTGCGACGCCGTGGCCTGCGGGTGCCCGAGGACATGAGCGTCGTGGGTTTCGACGATCTCCCCGAGGTGCGCTGGTGCGCCCCGCCGCTCACCACGGTGCGTCAGCCCCTCGCCGAGATGGGCAAGGCGGCGGCCCGGACCGTCCTGCGGCTGGCCCACGGCGAGGAGATCGACTCTCCGCGCGTTGAACTGGCCACGGAACTCGTCGTGCGGGCGAGCACGGCACCCGCGGACGACACCACCGCGCTGTGAGCACCCATGACTGAGCCGATAGTTTTCAATGCAATTCCGGAACTCGACTGACGGCGACCGGCGTCGTGTCAGCCCACGGAGGTCGGGGGCCCTAGGTGTATTGATCACGAGCGTTGTTAACGGTCGCTGGGCTTGATCATGGCGAAGACCTCCGGTGTGGTGGAGCTGTCTAGGACTACACCGCACGGAGG
>NZ_JBSFWK010000079.1:0-22292 GCF_053594815.1 Streptomyces sp. NPDC002577 | reverse complement strand
CACGAGGGCGCTCCGGCGCCTTGCGATCGCACGCACCAGACACCGCGAGGCCCGCCCTCCGGGCGGACGACGGGAATTTGACGACAGGGCCTAGTGGAAACGGACGGCTCGGCTCATGATGTGACTCCTTGGTGCCGTGGGAAGGGGCTCAGGCAGCCCGGGGCGATAGGCCCCATCGGCGACGAGGTGGCAGCCGGACGGCTGGGGCGTACCGAGGCACCTGGCGCCTTCGCAGCGAAGAGGTTGCAGATCAGCCGGCCAGGACTTCGCTGATCATCATCACCTGGCCGTACGCGGTGATGTAGGCCATTCACACGGCCGCCGCCCGGACCGGGTTGACATCCGCGGGGCGAGCGGCTGTGCGACGCCGATGGCCCGCCCTCTCGACGGGAGTGGGCCTGTTCGGCTACCGCCCCTCGAACATCCGTTGGCCCCTCCATTCGCAGCCTGGGCGAAGTGGCTTCCTTGGCGGGGTCCATGGCCTCATCATGGGGGCACTTGACATCGGGGGTGTCATGGCGATCTCACTCGGGATGCGCATATCGGGGTTACTCGTCGCGGGGGCGCTGGTGTTCGTCACGACTGCGGCGTGCGGTGGGGACGGAGAGGACCGGTCGGGGGGATCCGGGGGGACGAATGTCTCCGGGGGGACTTCGAGCGGCGGGCAGGACGGTGGCGGGAACGGAGAGTCCGGAGGGTCCAACGGGGCCGGTGATTCCGGCGGTGGCATGCCGACATGGCGGCCCTCGGACGAAGCGGGCACCGGCGGAAACGGGTCCGGCGGCGGGAGCGACTCAGGCGGAAACGACTCCGGAGGCACGGCCCCGGAACGTGTGGACGCGCCCAACTGGCTCCGCCCCGGCCCGCGTTCGCCCAACACCGAGCAGTCGCCCGACCCCGAGTTCATCTACGACGAACTCGGGGAGAACCCCGGTGAGTGCGCGGAGACCCTGGGAGTCATTGAGGCGCAGCCGGACGAACCCCAGTGGCAGGTGCTCCGCGGCCTGGCCCACGCCTGCCTCGGGCTCCAGGGGCAGGGCGGCGACTGGAACGCGGCGGCCCAGCTCTACGCCGCCACCGAGGGCGCGGTCAGCACCTGCAAGGGCCGCGCCGCGCGCGTCGTCCTTGGCGACGCCCTGCGCTTCCATCAGCAACATCCGTCGACCACCGTGCGGTTGCGGAGTTCGGCGGGCAGCGGCGGCGCGAACGTCTGCCACTTCCGGATCGCCGGCGTGATCGCGGGTGTGAACGGCGAGGTGAAGGCGGGCGAGCGGGTCACCATCGAGGTGAGCGGGGCGTACTTCAGCCCGTCGGACCTGATCTCGGTAACCGTCCTGTTCGACGAAGAGCCCTCGGCCGGCGGATTCGAGGACGTCTCCCAGTCGGGCGACGGGTTCTCCTTCACCGCCGAGGCCCCGGCCTTCGACACGTATCCGAAGACTGTCGACGTCACCGTCACGTACGGGTCGAAGGCCACCCTGAAGGACGCTGTCACCGTACTGGACCCGAATGTGACGGGCTCCTCGCCCGAGGTCTCCCCGTCGCCCGTCACCTCGTCCTCCCCGTGACGGGCACGCCGCCGCCCGCGCCCGGCCCGGAGCCCCCCGAGCCGGCGCCCCCGGAACCCCCGCCGCCCGATCCCGATCCCGATCCCGATCCCCCGCCGGAACCGGAACCGGAGCCGGAGACGCCCGCCGTATCCCAGCCCGTGCCCCGGCCCCGCAACTGGCTGGAGCTGGTCGGCACCGCCGGATCCCTCCTCTCCCTCTTCACGGCCGTCCTGTTCTACTTCGGCTGGGCCAGCACCGACTCCGAGACCCGTGCCCTGGGCCTGCGGGACACCCTGTTCCGGCTGTCCACCGCCGACTATCTGCTGCGCAGCGTGGACGCGCTCTACTTCCCCGTGCTCGCGCTGGCCGCCGCCGCGATGGTGGCGTCGGTGCTGCACCGCAGGGTCCAGCGCGACCCGGCCCGGGCGGAGCCCGCGCTGCGGGTGCTCCGGCACGCCTGGCTCCCCGCGCTCCTGCTCGTGCCGCTGTACTACCTTTCCCCGAGCGTGCTGCTCGACCTGCTCATTCCGCTGGCGGCGATCGTCGGGGTTCTACTCAGCGCCTATGCCCGAACTCGTCCGGAATCCGCCGGGGCCGAGGTGCCCCGGCAGCAGGCGGCGCGGATCTGGGCGCCCGCCCTGCTGGTGGCCGTCGTCTCGTTGTTCTGGGCGGTGTACGCCTACGCCGTGATAATCGGACACAGCCGGGCCGCCGAGACGACCGCCGCCGTGGCCGAGGCCGACGGGTTTCCCGCTGTCGTGCTGTTCAGCAAGGAGGACCTGCTGATCCGCGGGGGCGGCAGCTGTGTGGCGACCGTGGACGAAAAGGGCAGCCCGTACCACTTCCGGTACGCCGGACTGCGGCTGTTCCACGTCGCGGGCGACCGGCTCTACCTCGTACCCCGGTACTGGGCCCCCTGGGAGGGCCGGATGTACATCCTCGACGAGGGTGCCCCCGGACTGCGGGTGGAGTACGTGAGCGGGAAGGCCCTGCGTGCGACCGAGTGCCCGTGAGCGGCCTCACGGACGCCACAGTGAGTGCTTCCGCTCATCAGCGGCTGCGCACCGGCTGGGGACTCGAGCCAGAAGTGTCCTGCGACCGGTGACAGACCAGGCCAACACCCGTCTGGTGGAGGGCTTCTACGCATGCCTGACGGAGCGGCAGAGCGCGACCGTCGCCGAGTTCCTCCACCACGCCGTGTCCCGGTTACGCGAGCGAGAGCCCGAACGGCCCTCGCTCTGGACACCCCATCTGCACATCGGTCCCTGAGTCACCGCCGGCGCCTCACCTGTCCGCGTCGGGCTGGCAGCACGACTTCGGGTCACCTGGCGACTCGGCTGCCGAATCGAGCCTCTCCTGTTGGGCCCTGTTCAGCCCTGTTCAGCGAAGATCTTTGCGAAGCGCCCCTCCGCGCGCATCAACTCCTCATACGTGCCGCATTCTACGACCGCCCCGGAGTCGATCACGTAGATCCGGTCCATGCCGCGCAGCGTCCATGCCCGGTGCGAGACGACGATGCTGATCCGCCCGTCCTTGGTCCGGCCGAGTTCGGCGAACACCTCCTGCTCGGCCTCGGCGTCGATGGCCGACGTGGGCTCGTCGAGGATCCAGATCGGCGCGCCTCGCAGGTGGATGCGGGCAAGTGCGAGGCGCTGCCACTGGCCGCCGGAGATCCCCACTCCGTTCCACTGCTCGCCCAGCTGGGTGTCCAGGCCGTGGGGCATGGCCCGCACGAACTCCCCGGCGTGGGCTGCGTCCAGGGCCGCCCAGATCCGCTCGTCGCAGACTTCGTCCTCCGGGGTGCCGAGGGCGACCGTCTCGCGCACGCTGAACTCGTACCGTCCGAACTCCTGGGTGAGGAGGCCGAACTGGCCCAGCCAGGCGGCCTCGCCGAGGTCGTCCCGCGTCCGTCCGTCGACGGTGACCTGCCCACCCGAGGCTTCGATGAGGCCGAGGACGGCGTTGACGATGGTGGTCTTCCCGGCGCCGTTGACGCCGACCAGGGCGATCATCTCGCCCTGCTGCGCCTTGAGGTCGATGTCGGCGACGGCGTCCTCGGTGCGGTTGGCGTAGCGGTGCGTCAGGCCGGAGACGACCAGCTCGGCCGCGCGCGGGGCGATGGTCTGGCGGAAGTCCGGTGGCGCCTCGTCGAAGAATCGCCGCACGGCGCCGGTCTGCGGCAGGAACTGCAGCACCTTCGACAGGACCAGGCTCCCTTCCGCGGTCGCGCCCATCGCGGCCACCACGCCGTAGACGCCGGCCACGGCGGTCGGGCCGTAGTTCATGCCGATGATGACGGCGACGACGGCCCCGCCGAGCAGGACGGTGCTGGCGGTGCCGACCGCGGTCTGGGCGCGGATGGTCGCGTTGATCGGGATGTTCCGGGTTTCCTCGATCCGATGTTGGTGGGCGCTGACCATGGCGGCCAGGCGGTGGGTGGTGCCGAGGCTGGCCAGCTCGGTGATCGACCGCTGGCGGCTCATGGTGTCGCGCAGGTAGCGGTCGCGCTGGTAGATCGCGCCGAGGACCTTCCACATCCGCTCGATCGCCCGGCCGACGTACTTCCCGGCCAGGGCCGCCGGTACCGCGGCCAGGACGACCAGCATCCCGGCGATCGGGCTCATCACGGCCAGCGTCACCACGACGCCCGCGGCGGAGACGACTGCCCCCACGCCCGCCGCCGTCTCGCCGTAGACATGGGAGACGGCATCGATGATGGCCCGGCTGTGCCCCTCGACCTCGGCGGCGACCTTGGCATCGGCCATGCGGGAGGGGGACAGGTTCGCGACGATCCCGGCGAGCCGGGACTGCAGGGCGACCTCGGTGCTGAGCATCGACCGCTCGGCGATGGCCGAGCGGGCCGACTGCAGCGGCCCGGAGAGTCCGACGGCGGCGACGACGACCAGCAGCGGCCCCACCACACCCGGGAGGTGGTGACCGTCCCGCAGCCGCCCGATCAGCGCCGCCGTGGCGATGACCTGGGCCGATGGAAGCATCGCCAAGGTGATGGTCATCGCGGCGACCAGTCCCGCCGCTCGCGGATTCGACAGGAATGCCTGCTGGGTGACGAAGGTGATGTTGCCGAGGGTGTTGCGTACTCGTGCGCCCCCGGAGGAAGCGTCAACGGAGGATGACATGCGTGAATCCGATTCCCGATGCGGACATGCGTGTCCTGAGAAGGGCATTGCGAACCGCCGCTCCCACTCGGGAACAGCGAACCGGCGGCGCGACGGGACGGGTCGCCCGCGACCAGCGGAACGCGGAGAGGTGGCACACCCTTTGCGGGGCCGACCGCTCGTCAACTCAGGCTCGGATCATGACGCAGACTCTCCCGGATGGCGTGATCGCATGGCAACTGAATATCCTCAAGGAAGGGAGTTCTCAGGGAACGGAGCAACGCCGTCATGAGGCGGGGCGGATGCAAGCGGCCTGACTGCCGGGGCGCATCCAGCGTCCGTCGACCCGTCTGGCTGAATCCGACAGAACCAACGTCACGGATTTGTCGAAGTACGACCCGACCCGTGGCCTGGGTCATGCCCAGGCGCCCGCAGGCCCGGCGAAAGCGGCGAGAGTGGTATTCGCTGCCCCTGTCGCTATGAAAGATCACGCCCTTGACGTCACCGCGGCGGGTGGCCGCGGCCGTGTTCAACGACGCGACGACCAGCTCCGCGTCGCGACGCTCACCCATCGCGTAGCCGGGCAAGCGGCGCGAGAACAGGTAGTCGATGACCCAGGCCAGATAACCGGTCAGGCGTTCGTGCGTGATAGGTGGTCGGGGAGGTCGGTGAGCCGTTCGATGCGGAGCACCGTCTCGTCTGCCGTCGGCGACGGTCCACCGGTGACGAAGTCGATGCCGCGGTCCAGCCAGATGCCGGTGAGCCCGGCGAGGGCGGCTGCGTTCACATCGCTTTCCAACATGTCGCCCACGTTGACCGCCTGCGCGGGGTCCGTCCCCATCCGCCGGCACGCGGTGGCGTAGGCGACGGGCTTGGCCGCACCGAGCTCGGTCGGGGTCAGGACGGCTTCGAAGTATTCGAGGAGGCCGAAGCGGGCGAGCTTGGCGCGCTGTTGCTCGGGGTCCCCGTTGGTGAGAACAGCCAGACGCGGTCCTAGGGGAAGCCGTTTCAGGGTCTCCAGGCATGGCTGGACATCGGGATAGCACCGCCAGGACTCCTCGAACACGGTGAGGTAGCGCTCGGTGATCCAGGCGTCCAGCAAGTCGGGACTTGTCGGAACCGGCTCGCCGAGCATCGGCAGGAAGGAACGGAGCCTGCGTCGGTGGTGCTCAGCGAAGGAGCACTGACCGGCCAGGTATTCCCGCATGTGGCGCGCTTCCAGCGTCCACCACAACGTCACCAGTTCCTCCGGTGGAGCCGTCGCGTTCGGCGCGGCCTGGACGATCTGGGCGATCGTTTCCAAGACCGCGCTTCGATGATCGACCAGGGTGCCGTCCAGATCGAAGAAAATCACATCTGCCATAGGATGATCATTCCGTGATGGCTGTCCCTGACGCCAGAAGGCAGGTATCGCGATCTTCCCTTCGGGATGGTTGTCCAGGTCGCATGGCGGGGCCCGGAGAGGCTGCGCACCGGTGCGCACCAGGACGGCACCTGCGCACCGCGTGCGCACCGCGAGGACGACCAGCACGCGCACCACCCGCAGCCGCCCGGCCCCGGCCGAAGCCCCGGTGCGCACCCCTGGGCGCGCGCCCGATGCGCACCGACGATTCGCCGTATCGACACAGGGGATACGGCGAATCGTCCCCGCGATACGTCGTATCCCCACGATGCGCGCGGTCCGGAGAAGCGCTCCGAGCATCGGAACAGAGCGCAGGAGCTGAGGCCGGTGGACAAGGGGCATCGCGTGCGCGCGCCGGCGGGTGGGCGTCTGTCTTCGTCGGCACCGAGCGGCCGCGCGCGGTGCGTCGCTTCACGGGATGAACTTCACCTCTGGAAAGGCCGAGTTCGGGCCGTCGAGCAGACGCACCGGGCGGTGCCGCAGGTGTAGGTCGAAGAACGCGAGCGGGTAGGCCTGCTGGATGCGGACCGCCCGGGCCGGATCGAGGGTGCCGATCCAGCCCTGAAGCTCCTCGTCGCTCATCCCGACCGCTTTCGCCAGCTGCGGGATCAGCACCTGGTAGTCGCCGTACGACGGGTGGACGGCGCCTTCGGCCTGGACGTTGAGCCGCCATCCCCGCAGGTGCGACCAGAACTCGGCGACGCTGGACTGCGCGGCCCGCGTGAACTGGGCGGTCATCATCATGAAGGGACGATTCAGGTCGGTAGTGATCGTCGGTTGCATCGGGCCGTCGAGGCTCAGCCCGGCCCGGACGCGCTGGTCCTCGTTCATGACGAGGGCGGTCGCCGTCCCGCCCTTCGACCAGCCGAACATGCCGATGCGGTGCAGGTCGAGGGCGCCACACAGGCCGGCCGGCAGCGGCCGGTGTCCGGCGTCGGGATTGCGCCCGGCGCCGAGGTCCTCGATGCAGTCGAGGACGAACCGGATGTCCTTGGCAAAGTCTGCTGGTCCCAATGCATACTTGGGGTCCATGAGCGGGACGATGACCCGGCCGTCGGGGAACTCGCTGAAGGCGTCGTACGTGTGATCCACCGTGACCACCACATACCCGTGGCTGGCGAGTTCCTGAACCACGATGGTGGTGTCCGCACGGTGGTCGTGCGCGCCGTGCGAGAACACGACGACGGGCAACCGCCCGCCGGTTCGCCGTACCGGGGCGCCCTCGTGGCCGGCCGTGAGTGGCGCCACCGCGGCGTCGGCCGGGAACCCCCCGGACGTCAGCAGCGCCCGCAGCACGGCCGGGGGCGTCCAGCGTGCCAGCGGATACCGCTCGACGCCCCGGGCGGGGTACCAGACGTCGGCCATCAACTCGCGGTGATGCCCGGGGCCGGCCACAGGACCCGGACGTGAACCGTCGACGAGGTGCAGCGGTACCGTGCCCACCGTGTACGGTCCGGTGGGCGCCGGGAGGGCAAGCTGCACCGGGCCCTGGGCGGTCGAAGTCGCCCACGCGCGGCGGGCGAGGCCGACCGGCAGTGCGACCCCGGCTGCCAGCGCGGCCCCGAGTAGGCGACGGCGCGTCATTGGCTCTTGGCTCATGAACGGCATGGTTGTCACGGACCCTCCCTGGGCTTCTTGGACAGAACCGGGCCACGCACCGCGCCTGGGTCGACCCAGCCCACCAGATTTTTTGATCTCTGAATGTCGGCGATCTTGTGATGAGGGATCAGAAGGGCCCTGACAGGCCCTTTGAACGCATGTGCTAGGCCTGCGAAGTCACTCCGCCGAGTCGGCTGCTTTCGGGCCGATCCTGATGTGGACTATGCCGCTGTCGAGGTCGATCGGCCCGCGATAGGGATCGCCCTCGCCCTCGTCGTCGCGCATCCACTCCAGACGGTGTCGCTCCTCGTGCTGGTGGCGGGCGCTGGGATGGAAGACCTCTTCGAGGATGTTCACTGGAGCGTACGGGCTTGATCGGGCCGAGGTTCTCGGCGCCGGTCGGACAGGTGGTTCGAATGGATGCCAGCCATCACGGCTCCTGACTGTGGATCAGAGGCGACAGCTGTCTCCGAAGAAGAGTGAGCTGCGGCGCGCTGAGAGTTCTGCTACGGCCCCGGACGCCGCGGCATCCGGGGCCGTAGGGGGAGGCGCGTCAGCCGTTGCGGGCGGCTTCGGGGCCGGTGATGCGTCTGAGCAGCGGGAGGGTGGAGGCGATGATCCCGAGGGCGGCGGCCAGTCCGCCCGCGACCAGCGCGTAGTACGCCGTGTCCGGCGGGATCAGGTCGTAGTGCATCTGTGACGTCAGGAACATTGCCGACGCGGCGAAGGCGGTGCCGATCGCGATCGCGGAGACCGCCAACAGCGGCAGCGCGCTCTCCAAGCCGACCACGCGCTGCAGCAGCCGCAGCGGCGCGCCGGTGAGCCGCAGGATCGCGAACGGGCGCCTGCGGTCCGATAGGCCCGCGACGATGCTCACCGCCAGGCTGCAGCCCGCGATCGGCAGCGTGGTCAGCAGCACCACGTTCGCGAGCTGCTGCCAACCGGCCAGCTGCTGCTGCAGGTCAGTGCCCCAGTCGCCGACCGTGCGGGCCTGCTCCTGCGGGTAGGCGATGGTGAGCAGGGTCCGCACGCGCTCCATGGCCGCCGCCGACCCGTCGGTGGCCACATAGACCTGCTCCACGGGCAGCCTGGCGAGGTCGGCCGGGCTCATCGCGGCGGCGGGCCATTGGTGTCTCGGCTGCGACTGCAGGCTTTCGAAGGCCATGAAGTCGACGGCCGCGACGCTCGCCCCGGCCGGGCAGTGGCCGACCATCGGGGTCTGTGTCAGGTCGGAGCAGGTCACCAGCGCCGGTGCCCACGGGCGGTTGTCGCGCGGGGCCTTGCCGATGCCCCCGGGGTTGTCGTGGACGACGGCCAGGCCCCGGACGCCCGGGATCGCCCGCACCTGGGCGAGCAACTGCGCCGGGACGGTCCCGGCCAGCGGCGCCCCGCCGAGGGCACCGTCCTCCACCACCGTCCGGGTCTGCCGGTCGCCGCCGAGCGCGCCGCGGTGGTGGTTGATGGTGCCGATGATGCTGATCGTGGCGGTGGTCACGAACAGGGCCAGGACGAGGCCGCTGACCGCGCGGAAACCGGCCTTCGGGTCGTCGGCGAGCCGGCGCACCGCGATCAGGGCGGCCGGGCGTCGGGTGCGCCGGGCCACCGCCCGGGCGACGGTCATGGTCAGCCACGGTCCAGCGATCACCAGGCCCAGCATCGCCACCAGGAAGCCGGGGAGGTAGGCCGCCGCTTGGCCGTTCCCGGTCGCCGGGCGGCGGTTGATGAAGTACGCCAGCTCGGCCAGGCCCGCCAGCAGGGGGATCAGCCGCCAGGCGCGCGGCGGGCGCGGGGTCACTCGGCGGGTCACGCCGAGCGGGGAGATGGCGACCCGGCGCAGTGCCAGCCGCGCCGTGATCGCCGCCGCGATCGGCACGCCGACGGCGACGCCGAGGGCCTGCGGCGCGCTGAGCGTCAGGTCCGAGGTGAAGAACCGCTGCCCGGTGAACGGGATGGTGGCGATCAGCGGGCGCAGTGCGGCGTAGAGCCCGAAGCCGGCCACCGTCCCGGCGGCCGCCGCCAGCGTGGACTCCACCGCCGAGATCAACGACATCTGTCGGGGGGTGGCGCCGACCAGCCGCATCGCCGCGTAGCGCTGTTCGCGAGTGGCGGCCGACAGACGCGTCGCGGTGCCGATGAAGATCAGCACCGGGAAGATCAGCGCGCCGGCCACCACGGAGAGGACGAGCGTCATGGCGTCACTGCGCACGGCGTTGTCCCAGCACTCGTTGTCGCAGGAGGGCGGCCGGGTACTGGCGATGGTGGTGACCGCTCTCGCCCCTGGTGCGTCCTTGATCTGTGCCGGGGTACGGCCGATGACGGCGATCAGCGAGTCCGGGGAGGGCAGAGCGGCGTCGCCGATCGTGCCGGCGAGTCGGCCTGGGAAGCGGCCGCTCAGCTGGTCGGCCGGGGCGTCGCGGATCAGCTTCGCCAGCGTGGGGGAGGCGTAGTACTCGCCGGGCGCCGGCAGGTGCGCGAGGCCGGGCGGGACGGGAGAGGTCGGGCCGGTCGCGGCGACGTCGACCTCGGTGAGGGACGTACCGTCGTAGTAGTCGCCGTGCGGCCACCACCACAGCGGGTCCGCCGACGCCTGCTCGGTGCGGCTGGCGGCGCCGGTGTCGAGCCACACCTGCCGCTGGTTCGACCGGTCGACGGCGTTCATGCTGGCGAAGGTCGACAGCAGCAGCCCGACCCCGATCGCCACCGCGGCGGCGATCATGACCAGCCGGGCGACCGCCTCCCGACCGCCGCTGACCGCCAGGCGGGCGGCGAAGGCGATCATGATCCGATCCGTCCGGTCGTGAGCAGGCTGGCCTTGCCGTCCCGGACGATGGCCTCCCGGTCGGCGTACACGGCAACCCGGGGCTCATGGGTCACGAGGACGACGGTGGTGCCCGACTCGCGGGCCGCGCCCACCATCAGCTCCATCACCTGCTCGCCGGTCAGCGAGTCCAGAGCCCCCGTCGGCTCGTCGGCGAACAGCACCCGCGGGCGGCCCACCAGGCCGCGGGCCAGCGCCACCCGCTGCGCCTGACCACCAGACAACTCTCCCGAGCGGCGCCCTTCCAGGCCGTCCAGCCCAAGCCGGACTAACCACGGACGGGCCTCGGCGAGCGCGGCCGCCCGGCGCACGCCGCCGAGGAGCAGCGGCAGGGCGACGTTCTCCTCAGCGGTCAACTCGGGGACAAGTTGGCCAAACTGGAAGACGAAGCCGAAGGTGTCGCGCCGCAGGGCGCTGCGGTCCGCCTCATTCATGGTGTCGATGCGGCGTCCGTCGAAGTGCACCTCGCCCGAGTCGGGGGTGAGGATCCCGGCCAGGCAGTGCAGCAGGGTGGACTTGCCCGAGCCGCTCGGACCCATCACGGCGAGCACCTCGCCGGCCTCGACGGCCAGGCTGGCACCGCGCAGGGCAGGGGTCTCGCCGAAGGAGAGGGCGAGATCGCGGGCCTCGATCAGGGCGGTCATACGCGCACCGCCTCGGCGAGCGCATCCATCCGGGCCGTGGTCAGCTCGATCCAGCGCAGGTCAGCCTCCAAGTGGAACAGGCCGTGGTCGGCGAGCAGGGCATCGACGAGCGGGCCGGCACGCCGCAACTCGGTCAGCTCCCGCATCCGCTGCAGGTGAGCGGCCCGCTGGGTGTCCAGGTACCGCTGGGCGTCACGGCCCAGCATCAGGGCCAGAACCACCTTGGTGAACAGCACGGTCTGCAGATTGGGCTCAGGGGCCACCGGCTCGGAGAGCCAGGTCTCGAACTCCGTCGCCCCCGCCTCGGTGATCACGTAGCGCTTGCGCTCGGGACCGTCCCCGGGCTCGGCCTCGCCGGCCACCACCTTGCCGTCCCGCGCCAGCCGCCCGAGGGTCGAGTAGACCTGACCGTACGGCAACGGCTTTCCGCGGCCGAAGAGCGCATCGTAGTCGCGCTTGAGGTCATAGCCGTGACTCGGCTCCCGCTCCAAGAGCCCCAACAGGGTGAGAGGAACACTCATGCGGGGACCATACACCAGAGATATACCCTGAGTGTATACCTGCCGAGAGTACGTCGTGATGTGTGCGGACTCGTATCCGGACCAGGAGAGCCCTCGAAGAGACAAGTTGCTAGGCGGGCGGGTGTGCAAGGGCCCGCGATGCTGTCCTTCGCGGATACCGAGTCCACGCCGCCGGGGCCTGCGATCTCGTCCGGGCGTTCGCCGATCTGCTCCGTCACCAGCGCGGATACCTGTTGTTGGAGTGGATCCGGCAGGCCGAGCAGGACGCGCCGAAGCCCGTGAAGGGCTTCGCCGGCTTCCTCCGCCAAGACCTCGACGCGGTGACCGCCGGTCTGACCTGCCCTGGAGCTCAGGGGCCGTCGAAGGACACGTAAACCGGGTGAAAACGCTCAAGCGGGCTATGTACGGCCGAGCCTCGTTCGAACTCCTCCGGGTCCGGATCCTCACCCAGCCATGAGCTTCACGGAACTGCGGACAGAGCCTTGATTTTTCCCACCGTTTGTTCGGCGCTTCCCCGGACCCGCTCGCCTTGGAGTCCCACTCCGTGGTGAGCGAACTGCTGGAGTGCGGTTCCGCAGTGTGTCGTGATGGATCGCCCAGGGTTGCCGTGGCCGGTGACAGCGGTCTTATCGGAAGGCGGCGATGTGGCGCTGAGCCCAGTCGGCGAAGGTGCGGGGTGCGCGGCCGAGGACCTGCTCAACATCGGGGCTGATGCGCTGTTCGGCGGGGGTGGGCTCGCCGAGGATGGTCAGCGTGGTCTCGACCACGGGCTCGGGCATGAACTGCAGCATCTGCGCGCGGGCCTCGTCGCGGGTCTGCTCGATGAACCGGACGGGTTCGCCGAGTGCGTCGGCAATCGCCTCGGCTTGCTGGCGGGGTGTGTTGAGTGTGGGCCCGGTCAGCTCGTAGACCTGTCCGGCGTGGCCGTCCTCGCGCAGGGTTGTGGCGGCGACCTCGGCGATGTCGTCCGGGTCGATGGTCGGCAGGCCGATGTCGGCGAACGGCGCGGCGACGGTCCTTCGGGCGCGGACCGACTCGGCCCAGGCGTACGCGTTGGAGTTGAAGCCTGCGGGCCGCAGGATCGTCCAGGTCATGCCTGATTGCTGGACGGCGTCCTCGATGGAGCGTGCCGTGCCCCCGTGGGAGGCCGACCTAGGTCGGGTCGCGACTCCTTGGGAGGACAGCAGGACGACCCGCCCGACGCCGCCGGCCTTGGCGACGTCGAGGATGTCCTGCGGGTTGAGCAGGTGCGCGCTGGGCCCGCCGTTCTGCAGGAACAGCGCGTCGGCTCCGTCGAGTACGGGCCGAAGGCTCTCAGGATCGACCAGGTCCGCCCGCGTGTACTGGACGCTCTCCGGCACATCCGCCTTGGAGATCCTCCGGGATGTCGCGGTCACCTGTGCACCAGCTGCCGTGAGGGCCTGCACGAGCGATCGGCCGACGTTGCCGGTTGCCCCCGTCACTACGAACATGAACAACTCCCGTGTCAATTCAGCATGGTTGTCGCCGCCTGAGCGGGCGGGACAGTCGCGGAGAGCTGCTCTCCGGGCGACACGGGGACGCTAACACCGTCGATATAGTAGGTACCTAGGGGAAAGTGACTATCCCAAGGGGGCGTGCGTGGCCGGCAATGCTGACTGGGTGGCAGCCGCTGGGACCGATCCGGAACTTGCCTGTCCGACCAGTGCGGTTGTCGATATCGTGTTCAGCCGGTGGACCACGCCGATCCTGTGGACTCTCAACACGCATGGCCGCCTGCGGTTCGTGGAGCTGGAACGACGGATCGGCACGATCACACCGAAGGTACTGACCCAGCGGCTGCGGCAGCTGGAACGCGACGGCATGGTCGTGCGTACGTACCACCCGGAGGTCCCCCCTCGTGTCGAGTACGAGATCAGCGAGCTGGGCCGTAGCCTGGCCCCACTCTTCGCGCACCTCGCCGAATGGGCTGCCGGCAACCTGGACAAGGTCGAGCAGGCCCGGCACGACTACGACACCGATCCACCCCAGTAGCGCGTCTGCGGGGCGGCCTGACAAGCGCCCGCGGCACGTTCGTGGTCTCGCAGCTGGCCGCCCGCCGGCGCCGCTGCAACGGTCGCGGCCATTGAAGCTGCAGGATCCCGCGCCATCGGCATCCGCGCCGACGTGTCACAGCCGAACGAGATCGAGGAACTCCTCGACACGGCGCGGAGCGGTGTAGCTCGCGGGCGTCTTGTCGTAGCGCGTGGCCAGGACCCGCCATGCCCGGATCTTGTTGATGCAGCGTTCCACCCTGTTGCGCTCCTTGTACTGCTCAGCGTCATGGGCCACTGGTCGACCGCCGTCCCTGCCGCGCTTCTTGGGTTCGCGGCCTGATCGACCTTCTCCGGGATGACCGCCTTGATCCCGTGTCCGCGCAGGTAGGCGCGGTTCGCCCGCGAGGAGTACGCCTGTGCGGCCTGTCCGGGCGTGAGCACGAACGCCAGCGGGCGGCAGCGCCGGTCTGCCGCGAGGTGGACCTTGCTGGTCAGCCCACCGCGTGAGCGACCCAGCGCGGCTGCCTTGAGCCGGGCCCGGCGGCGCCGACGCAGCCGTCGGCGCTCGGAGTCCCGGACCGGCGAGTCGACGGTCGCCGGGACGACTTGCCCGGTTTCCGCGGCCCCTTTTCCTGCGCCGCGACCTCTTCCAGCGCCGCCAGGACCTCCGGTTCCACCACCATCCTGGCCGTGAAGCGATCACCGCGGCGGCCGTCACCCTTGCGGACACGGACGGACTCGAAGCGGTCACCATGCGGCGGGTCGCCGCCAAGGTCGGAGCCGGCGTCATGTCGCTCTACAGCTACGCCCCCGACAAGGAGACGCTGCTGGAACTGATGGTCGATCACGTCAGCGGCGAACTGACGGTCACGGGCCCGCCCAACACAGGCGACTGGCGTGCCGATCTGAAGGCCATCGCCCACCTGCAGCGCGCCCACATGCTGCGCCACCCTTGGCTGCCCGCCGCCCTGTCCACCCGTCGCGTTCCGGGTCCGAACACGCTGGCCTTCCTGGAATACGCGCTCGCCGTCCTGCGGCCCACCGGGCTGGACGGTGCGGCGAAGCTGGAGGTCTTCGCCCAGCTCACCGCATTCGTGGCCGGGCATGTCGCCCACGAGATCGCGCAGGCCGCGGCCTCACGGTCCTCAGACCGGGCCGCAGCCGAGGCGCGCTACCTCGCCGCTGTCGCCGCGGACGGCCACCGCCCGGAACTCGCCGAGGCTCTGTCCGCCCCCGGGCGCCTCCTCACCCCCGAAGCCACCTTCGCCCGGTTCCTCAACCGCCTGATCGACGGCCTCGACAACGGCTGATCTCACTCCACCCAGCACCGCGTGCGTTCTCGCAAACGACCAGTTAGTTGAGACAGCAGTCCCGGTACTCCGGGATCGTGGGGGAGGTCGGTTATGCGATGGGCGCTTGCGTGCGCGGGCGCGTGGCGATGGAGATGTCCGCGCATGGGTGCCGGCGTACGTTGAAGACGGTCCGCTGATCTTCGAACGTTCTGGCGCGCTCCCGCGTCGGTGGAGCGGGACGACAGCTGTGGAAGAGGGGCGGGGTATGCGTATGCGCGGGAGATGTGTGGCGGTGACGGTGATGGTGGCCGTGACGGTGGTGGCGTGCGACGAGGGAGGCGGGCCGGACATCGTGGTCGAGGGCACGCCGCCGGCGACGCCGTACAGCGGCCCGCTGTACGTCCCCACCAAGTTCCTCGACGAGGACACCCCGCAGGCGGTGCGGACCGCGTCCGGCGCCGCGGGCCGGGCGCTTCAGTGCGACGGGGAGATCTACGACGGCGGCGGCCCCGACGGGTGGAGCAAGCACGACGGCGGCAGCTCGCCCGAGGAGGGCCTGAGGCTCTACTTCGACATGTTCCAGCCGGAGCTTCCCCCGTACGGCTATCGCGTGGAGCGCAGAGAATCGGACCGCGTGCTGTACTCCTTCGACGTCGGCGGCCGGACCAAGGTGGCCATCGTGGTGGCCAAGGACCAGAAGAACCGGCCCGGTTGGGGCCCGGAGACCAACGCCTCCTGCGACCCGGCCGAACTCCCGGCGAGCTTCACGGATTCACTGGGGTACGAGATCTGGACTACCAAGGACGGCAAGAGGGCACCGATTGCTGAGATCAGCAGCTACGTCGGCGCGGAGCACTGCGACTGGCAGACGGCGCACTTCTTGCGCGTGGGCCGTGGCGAGAACGCAAGGAACTATGCCCGCGACCCCGACGGTGTGCTCGACGCCGACGTCATGCTCACCGCGCCGTACGACGGCGACGTCCCGGTGATGCCCGCCGACGCGTACGACACGGGATACCGCTACCACGGTTGGCGGTTGTGGCTCACGCCCGACCAGTCCGCGGCGTACGTCCGCACGCCCGATGGCTTGGAGGCTTGGCCCCAGCTCAAGGGGAGCGTCGGCTGCATGTGAGCCGTCACGGGCTGTGGTGCAGGGCGACCAGCAGCTGCGCCACCAGGCGGGAGCGGTGAGTGCTTCGCGAGGCAACAGGGCTATGGTGAGACGACGCAGGGCTGAAGCAACGGGAGGCTTCGGTGGGGGAGTCGGGCGTAAGGCGGGCCGAGCGGATCGGTGCGCTTCTGGCGGTCTCGGCGGCGTCGGACCCTGAGGAGCTGCCCTCGGTCGCGGACGCGGATCCCTATGGCGAGTTGGGTGTCTCCCGCTCGCTGTACAGCCGGGGTGAGCAAGAGCCTTATGTGCCCCGGCCCTGGGTGGACGACGCGCTGGACTCCGCGCTGCGGGACAAGGACTTCGTCCTGCTGGCCGGCGGCTCCAAGGCCGGCCGATGGCGCACCGCGTGGGAGGCGGTGCGCCGCACCCTCCCCGGCGCCCGGCTCCTGGTGCCCCGGCCAGGCGCCGCGGCACTGGCCGAACTGCTCGCGCTGGAACCGCCGTTACGGGTGGGAGACGCCGGCGTGGTGGTCGTCTGGCTCGATCACCTGGAGCGCTATCTGGGCATCGCGCACGGCATCGACGGTGAACTCCTCGGCCGGCTCCGAGCGCTCGCACCCCGGGTCGTCGTTCTGGCGACAGTCGAGTCCAACGTGCGCGAGCACCTGCTGTCCACCGAGGGGCGGCTCGGGCCGACCGCGCGCCTGGTACTGGAGCAGGCCACGACGGTCGTCTTTCCGAGCGATTCCATCGCGCGGAAAGAAGCGGTCGAGGCCGAACGACATGCGTCCGGCGGGGAGCCGGTGGGTGGTGGGCCCGCATGGGAGCAGCGCTGGCAGGAGGGCCTGCGCGCCGCCGGTGACAGCGGAGGAGACGAGGCGGCAAACCTGGGCTCGGTGCTGGTGCGGGCCGCAGTGGACTGGCGGCGCATGGGACTGTTCCGTCCGATCGTGGAAGCCGAACTGCGTGAACTCACCCGGTTCAGCCCGCAGTTCCCGGCATCGGAGCCCGACGACACCTGCTGGGCGGACGCACTGACGTGGGCCCTGACCGGCCCGCCGGAGGCGACGGCAGCGCTGCTGGAAGAAGTGCACCCGGCCCCGGCACCGGCGGCCGGGCGCGCGTTCCAGGCCGCCGAATTCCTCACCTCCCACGCGGATCTGCCCGAAGTGCCACTCCAAGCATGGGAGTTCGCGCTACGGCGCTGTGACGCGCTCGAGCTGATAGCGGTCGCCGAGGCCGCCCGCACCTGTGGCAGGTCCGAGATCGCCGAGTCGGCGTTGCGGCAGGCCTCGCGCAGCGCCGAACCGCTGATCGCCTCCTACGCCGGGTTCCGCCTCGGCAGCGATCTGGAGCAACGCGGCGACACGCCCGGCGCGCTCGGTGCCTATCGGCAGGCGGTCGCGGACGGCGGGACCGACAGCGGCGTCCGCCCTCGGCGACACGGCACGCTCGACGGCACACCGGACGAGCCGAGCGCTGCCCGCCGTGGCGCGCGCGCCGACTCCATGATGGCCGCGATGGCCTGCGTCAACCTGGCGCAGTCGCTCGCGGGCCAGGATCGTACGGCCGAGGCGATCGCCGCGTACCGCGAGGCGATCGATATGGACGACCCGATCGGCACGACGCTGGCCGCGCTGAACCTCGGCGGCCTGCTGCGCGGCCAGGGCGACGCGGCAGCGGCACGCTCGGCGTACGAACAGGCGCTCGCCGCCTGCACCTGGGCCGGCGACCCGGCCGGACTGCGCGGGACGGCGGCCCATGACCTGGGAGCCCTGCTGGAGGAGCAGGGGGATACCGCGGCCGCCCTGATCGCGTTCGAGGTCGCCGTCGACTCCGGCCACCGCATCGCCGCGCCGCGTGCCGCAGGCCGGATGGGGCTTCTGCTGAGCGCGCGGGGCGAGACCGAGGGAGCCGTGGCGGCCTTCCGCCTCGCCGCCGAGGCCGAGGAGGCGGAACCCGCGGCCGTCGCCCGGCTCCAACTCGCCGCGATGACGGAGCAGAGAGATCCGGAACAGGCGGTGTCCCTGTACCGGAAGGCGGCCACCTGTGGCATTCCCCGCCTGGTGGGCCTGGCACTGACCGGCCTGGGCCGACTGCTGAGCGGTCGTGGTGACGTGTCCGGCGCCGAGGAGGCCTACCGGCAGGGCATGGAGCCGGGCCGCGCGGACCCCGCCTCAGCCGCCGACGCGGCACTCCGGCTCGGCATGCTGCTGGAGGAGCAACGCGACACGGACGGCGCGCTGTCCGCGTACCGCGAGGCGATGCGCTCCGGCGACCCGGAGGCGGCACCCTCGGCGGCGTACGGCGCCGGGTGCATGCTCTTGCAGCGCGGGGACTTCGACGGCGCCCGCGTCGCGTTCGAACAGGCCGTCTGCTCCAGACATCCGCGCGTGGCCGCGTGGTCCCTGATCCTGCTGAGCGATGCCCTGGTACGGCTGGGGGATCCGCAGGGCGCCCGCGCCGCCGCTGAACGCGCCGCGCTCTCCGAGGATCCGGACATGCGGCAGGCCGCCATGGAACGGGTCGACCGGCTGCCGCATGGCCCCGGCCCGGACCGCACGGCAGACAGCATCGCCGAGCCACCGTACGAGGATGTGTGACATCGACGTGAACCATGACAGCGCGCTGGACTTTGGCGACCGCGCGCAGGCCGGGCGGTCCGCCCTGGACGCGCGCCTCGCCGAGCTGACCGAGGCCCTGGACGCTTACGGCCTGAGCGTCGTACGCCGGAACGTCTATCACGACGAGAGTGGCGACGGGACCGGAGACCTGTGCTGGCTGTGGCTGCGCGCCACGCCGCGCCGGTTCCCGGACGAGACGCACGATCTCGTGGTGTGCTACAGCACGGCCGACGGCGAGTGGCAGATCTCCGCACCCGACGGCCGGACCCGGCGGATCCCCGCGGCCGTCGGCGCCGCCCCACCCGCCGCCGCGATCGCCGAAGTTCTGTCGTCTGCCGACAGGGGTGCGCCGGCCGAGCCCCCGGCATTGCGCGACCTGCCCGACTGGGTGTCGCTGGTGCTCAGCGGGGCCGCCACGTCGTTGATCATTCCGTTCGTCCAGGCGGTCGCCGGTAAATCGGCCGACGATGTCTACGCAGGCCTGCGCGCCCGGTTGGCCCGGCGCGGCAGACCCACGCCGGACTCCTCCGCCTCGGCCGACTCCGATGCGGACAATCCCGCCCCGGACCCCTCAGCCCCGGATGCCTCCGCGCCGGCCCCGCGCATCCCACCCGACGGCTCCCGTTTCGTCAGCATCCTCGACCCGGAGGCCGACCTCCAGCTCGTCATGCCCGATCCCATCTCGCCCGAAGCCGTACGGCAGTTGACCGCCATGGACCGGTCCGAGCTGCGCGGCCGTACGCTCGTCTGGGACGACAGCAGGCAGGAGTGGTTGCGTTGCCGCCGGACCTGAACCCCACCGGCCGGGATGCCGGTTCCGGCCCGGAGACCGATCCGCTCACCCGGCGCCTCAATGCCTACGCGACCTCCTACGATCTCGGCGTCCTGCTCGACGCCGAAGCCGAGCAGGAAGCGGCCGCCCTCCTCGATACGGCCGTTCGCTTCGCCGTTCGCGACATGTGCATGCCCTGCGTACCGGTCTGGCCCTCCTCTGGGACGCCGTCGTGGGGCCCGTTCTCGACGCCCTGCGGGACGACCTCGGCGGCCTGCCGGGCGGGGCCGTTCCGCCGCGCATGTGGTGGTGTCCCACCGGGCCGCTGAGCCACTTTCCGCTGCACATGGCCGAACGCCGGGAGGAGGGCAGTGCGTTCGCCCTCGTGGTGTCGTCCTACGTCCCCACCGTCCATGCGCTCGGCCGCCTGCGCTCCTGGCGGCCCAGCCCGGACAGCCGCCCCTTGGTGGTCGCCCTGCCGCGCACCCCCGGCGCGCCGGACCTGCCGGCCGCCGACGAGGAGGCGGCCGTGCTCACCGGCTCCTTTCCCGGCGCCCGCCTGCTGCGTGGGCCGGCCGCCACCCGTGAGCGCCTGATGACGGCGGTCCCGGACCACGACATCGTCCATGTGGCCTGCCACGCCGGACACGACGCAGACCGTCATCACGAGAGCCACCTCGTCCTGCACGACGGCCGGCTGCACATCGCCGACATCGCGGCCGCCCGCACCGACCGGGCCGGGTTGGCCTTCCTGTCCGCCTGCGGCACCGCCCAGAACCGCCTCGACCTGCCGGACGAGTCCCTGAACCTCCTGTCGGCCTTCCAGCTCGCCGGCTTCAGCCACCTGGTGGGCAGCCTCTGGCCGGTGACAGACCAGGCCAACACCCGTCTGGTGAAGGCATTCTACGAATACCTGACGGAGCGGCAGAGCGCGACCGTCGCCGAGTCCCTCCACCACGCCGTGTCCCGGTTACGCGAGCGAGAGCCCGAACGGCCCTCGCTCTGGACACCCCATCTGCACATCGGCCCCTGAGTCACCGCCGGCGCCTCACCCGTCCGCGTCGGGATGGCGACCCCCGCCTGAGACTGCCGGCCACCTCCAGCCAGGGCATGTCCCGGGGAGGTTCGTGCACCACGGCGGACCGATGGGCCGACCGGCGCTCGCGGTGCGGGAGGATGCCCGCGGGCGCTGGATCGGTACCGCGCTGCTGAGGCGTTGCGCGCAGGTGTACTGGCAGCTGGAATACGAAGCGTCAACGGCCTGCTGCGGCAGTACTTCCCCAAGGGCACCGACCTCTCACGATGGAACGCCGACGAGCTCTCCGCCGTAGCTCTCGCACTCAACAACAGGCCCCGGACACCTCGACTGGAAGACACCCGTCGAAGCCCGAACGAGCACCTACTATCAGCCCAAGAAGTCGCTGTTGCGACGACCGGTTGAGTCCACCCAGTTCACGTCTTTCGCGTTCACCGCCCACTTCCTGGAGTCCGGCATCGACGCGTCGCGATCGGGACAATCCCGTCCTACGCATATGAGACCAACTACTACGCTCGACACCGGCGCCAACCGGCGGCTGCAGCCAACGCATAGAGCCTCCACCGATCCCGGAGCGCTTCAGCTATGACCAGAAACGTTGACCGGGGCGCCGACGCTGTCAGCACCCTGGAGCAAAGACGTCGATAACGGCTTCGCAGCGCAGCGGATCCTCTGTGAAACCTGCCTCCAGACCCCACAGCCAGCAGTAGTTCGCTGGCCATGAACGGCCTGAACGGCCCGACGACCAAGCGGCCCCGATACCAGCGCGAGAACTCCTCAGACACCGTCAGATTGTCGCACTCGTCGCGGCCCGGGCCTTCCGAGCCCCACCTCGACTACTGCCGAGTTGAGCACGTTTATCTGTACTTCGTTGAGCACTTTCTCAAGTACGCCGACACCATCGCCGCTGCGGGCCTCGGCGGCGGTGGCTTCGTTCGCGAGATCTGTGCCAGAACCGAGATCGGACAGCAGATATTCAGCACTTTGAACAGCAGCGAGCCTGGGCGTTGTTCGATTCAGCGCTGGTGGTCGCTGGGTGGCTGCAGCGTCATTGGGAGGTGGCGCGGCGGGCGTAGGCGCGGGCGGCGCGGGCGCGGTCGCCGCAGCGGGTGGAGCACCAGTGACGGCGGCCGTAGCGGAGCAGGTAGCGGTTGCAGGGGGCAGAGCCGCAGGCGGTGAGGCGGTCCGCGTCGGGGCCCGTGAGCAGGTCGGAGGCATCAGCGGCGAGGGTGGCCAGGGCGTGGTCCACGATCGCGGTGGTGGGGTGGGGGGTGGCGCGGAAGGGGCCGGTCTTGTCGTCCCACTGCAGCAGCGGGGCGGTGGGGACGCGGGTCATCGCGTCGTTGATGGCTCTGACCGCGGCGGGGAGGCCGGGCAGACCTTCGGCGCGGGAGGCGAACAGCGACCTGATCTGTTCGCGCAGCGAGCGCAGCTGTGTCGCGCACATCTCCCGCATGTCGGCGTCGACCGGAGCGAGACCGCGTTCCGTCAGCCAGTGGTTCGCCTGCGCGGGAGTGCCCAGAAGATCGACCGTGTGCCCGCCGGCCAGCGCGATCGCGCTGTTGGCAAGGGCGAGAGAGAGGTGCTCCTCCTCGCCCTGTGCGGGCGGCAGGCCGGGCTGTTCGGTCACGGACTCCTTCATGCACCTCATGGTACGGCTTGCATGCATCCGTGAGAAGCGGCTACGGTCGTCTCACGGTTCCCTACGTTCTTCTCCGGGACCGGGCGAGCCCTTCGTATGGTTGGTCCGCCCAGGGGCGTCGGGTGTGGCTTTCAAGGTTCTGCCGCTTGT
>NZ_JBSFWK010000078.1:0-25819 GCF_053594815.1 Streptomyces sp. NPDC002577 | reverse complement strand
AGCAGGCCACCGGCATCGGACCGGCACGTTCCGGCTTCGCCCACACCATCAGGCGACACCAGAACCACACATAGACTCACGAACCGCCCACTCAGAACCGCCCACGTTTGCCAACGGGTCTCGTGGTGGGCACGCAGTGCGACCCGAACTGGTCCTGGAACCGGACCGATGCCCAAGTACTCGGCGTCCTCGCACAACTTACGTATCGCTGCGTTCGCCTTCTCTCGTTGTCGCAAGGCGAGTTGGGAACGAATGCGTCGGAACATGAGTTGAGGATGCCACCGCAAGGTGGGCCACGAAGCGGCAATGATCACGATCGTCACCCGGCCAGAGCCGGCACCTGACCCGGGACCGGTGGCACACCGGGTTCGTCGACGCGCTGGGCCACGGCGGGCTCCTCGGCCAGGTCGAGGGCCACACCATCGCCGACGTCCTGGCATGGCTGCCCACCACGCCGCTGACCTGGCGCAACAACATCCGCCATGTCGCCATCGACATGTCGGCCACCTACCGCGCCGCGATCCGCACCGGCCTGCCCGACGCCACCGTCGTGGTCGACCACTTCCACTTCGTCCAGCTCGCCAACAAGATGCTCCACATGGTCCGGCGTCGCACCACCACCGAAACCCGCGGACGGCGCGGACGCGCCAGCGACCCGGAATGGAAGGCGAGACGGCGTCTGCTGCGCAACCGCGAGGACCTCACCGATGAGCAGTTCGCGAAGATGTAGAACCCGCTGCTGGCCGAGGGGAAGATCGGCCGCATCCTGCTGACGGCGTGGATCGCCAAGGAGTCCCTGCGCAACCTCCTCGCTCTGGCCCGCACTGGCGCCGACCGCCACCGCATCGGTCACGCGCGGTGGAAGTTTCTGACCCGGTGCGCGGACACCAATATCCCCGAAGTCCGCCAGCTCGCCGTCACCGTCGACCGTCTGCGAAGCGGATTCAGAACGCCCACACCTCTTGGTCCTCGAGGTGACTCGGTACCTCGTAGCCGCGCGCAGCCGGATGGAATTGCAGAATTTGCCGCAACGTTACCACTGCTCGGTAGGCATTACGCATGAGCTTAATCTGCTCCTTGAACAGCGTAATGTCGTACTCGTCGGGCCTGATCGAGTGGGCATTCGGGTTCCGCTTCTTGCGGACATCCTTCAGCGTCTTGATGGCGTGCTCGATGAGTTCGGTGTCCGAGGTCCTGAACTTCAGCTTGATCCACTCATCAAGAATTCGGATGGTTCCGCGTTGCGTGACGACAATGCGGCCCTTCTTGTCTGGCAGTTCGTCCTCGTAAGGAACCTCGTCCTGGAAGAAGTCCCGGTTGATGTTGTCTGAGAGCATCTTGTCGAGGACGCCAGCAAAGTTAGCCAGCTCGCGACCCGTTGGACGGATGAGGTAGCCGAAGTCATTCGGTCGGTTCTCGATATAGGTGTTCCGGAAGAGTGCTGGCCGCCCGATGTGCTGACAGAGAGCGTTGACCTGCTCCATCTCCTCCAGGAATGCCCTGAAGAGTGAAAGCTTCTCGTGCCACTCTCCCAGGATGCTCGACCGCCAGTAATCCGGGTGCGGAACAAACTTGTCCCTGTCGTCTTCCTGCTTGGCCTTCCAAATCTGCTGATGTTCGGGCGAAAGCGATGACAAGTACCGGCGAAACACGACGACGCCCCATCCGTGGTCCTTCGATAGTGCTAGGCCGAACGACTGGAGTAGCACCTGATCCCGCTCCGCCATCGTCGACTGACCAAAGTGGTCGTCGTGGATACTGATCATGCCGCTGATGTCGAAGTTGTAGTAGTAGCGAGGATCGTTACGGTACGACTCCAGGATTGAGAGATCGAAGAAGTGGTGCCCAAGGGTGGGATATCCGAGTGCGAGTTCAAGGCTGTACGGCCGGCTTCGGTATGCCTCTCGGTCCACAACTTTTTCAAGATGTCCTACCGTGGGGTAGAGACACGCTCCAGCCAAATCATTGGTTGCCAGCTTTTCAAGCTGCTGCTCTCGCGGTTCCGGC
This sequence comes from Streptomyces sp. NPDC002577, assembly GCF_053594815.1. Taxonomy (NCBI): domain Bacteria; kingdom Bacillati; phylum Actinomycetota; class Actinomycetes; order Kitasatosporales; family Streptomycetaceae; genus Streptomyces; species Streptomyces sp. NPDC002577. The sequence goes on along the minus strand of NZ_JBSFWK010000078.1, from coordinate 23,812 downwards.
TCGAACGCCAAGATATGCGGATTGGGATGCCGGTCACCGTAGTTGACGTAAAGAGCACCTGCCTCGATCAGCGGGCGCAGGAGCGCTCGTAGACCGTCCGTGTCCATGTCGAGGGCATGTACGGGCAGACCATTGAAATCGAGTGACTTCATGTAGAAGTCGGTGGCCAGATTCAGAAGATGTTCTGAGGCCGCCTTCTCGCCGGACGATGACTTCCGAAGAATTTTCGAGAAGGCAGATATTGCCGATCTGAAGATCACGGGCACCTCAAGCGTTGGCGCGTAGGCAGAGCCGTCCAAGAGATGACGGCCCCCGGAAATTCTACTGCGCCAGAGGCGGCACGATGCCAGCGTATTTTCAGGAGGCTGAGGTTGGAGCGCCGCCACTGTCTGCGCCTCCCGGCGCCTTCAGCCCCGCCGGATCCACACCGAGCGCCTCGGCCAACTTCAGGATGCTGTGCAGGCTCACGTTGCGCTGACCGCGCTCGACTTTCCCAATGAACGTCCAGTGCAAGTTGCCGTGAACGGCAAGGCACAGAACATCCGCCACAGTGTCCGCAAGGAGGGCCAGGTCTTCACCGTGAGCCTCGGGGCGACGTGAAGACCGGGGAGTCGGTCATCGTGTCGTCTACCTGCCGCGTGCTCGTCCAACAGCACGGACATGGCCTGCACCTCGACCTCGCCCAGCCGACCAAGGACTTCAGGGCTGAGCTTTGGTACGGCGATTGCGGTATCCGCTACATGAACGTCTTGGGCTACCTCTCTGGTCCTCGTCAGCCGCGGTACACGCAGCTCGCCGCATCGGATTCGTCACCGAACGTCGAAGTTGCCTACGAGGGGTGGACGTTCCCCAAGGGTGGCGTGGCGCTCTCTTGGGTGTTGGAGCGGGAGATGAGCACGGTCACCAGTCGACAGAAGTGATCACAATCAGTCAGAAGGAAGGGTGGTCTACTCCTTTTGTCTGCCCCAAGCCTGACGGAGCGTGAGGGATTGTCAGTCCGTGGGGCTACCGTGTGCTTGGCGACCGAAGTTCCAGACGTGCAGCGGTCGTTGAGTGCTGCACGTCGTTCTCTGAGACCCTGAAGGGGTTCATGTGGCCTACCGCAACAAGACCTATGTCGCTTTCGCCAGCGAGGACATCCGCTCCTACTACCTGATGAAGGCGTGGCGCGAGAACGAGCACATCGAGTTCGATTTCTTCGACGCGCACGACATCAATACGGCGTTGGACACAAGCCAGCCGGAAACGATCCGTCGTCGCCTTGGCGAGCGGCTCTCAAACACTAAGCAGACCGTCGTGCTCTTGAGTGGTACCACCAAGCCGAAGGCCGGCAGGTCGTCGAGCTTCCTGTACTACGAGATCGAGGCGATCAAGCGGCGTAACCTGCCGGTAGTCTTTGTTAATCTCGATCAGGCACGGACTGTTCAGTCCGCTAAGATCCCGACCACTCTGACAGATCACTACTCGATGAACGTGTCCTTCCAGCCCGCAATTATTAAGTACGCCCTGGATGACTACGTGGAGAGGTTCAACAAAAACCTGGTTGCTGCTAGCCCCCTTACGGGGCCTTACCAGTACAAGGCGCACGTCTACACCGACCTTGGATTGTAAGCAGTGCGACACAGTTTCAGATTGCTGTTTGGCACCCAACGCGGACTTTCGCTTCTCGCTCGAAACGCGTTGGGTGCCTTCGGTTTGGCCTCCGGCCTCCTGCAAGTGGCGCTGGCCCTGTGGGCAAGCATCAAGCTTACGAGCCACGATCGGTGGGTGCTGCTGCTTTCGTTGCTGGGATTCTCGCTTGTGTTCGGTCTTATCCGCGCGTGGCCGCGGCGTGAGGCAAGCCGAGAGTTTGGCAGCCCGGACATCACGGTGCGGGTTATGGTCGGAGACCTCTTTAAGCAGCAAACGCATCTCGTGATTGGTTTTAATGATCTCTTTGACACCGACACGACGAACAATGTGGTGATCAACCAGACGAGCGTCCAAGGTCAGTTCCAGGATCGAATCTACGGAAACGATCTGGTGCGACTCGATGCCGAGCTGGCGGCCACGCTCGCAGCGGAGGTTGTCACCGAGACCGAAGACATCTCGGTCAAGCCTGTCGGGAAGCGTGATCGCTATCCGATCGGTACCGTTGCCGTACTTGGTGATCCTGCTCGGCATTTTTTCTGCGTTGCCTATTCCAAAATGGAGAACAACCTCATTGCTAACTCGAACGTAGACTTCTTGTGGCAGAGCCTTGGAGCCGTGTGGGAAGCCGCCTACGTCCGAGGTCAGCGAAAAGAGATTTCGATCCCGATTGTTGGATCCGAGCTGGCGCGCGTCGCTTGCCTCAATCGAGAGAGTCTGCTCAAGATGATTCTGCTATCTTTTGTGGCTCGCTCACGACAAAGCGTCATTTGCAAGCAACTCACTATTGTTATCCACCCCAAGGACTACTACCACATCAACATGCTAGAGGTGGCGGCTTTCTTGAGGACTTTGTAGCCGCTCTAGCATTGAAATATTGGCTACGTGCGTCGGGTCAGTCCTTACGGCGTGGTCTTCGGACGCCTCCCGCCTCAGCTCGTAGTAGCTGCTTCAGTTTCAGTTAGGGTCTCGTCCGAGGTGGCCTCTTCGGTGGCCTTGGACCCCAAGATTCCTGCAATAGCGGCTCGCCGTGCGCATTCCGTTGACGGATGTGGCGGGGTCACCTCGCCAGCACAATGGCGTGTGGCGACGGTGCGAGCCGTGCCCGGTAGCGGCGGATCCCCCAGCTGCGGTGCTCCAGCTCTGCCGCCACCAGCACCTCGGCCGTGTTCAGTCGGTCGGGCACGAGTTCCACCAGCGCGGCCACCGGGTGGTCGCCGACCAACGGGAAGCTCTTGACTCGGCGAAACTCCCACTGCGGGTTCGGCTGGGACGCGCCGTGGCCGCGGACGATCCACTCGTCCCTCTCCGACCCCGCGCCCGGTGGCTTCTCCACGCCCACGTCCAGCACACCTGCCTTGACCGTGAAGTTCATGCCCATGCCGGAGCCGACGACCGGGCGGGTGCGCTCGCCGGGGTCGATCAGCCGCGCGACGGGCCGTGCCTGGCCATCCGGCGTGGACAGTGCCACCCCCAGGGAGGCGTGGCGGAACGCGCCTTTGCCGGTCGGTGTCTCCGGACGGAACGAGCACACCATCAGCAGCTGCCGGAACTCGCGTTCGGGCGTTGCCTTGACGTAGGACGCCCACTCTGCGGGCACGCCCTCGTGGTCGGCAGGCAGCACGTCCCAGCCGAACGTGAGCCTGCCGCGCAGCGGCTCGTCGTCGGCCGGGCTCCCGAGCGTGCGCTCCGGCACGAGCTCGACCTCGTGCAACCAGACCTCAGTCATGCCATGGCTCCCTTGCTCCGACCATGCAGGTAGGTGAACGCTCCCCAGTCACGGTAGTGGGGATGCCGGGCACGGGTGGCGAGTTGGGCCTGGCGGAAGGCGGGCTCGGGGTCCGTGCCGTGAGCGATCCGATGGTGCATGTGGTGGTAGAAGTACGTGGCCGGCTCGGGGCGTACGGGCCACAGACACCCGACGACGGCCTGCGCGCCAGCGGTGATCAGTGCCGACGGGATGCCACGGACGTTGTCCGCGCTGTCGAACCGGCCCAGCGCGGACTCGCATGCGGCGAGCGTGACCAGGCGGACGCCGCGCAGGTCGGCTTCGAGAAAGTCGTAGGCGAAGACCCGGCCGTCGTCGTCACGGTCCGGAGTGAGGTAAAGACAGTGCATCCACGGCGCGTCCTGGTCCAGCCTCCCGTGTACGGCGATGTGGACCACGTCCGCCATAGTCAGTTCGGCGAGCAGCCTGTCACGCGTGGCCGCAGGCCCGGTGACGGCATCCGTGCCGACCGCGTCGGCGACCTGCCGCGCGTGCTCTTCCAACGCCGGTTCGGCGTACAGCCCGTAGGGCACGCCGCCGTCGGCGGAGGCCAGCACCGCGGTACGGCGCGGCCGTACGGGGCCTGCTGTGGGCGTCAGGGCCTCGAGGCCGACGATGGTGGTGACCGTCCAGTCGTCGGCGATCATCCGGTCTCCGGTGCGGCACAGCGGTAGCGGCAGGTAGTGCAGCGCGCCGTGCGGCCATGCCAGGATGCGGTCCTTGCCCTGGGCCCGCCATTTGTCCCACAGTTCGCCGGCGCCGAGTGGTATGTCGCCTGGCTGCCGCAGCAGTTGGCTGCCTTCCGGTGTCACGTCGCCGAACAGCGGGTCGCGTTGGACCTCCGTCCGGATCGCCTCGACCCGGTCCGCCACCGGGTGCCGGTCGTTGTTCTCGTCCGCGCCGTCGCCCAAGTGCACGGCCAGGGACCGGCCCTGCCTGGTGACCGCGAGAAGCACGGCCGCGCCGCTCACAGCGGCGGGCAGGAACCAGGTGAGCAGTACGGTCCGGTCGTCGAGCAGTTCGTGCGTCTTCGCCCAGAGGTGCTGGTCGTCGATGAGCGGTGCCGAGCGGCGGCTCAACTCGTGGTCGATGAGCGACGAGATGTGCCACCGCAGGTTCCGGGCGATCTGCTGGGTGTCGTGGCCGCCGGGACGGCGGTCGGAGTCCAGTGCGTTCAGCAGGTGCGGCGACGCACCGGACGCACCATGGACGGCGGCGGGCTTCTCCAGGTCGCGCAGCTTGCCGAGAAAGTGCTGGATGTACGTAGGCAGCGCGAGCGGGCCGTCGATCCGCCCCCATGCGCCCAGCTCCGGTCCCTTGCCCGCCTGGTGCAAACCGAGCATCAGCCCCATCGGCAGCCTCTCGGATTCCAACGTGAGCTGCCAGACCGCCGAGTGCACGACGTCGCGCAGTACGCCGCCGAGTTCGGGCGCGCGGCTCGTGTCGAAGTTCGGCACGTTCAGGGTGATCGCGAACAGCGCTGCCTTGAGTTCGTCGCCACGGAGGTTGCCCATATGTTGCGCGAACGGCACCAGGCTCGCCCGCGCCAGTTCCTCGAAGCCAAGCGAGGCGTAGGTGTGTGCCGCGTACGCGTAGCGATCCCAAGGGAACGGGCCAAGACCGGAGACCGTCTCGCCCTTCTTGGCCGACTGGTAGTACAGATCCGCTACCAAGAGCCTGAACTCTTCGCTGCGTACATCGCCCGCCTGCCGCAGGAGAGTGATCCCCAGCGCAGGCCGGCCCCGGTCGCGGGCATGTGCGGCTGTATGCAGCAGCGCCGCCGACCGCTGTGTCGGGGTCCAGGATTCCGGGAACGACGTCGCGAGGGCATGGTCGGGCCCCGGGCAGTCGGTGGGGTCGTCGGGCAGCACGTGAAGCCGTGCCTCGATCAACTGCCTGCGGTGGGCGGGGCCCCAGCGGACCCCGAGCCGCTCTGCCCAGTCCAGCACGGTGCGCAGCAGCGGCCGGTCGGCGTGTTCCCGGGCCAGGTTGACGCCCTGGCTGATCACCTTCGCGGTTACGTTGCTGCCATGGGCGGCGACGAAATCGGCCAGGGGCGCCCCGAACACCGCCCTGGGCAACCCGTCGACCAGGGCCGGGGGAATCCCGTCCATCACCCTGAGCAGAAACAGGGCGACATCCAGATCGTCGGCGGTTGACAAGTCGAGCCATGCCGACAACGCGGCGTCGGCGGCATCTCGATCAACTCCCTCCTCGTCCGCGAGGATCTGCGCCAACGACGCCTGGAGCCGGACCTTTTGCGTCCCACCGTCAAGTTCCAGAGCGCGCAGCACCAGATGTCCCGCCTCCGTCACCAGCCGGTGGGACTCGACCTGGAAGGGCTCCTCGTCGGTGAACCACGTGCGGTACAGGTCAGCCTCCAGCCGAGCGGACCAGACGGTGCGTATCCCCCGGGCGTAGTGGTCGGCGGCCAAGTCCTCCGCTCCCCGAGTGGCCATCCGCAACCGGGCGGCGGCCAGCAACCCGGCTTCCAGTTCGGCGGGATCGCTCAGCTTGTCGATCAGCCGTGACACCACCGCGTCGGTTTCCTCGAACACCGCGCGATCACACCGGTCCGCCACCAGGTCGACGGCCGACTCGACAGTCCGGAGCGCCGCGTCCCGCCAGGCGGCCTCCGCCCCACAGGCGTCGGCGACCTCGGCAACCAGCCTCCAGTAGACGTACATGAGCTCGACCAGACCGCGGTGATCGTGGAACTCGTCCCGGAAAAGCAGTTCCACCATCGTCTCGGCGGGCACTTGGTCCGCGCGTTCCGCCAAGGCTTGTCGCGTCTGCTCCAGTTCGCGCGCCTGTTGCTTCGCCTGGGACAGCGAAAGGATCCGGTCGCACACGTGATGTGCAAGCTCCATCAGCGTGCCGACGGGGTCGATGAAGAACCTGACCGTCGGCGGGCCATCCTCTTCATCACGCGATTCGTAGGCCGGCTCTCCGAAGCGCACAGAGCCGGCGCACACCATCCCCTGCCGCGTTTCGAAGTCGATCGCGCCGATCGGATCATCCATGACAGGCAGCACGTGGGAGACGACCAGCATGACCGAACCCGAGGCGGTCGCCGTCTCCCGCCAGCCAGGCGGCTCTTCCAGGCGGAGGTCATGCACAAAGTACGCGCCATCTGGGCTGAAGACGGAGAGCACGCCTCCGTCAGCCTGCGTGACACACCACTTGTGATCGACGGGGTGACTGAAGGGCAGTTCGTTCAACGAGAGGAGCACCGGGAGGCCCCACCAACTGTTCGCGCGAGTGAACAGGCTGCCTCCGGTCCCGTCACCGGCGGTGAACGGGCTGATGCCGGCCAGTCCTACCGCCAGTCCGGCACGCCAGACACCATCCACCTCCACCATGAACGCCCACCCAGTGATGTCCCGCGACAGCCTCACGCCGTTCCCCCCGCGCCAACCGGTCATCAACGGATTCAACAATGGCACGGCCCTGGTCGGACCCGCTTGCTCCCCGGACCCAGGATGAAGATCTCGAGTGCGGCAGCATGCCCGCCAACGCCCATGTACTAAGCCGCGTACTCGATCGCCGACACCGGCAGACATCTGTGCCGGGTCCGCCTGTGGGGCCACCGCGTAGGCTTCCGAGCAGTAACCGGTATTCGCCGGCTGTCATGACGTGGGCACTCCGCGCTTCGGCTACCAAGCCGGACGTCCGGTTTGCACCGGAACCGGTCATCATTCGCCGTAGCCTCAACCCTTCGTTCGCATACCCGCAGCACCTCGGATTTCAAGCCGGTGCCGGTATCTTCCGTCAGCCTCTCCACAGTGCCTCCCACCTGCGTAGAGACCCCTGACGGAAGGACCGCGGAGCGCGCCCAACCAGCCCCTTCGGCACGCCCGGGAACAGCCCATTCAACGACGTGCGCGGCGCCGAATCCGTGAGACAGATCCGGTCATCCTGCCCCGGGCTCATTGTTGTGCTCTCAACCGACCCTCATCCTGAAACGTTCGTCAGCAGCCGAGAGGAGAACGGTGAACGATCCGCGACGCCATGCGAGTGACCCCGACGTCATCGGGCAAACAGCAGGGCTGGTCAATTTCCTACGCGACATGGTCCACAGCGGCCACCAGCGACAGCGTGACGACCGCAGCCGGGAACGCCTGTGGCTGGCCGGGCTGCCGGAACCCGTCCACAGGCCGACACCGCGCCCTGATGGCGTGCTGCTGACGCTCGACCATGTACCACAGAGTGCGCCGCCAGACTTGCCCGATTCGCTCGACGGCTGGGTCGAGCCGACGCGCTGCCTGGATCCCGACGCAGGTGATCCGCCTCTTGCGGAAGAGGGGCCGGGGGGCGAGCTCGTACGCGTCACGGACGAGAGGGAGCAGCCGGCGGAGGAAGGCTCCCTACGCCGTGAAGAGGCCGGTGACGTGCTGCGGGCCTACGGAACATGGCTGGATCGCTGGCGCCGGTGGGCGGCGCGGGAGCGCGCGGAACGACCGCTCCGCGAGCTCTACGACCGGCTGTACGCGTGGCACCAAAAGCTGGCCCGGGAGGACGACCAGACGGAACTCGTTCTGGGCATAGGGCTGTTGACCTGGGTCGCCCCGGACGGCGACGTAGTGCACCGCCATCTGTTTGCCCATCGGGTAGAGACATCGGTGGATCGCCGCACGGCGCGGCTTACGGTACAACTGTCGCCAGAGAGCGCCCTGCGTCTCGAAGACCAGGACTTTCTGGACAGCGACGATGGATGGGTACGCGAGCGCGGGGCCGCTCTCTCGGAGGAGATCACAGCTCGCGGGATGGATCCGCTGGGACCTGAGGCACTGGAGCAGCTCGCGCAGTGGCAGGAGCGGGCAACCACTCGGCCCATGGGCTTCAGCGCAGCGTGGGAGCCACCCCGCGCACCTGAGCTGGGGGCGCGTCTCACCTACGCACCGGCCCTGGTCCTGCGACCGCGCAACCTCAACTCCCTGCTGCGGTTCTACGACCAGATCGCCGAGACGGTGGCCTCGGAGAGCCGGGCACCACTCGGCCTCGCCCAGATGGCGATGACCATCGAGACGGCCGACCGTACCGCCTGGGACGGGGCCCGGAGGGCGCCACTCTTCGGCGACGACCCCCTCTTCCCGGGCAAGACGAATGCTCAACAGCGCAGCGTGCTGGGGCGCCTGGAGCACGACACCGGAGTGGTGGTTCAGGGGCCGCCGGGAACGGGCAAGACCCACACAATCGCCAACCTTGTCTCGGCACTGCTCGCACAGGGCCAGCGGGTACTCGTCACCAGCGCCCGCGACCAGCCTCTCACCGTGTTGCGGGACAAACTTCCTCAAGCAGTAAGGGACTTGTGCGTCCTACTCCTCAGCTCCACTCGCCACGACGGCGAGAGCGAGGGCGAGCTGGAGCGCACCATCAACGCGCTCACCGACCAGGTGGCCGCAAGCGACCCTACCGAACTACGCGCTGAGATCCGCCGCCTCACCGGCGAGCGGGACGAGACACGGGGACGGATCGAGACGCTCACGGAGCAGGTAATCTCACTCCGGGAGGCCGAGTACCGGCATCGGAGCGTGGCACCGGGATACGCAGGAACGCTCGCCGAGATCGTGGAGCGGGTCCATGCCGGTGCCGAAGAGTTCGGATGGATCGGCCGCCTGCCCGATACCGCCGAGGACGTCCCGCCGCTGACCTCCGAGCAGGCCCACGAACTGCTCGTCCTGGTCCGTGACGGCGCGGGTGAACCGCGGGTCAGCAGCGCGCTTCCCGTGCCTGCCGATCTTCCTTCGCGCCAGCAAGTTGCGGACGTATTCGCAGCCAGCCGCCTCAGTGATGAGGGTCTGTCCGCAGAGGCCGTCGAGGTCCGGAACGTACTTGCCCATCTCGACGTGTCCGTGACCTCCGAACTGGCGTCGCTGCTCGATGCCTGCGAGACGGCCCTTCATCACCTCGGAATGCCTGCCGACGCCACACGCTGGGATACCGGTTCCTGGATCACCCGGGCGCTGACGGACCGGCTCTGCCGATCCGACCTCGGACTGTGGCAGCGGGTGGCCGCCGTCACCGACGACATCCGCGAGGTCGCGGGGAACGTGGATGCGCTGGGTCTGCGTCTGGTGACCATGCCCGAGGACCTGACGGCCCAGAAGGCAGGCCAGCTGACAACCGCCGGTGTCGCTCTCCGGGACCACCTGGCCACAGGCAAGACCCTGCGGTCCCGGTTTCCGGGCAAAGCACAGAAGAACGCACAGGAGTTGCTGGACTGCTGCGCTGTCGACGGCCGTACACCGCAAACGACTGAGGATCTGGACGCCGTACTGGCCCACCTCCGGGCGCACTCCGCTCTCGCCGGGGCGGCCACGCGCTGGCAGCAGGTGAACGCCGCCGTCCCGCCGGGGGACGTGGAGGTGCGGCTGGCCGAACTGACCGCACGCGCCGAGCGCCTTGAGCACATACAGGCATTCGGCTCGGCCAGGGACCGCGTCGACGCGCTTCTCGTGCGTCACGGGGTACGGCTGACGATCGGCTCCTGCCAGGCGTGGCAGGACTTCAACACCGGTGTCGCCGCGCTCCGTGGCCGACGGGCCGCCGACGAGGCCATTGCGCAGTTGGCCGCGTGGGACGAACTCCTTCGTACCCCCGTCAGCGGCACGCAGCTGGCCACGGAGTCCATCGCCCTGGTACAGGCTCTCCGCGACCAGGATGTGGAGGCTTATGCCGAGGCCCTGGAGGCACTGGCGGCCGCACACCGGCGGGAGCACCGCACGCGTCGGTGCGCCGAACTGCTGGGCGCCCTGCGCGCCGGCCACTCCCTGCTTGCGGGCCGCCTCCTCGACAACGCCGCCGACCCCAAGTGGGAGGAGCGGCTGGGCTCCCTGCAGCGGGCATGGGCATGGGCGAAGGCGTCACAGTTCCTGGAAAGGCAGCGCACGCCCGGCCTGGAGCGCAAGCTCGAAGGCGATCTGAGCGAGCACGAAGACCGGTTGGAGCAGGTGACCGGTGAACTCGCTGCAGCCTGGGGGCGGTTGCACTGCCTGGAGCGGATGACGCAGCAACAGCGCTCGGCGCTCCAGGCGTACCGGACGCACATGGCGTCCCTCGGCAAGGGCAAGGGCAAGAACACGGGCCTCTTCAGAGCCGCTGCACGCGATGCGATGTCCGTGGCCCAGGACGCGGTGCCTGCGTGGGTCATGCCCATCCCCCAAGTCGCCGAGATGGTGCAGGCGAGGCGGGATGCCTTCGACGTCGTCATCGTGGACGAGGCCAGTCAGGCGGGCATGGACGCACTGTTCCTCCTGTGGCTGGCTCCCCGCGTGATCGTCGTCGGTGACGACAAACAGTGCGCGCCCGCCCTCACACGCAACGGCCGTCACCAAGCCATCCAGGACAAGCTGGCCGCCCATCTGCCGGACATGCCCAGCCGGCTGCGCCAGCTCTACACGCCGCACACCAACCTGTACCAGTTGCTGTCCACCTTCTTCCCGCAGGTGATCCGCCTCGAAGAGCACTTCCGCTGCGTGCCGGAGATCATCAACTGGTCCTCCAACACGTTCTACAACAACAAGCTCCTGCCCCTGCGCCAGTACGACGCCGAACGGCTGGACCCGCTGCGTACCCACTTCGTCGAGGGCGCCGTGGTCGCGGGCCGCGAAAGCCGTGTCCACAACCCCAAGGAGGCCGAGGCGATCGTCGACTGCCTGGCCCGCCTGGCCGAGGACCCTGCCTACCAGGACAAGACCATGGGCGTGATCGTGCTCCAGGGCTTCGGGCAGATCAAGCTCTTGGAGTCCCTCATCGAGCGACTGCCGGCCACCGTGCGCGAGCGCCACCGGATCCGTGTCGGTAACGCGGCCTCGTTCCAGGGCGACGAGCGTCACGTGATCCTGCTGTCCATGGTCGTGACGAACCCGCCGCGGGCAGCGGGCGGGAACAAGAGCGAGCAGCAGGCGTACAACGTCGCCGCCAGCAGGGCCCAGGATCAGATGTGGCTCTTCTATTCGGTCCCGCCGGACCGTCTCAAGCCGCACGACCTGCGGCTCAACCTCCTGACATACATGGATAACCCGCCCGCCGCGCTGGAAGCCGCCGACGACATCGGACCGGTGCTGCCGGACGTCCGTCGGGCTCCCTTCGACTCGCTCTTCGAACAGCAGGTGTATCTGGAGATCAAGAAGCGGGGCTACCACGTGATCCCGCAGTTTCCGGCCGGCAGCAAGCGCATTGACTTGGTGGTCGTGGGAGCACGCGGCCGTCTCGCCGTGGAGTGCGATGGCGACGCCTTCCACCACGCCACGCGGCAGCAGATCGAGAACGACCAGCGGCGGGACCGCGAACTGAAGCGCGTGGGCTGGGAGTTCTGGCGGGTACGGGAGAGCGAATTCCGCTTCGATCCCGACGCGGCGCTCGACGGCCTGTGGGAGGAACTCGACCGCCAGGAGATCCGCCCCGCCAGCTACCCGCGCTCCGCTCCAGCCGCCAAGGCAGCCGGCTCTCAAGCCGAGTGGAAGCCGCTCGACCTCTCCTCGGACGACGGGCTCACCGACGACGAGGACACCCGGGATGAACAGATCGACGACCGAATCGACGACGACACCGCAGAGGACGACGCCGCATGACGCAAGAAGCCGTTCTGGGCCCGCTCGACGGCAACACCTTGAAGGAGCTGGCCCGCGTCATCTGCGGTGACGACCACCTCTACTACCGCAGAGGCTTCGAGATCGCCCAGTTCCTGGAGAACGCCGGGTGGCTCAATGTGCCCGAGTACGACGGCGAGTACCGGGGCGAGTGGACTCTCCAGCTCCTCACTGCTCGTCGTGACAGCCCGACCGAGCTGGAGAAAGTGTTGGTCAGACTCGCAGACGCACGCGAGTACCTCGACGAACCCGGTGTCCTCGCGACCATCGTCAACGCGGTCAACACCTTCCTCGTCCACGAGGGCTTCCGTCTGGAGAATCCGGGCGGCCGACCCCGGATCGTTGCCTGTGACCCGGCTCTGGCACATCCGGGCCAGCAGGCACCGGTCGAGCTCAAGGCCACCATGGCAGAGATCATCCGTGAACCACGGATGGCCGCACTGCTCCAGCGCCGACTTGACGAAGCCCGCACCTGCTTCGCCAACGGCGCTCACATCGCGGCCATCATCATGCTGGGCAGCCTCCTCGAAGGCGTCCTGCTTACGGTGATCGAGGAGCGCGACGCCTCCCTGCTGAGCAACAAGGACCCTAATTTCATCGGCCTCAAGGCCCTCATCGACATCTGCCACCAGGCGGGCTGGATCGACGTCGACATGGAGCGCTTCAGCCAGACGCTTCGCGAGTACCGCAATTTCGTCCACCCACGGCGTGAGTTTCGCGAGGCGCACACTCCCGACCGCGACACGCTCACTGTGTCCTGGTACGTCGTGAACGGCGCCCTCAACGACCTCGCGGCCAGCCAGCCCGAAGCCGACACATAGGCCGTCACGCAAGGAATCTGCGGCGTGGCTGCCGGGCCACAAGTGCTCAATCCAGGCACATCGGATCACGAGGGGGAGCAGATTGAAGATCACGGCAGAAGTGCTGAGGGACCTTGCGGAGCCGTCCAACGTCGCGGTCCACTCGAACACGGAACTGGCCGGGGGCGTGAGTATCGCGGCGGCGGACGACGACAAGCAGAGAGAGGAGAAGGAGCTCGACCGGCTTCGCCGGAAGCCTGGGCTGGACCCCATACCCGCAAAGGATCTTGGCCGACTCGCACAACTCACGCCCTGGGATGTGCTGCACTCTTTTGGACGGGCAATCACCTTGGCACGACGCGGAGCGGGACGCGGCCTCGCCGAGCACTGGGGCTGCCTGAAGTACAACCAAGCTCTGACCGGGAACGCGGACTCCTTCATGGCGCTCTCCACCGAGGGTAAGGAGACCGCGGAGTACTACAAGGCGCTTCAGTCGGGAGAACTCGGCACCGGTTTCGCGCTGGCGCTCGCGACACGGCTCCTAAGCAGGCGCTATCCGAACCATTTCGTTTCGATCGTGCCGGCTGACACAGCTCTGCGCGCAGGGTGGGCCTTGACCAGCAGGGACTCCGGTCCGAAGTCGGGTTACCGATACCGACCGCAGTTCTTCGCCGAGGTATGGAGGCCAGGCGAGCCCTCTCGTGTCTTCCCGATCGCGTGCAAAGGCAACCACAGCGGGCTCTCCGCCTCTCATACTCAGCTTGCCTCGGCTTCCGCCCACGTGGAGGCAGTGCACATCGGAGCCTGGGACGCGACACCGTGTCTGGTGTTCAGCACCGAACTCCCACTCGACGGCCCGCTGACGGTTCACACCCTGGAGGCGGGTGGAGAGGGAGGTTGGCTGGTCGCTCCGGAGCGCGTTCTTGATCACGCGTTGGAAGACGAGAACGTGTATCCCGGCATCCAGCCACCCTCGCAAAACGACAAGCCCGCTGAGCCCGAACCCGGCTATCACGTAAGTCCCGAACTGTACGGGTGGTTTCAACACGTGCTTGCCCGCACAGCCGCAGCCGGCCTTACGGCCTTCGCTGGAGACACAAGTGCGACCGTCCCGTACCTGACGAAACGGCAAGGGCAACGACACTTCGCAGGCTTGACCCATGCGGCCACGGACAGCGTCCAGGACGCACGGCATCGGTTCTTCGGCATCGACTTCGTCGGCACCGACCACGTCTTCCGGCTCAACCGGAAGCGCGTCGAGGCGTTCTCCGGAGTCGCGGTAGATCTCTTCCGCCACCTTGAGGAAGGACGGGTGGAACAGTACCGCCGGGAAATCTACGCCCGCCGGTCCACATGGCCACGCGACATCTGGGCCCCACGCTGGAACGGTCCCATCTCCATCCATCCGGATGGTTCCGTACTGGCTATGCACCTACTGCGCGATTAGTCCACGTCGGACGCGTAGGAACAGGCGTCGCTCGGCCCTTTCATGGACACAGCTCGTGGGTCTTGATCCGGTTCACGGAACAGACTCACGAGCACGGGCACTGGGCTCACGCCTTGGCACCCCGCAGGGCTACGCATCCAACCGTAGAGCCGTCGCCGCGCTCCGGACGCAGCATCAGGGCGTTAGCGCGCCCTGCGCCGACAGGGCAGTGGGACGCGGCGCTCTAGGGAATCCGAAGTGTCAGTGCTCTATGGCACAGTCATGTCATGGCAGAGGAACAAGAGGCCGCCCGGGCAAGGCTGTTGCAGACACTTCGCAAGATGAAGACCTTCGCCACTGGAGGCGACTACTACGCCCTGACTCTTGGAGCCAATCGACGGGGGCACCCCTATTGGGGAAGGCAGACTCATTGGTTTGGGTTTTCCGAGCGGAACCCTCGCTGGGAGATCCGTGCTGCCAGCCTCGTTGCGCCCGAAGCGGTTACCAGCGCCTGGTCTGAGATGGGGCAGGAGTGGGTGTCGGTTCACGACGACGCTGCCTTGGCAGTCTTTCTACGACTGGGCGGGAACGCTCTGGTCACCAAACAGGTTGCTGAAGATCGCCTCCCCGATGTGATTGCCCCTTCAGAGTGCATGCACGATGGATCGGTCGCGGTCGGAGGCTTCGGATTCCTCGGCACGAAGCACCTGCCAGATGATGCCGTGGAACGTCGGGCCCCCAGCCGGAAGCTGCGCATGGAGGTACTCAAGCGCGATGCTTTTAGGTGCGTGGTCTGTGGTCGCAGGGCCCGCGACCACACGGACATCGAACTGCACGTTCACCACCTCGTCCCCTGGCGGATGGCTGGCCCAACCGCGGAGGAGAACCTCGTCACTCTCTGCGGTACCTGCCACAAGGGCCTCGACCCTGACTTCGAGCCAACCCTACGGGAGCTAGCGGGCTTGCCCGGCCCGGCCGCAGGGTTGGACATGGACAACTCAGAGTTCAACGAGGAGGTCGCGCGCTACCGCGACCACGCACGGGAGCTCCTGACCAACCTGCAGCGGTCCGAAGGAAGCGCACACGGCTCCGGAGATAACGAAGTAGGTCCTACGGACGTGCCAGCTGAGAGTCCGGATCAGCCTGCCGCTCCGGAACACATCCAGCACACATGAGACTGGGAAACCTCGCGAACACGTGAGAACTACGAAGGAGTGTTTTCCCAGGCCAGACACCCCAAAGCCGACGTTTCCGCAGGTCACAGCCCCGTCCAAGGAAAACTCCTAAAGCGGGTGTCGCAGGTTCGAATCCTGCCGGGGGCACCAGGCAAAAGGCCCCGGACCGATCATGGTCCGGGGCCTTTGACATCTACTCCTGACATCAACGGCGGCGGTCACTGACGACCGGGGCGCCTCCGGAGCAGCCTGTCCATATGGCTCATGGCCTCGCGCTGAGTGTCCCGGACGACGTGCGTGCAGCCGTCCATGGTGATGCTGATCTGACTGTGCCCGAGGATCTCCATCACGACGCGGGGCGCGACTCCGGCCGCCGTGAGGAGGGTCGCGGTGCCGTGGCGGGCGTCGTGCAGCCGGATGACGCGGAGGCCGGCGGACTGGGCGACACGGGTGAAGGAACGGTAGACGTTCCTCGGCTCGACCGGGCGACCTGTGCGAGTGGTGAAGACGTAGGCCGACTCCCGCCACTGCTCCCCCGCCTTGGCGCGTGCAGCTGACTGACGCATGCGGTGCCAGCGCAGGGGCGCGATGCAGAGGGCGGGCAGCGGGACGGCTCGACGGCGGCGGCTCCTGGGGTCGTCGTCGTACAGGACGCCACGGCGCCGCTGGGTCTGCTGGCGGACGTAGAGGACGCGGTTTTCGAGGTCGAGGTCAGACCAGCGGAGACCGACGATCTCGCCTCGGCGCAGGCCCATGGCGATGGCGAGCACGAAGGCCGCGTAAAGCGGGTCGCGGCGGGACGCGGCGAGGAAGTCGAGCGTCTCGTCTCGACGAGCTTCGCGACGTTGCGCGTGATCAGTTCCTCGCGGCAGGCGGAAGACAGGGCCGAGCGCAGCACCACCGGTGCGCCTCCTTGGCGGTCGCTGCGGTCGTCTCCTTCTCCAGGCGGACGAGGAAACGGCGGACGTCGGCGACGCCGAGGGATTCGAGCCGCTTCGCGCCGAGCATGGGCACCAGGTAGAGCCGTACGTGTGCCTCGTACTTGTCGTACGTGCTGAGCTTGCGTCGAGGCTTGATGACGTTGTCCAGCCAATACGGCAGCCACTCCGAGAGCTTGGCCGACCGGGTCGGAACGGGCACGCCCTGGTCGACCTTGTCGAGTAGCTCACGGTGCTTGGTATCGCACTCGGCCCAGGTCTTGCCGGGAGCGAGCCTCGAAGATCATGGCCCCAACGTCGTGCTGTAACGGGCAGGTCAACAGACTGCCCGACGCGCCGGAAGCTTACGGGGCCGTGATCACTCGCGCCGAAGCAGCTCCCGGCCAAAGTCGCTACGCCAACCGCGCGGTATCGTGCCGCCGTCACGGGAGGCGAGGAGCACACCATGGGCAAGGGCATCGACCAACAGCAGTTCGAGGTTGGCGACGTCTTGCTGGTCAGCTGCCCGTTCGTAGATATGCGAGTCGTCCATGTGACTGCGTTTGACGTCTCGGTCGAGTGGCCATGGGCACAAATTGATCCGGAGTCTGAGATCCAGTGGAACGGTCTCAGGGGAGTCCCGCGTACCACGCGTAACGGTGAGTGGGGCGGGCTCTTTCAAGTCGACGCCCCTGCAGGTCACCTGGAGGTCGGCGGCTCCTGCCTGGTGGGCATCCCCGAGACCGTCGTGCGGATCATCGACATCGGTCGCTTCGACCCACCGGCAGACGTGGGATGGCTTCCAAGACCCCACACCATGTTGATCGTGCTGCCAGTCGATCATCCTCGCCACCCTCACGCAGAGGAGGAAGGCGACACCATCGACCTCGAATCTGCGGCTCCCGTCAAGATCGAGCTGGTATCGCGCGGCTGACGGGACAAGAGGCACACGTGCCCCCTGCGTGCCCGATCCAAGGGCACGGGGCAGAGAACGGCGGGGAGTCACAGGGACCGAACCAGGAAGGCGCAGGTTAACGTCTCGCCAGGTCAGCATCCATCCGCATACGCGATCTTCCAAACTGGTGCTCCAGGCCGCGCGGTGGCGCTGGAGTGACTGAGGCTCCGTCGGTCTCGTGAGTGACTGGCCCTTGAAGCCCATTGCTCCGTGTGCTCACCTTATGCAGTGACTTACGGTTGGAGTAGGCGTTCGCTCCTGCTGCTCTTCGCGGTCTCAGCGGGAGTTCCGGTGGTGCTCGTGCTCGGAGCCGTCACGGGGTGGAGTCATTCGGTGATTGGCGCACCGACCTGGGCGTCGTGGACGATCGCGGTTCTGGCGATCTTCATCGGTTTGCCGATTGCCTGGTTTTCTACCCCGCTGGGTACCAGGAGCGCGACGAACCTCTTACTCAAGGCCTACCGCCGTGACGGACTGGAGTATGTCGAACGGCAGTATTTGTCCAAGTTGGCGCCTTACAGGGCCGGGCTTCAGTTGTTCAACCTCGCGCTCGCCCTCGATCGCGCGGGTGATCAAGATGGCGCCCATGTGGTCTACCGGCACGCGGCGGATTGCGGCTTTCCGCCGGCCATGGTGAGTCTGGCTTACTGTCTGAGCCGACATGGTGAAGATGACGAGGCTCAAGAGTGGTACCGCCGCGCAGCGGAGGCCGGATACTCGCGAGTTGTGCCGGGATCAGGGAACCGCTGAGCAGGAGACGCGTGCTCTTTCGGCGTCAGCCGGTAGTCTGCGGCTCTCTCCGCCGTAGCGCACCTGGAGGCTTCGTGGAAGCTACTGCTCTCACCAGTCCCGACCGACTGTGGTCGGCGCAGGAGATCTGGATGCGCCTGTGCCCTGTTCCAGCGGTGGCGGGGGTCTATGGGTGGCACTTCGAAGAGGCTCCGCACCAGGACGATGCCGGACGCCTGCTCTACGTCGGCATAGCCCCGCGGTTCATGGCGAACCGGACCAGCACGCAGAACCTGCGGAAGCGCGTGGGATATCACCACCGGGGCAACGCGGCCGGATCGACGCTACGGCTAACACTCGGTTGCCTGCTCGGGCTTGAACTGCGCCGCGTGGGCAGCGGCAAGCGCATGACCTTTGGCAAGGCCGGGGAAGCGACCCTCAGCCAGACCAGAACCGCCACAACGCTTTTCACGGCCGCCTCAAGGACTTGAGGGCCGAAGCCCGGCAGCGGGCACGGGAACTTCCCATCGGCGCGTAGGTCAGCGGGTTGACATCACCAGCTGACATCAACGGCGGCAAACGATGGTGCACCGAGACGGCCCCAGCCGGATCGACGAGCGACCACCAAGCCCTGTTTCGCGACGCCGCACCACAGGGGGATCAAACTCCTAAAGCGGGTGTCGCAGGTTCGAATCCTGCCGGGGGCACTGTGTCTGACCAGGCACGGAGCATCAGAAAGGCCCCTCGGAGTCGGTCTCCGAGGGGCCTTTTGATCTTGTGTGGGAACGCCATGGGAACGCGCGGTCAGGCGGCATCCTCCGTGGGAACGTCGCCCTCGCCTTCGGTGGGAGCTTCGGGGGTCTCCCCGTGTTCCTGAGCGACGCCCCGCCGCGCCGGCGACTTGCGCGGAACCAGAGCAAGCGGGGCCTCGGCTTGAGCGTCCTCGAACTGCGGCAGTACCGAGGTGTACGTGCCAGCGGTCAGCGAGTACGAGAAGTGCCCCAGCAGAGTCTGGATGGCCTTCATGTGCAGGCCGGCGGCCAGAGACAGGGTCGCCGCGCAGTGCCGCAGGTCGTGCAGCCGCACCGGCGGCAGGCCGAACGTCTTCATCAGGCGCATGAACACCTGCGACAGATACTCCGGGTGGTACGCGCTTCCGTCGTCCCAGGTGAACACCAGGCCCGTTTGCTTCCAGGCCTTGGCGTTCGCCTCCCAGTCGGCACGCTCTTTGTCCTGCCGCTCGCGCCACAGTTCCAGCAGCTTCCGCGTCTCCGAGTCCAGCTTGATCGTGCGCTCGCCGCTCTCGCTCTTGGGGGTGTCCTCCCATACGTCGTACGAAGAGGCCACCAGCTGCTCGCTGATGTGCACGGTGCCCAGCGCCAGGTCGGTTTCGGCCCATGGGAGGCCGACGGCCTCGCCGCGGCGCAGGCTGCGCGAGCGGATCACCGCTACCTTGCAGACATGACCATCTCGGCCGACCCCTCCCACTCGGTCCTGTTGGAGGCCTGCGCTGCAGCGGGATTCGACGCGGCGGCCGCCGAGCCGGTTCGCATCGCCGAGAACGAAATATGGCGCCTAGCACCATCCCCGCTGCGTTCGGGAACAGTACGTCCTTCAACACGGACAGAACCCCCATGTCCAGGGCATTCCCGCCGCCAAACACGGAGCGTGAACTACACGATCGTGACTGTCCTGCGACGCCGAACCTTGAGCGTGTGCCAGCGAAAGATGAGCAGAGACGAGCGCACGAGTCACTGGTCCTTCATCAGGAGATGCAGCAATGTCACAACACTGATTCCGACCAATAGCGCGGCGCCGAACGACGGGTGCGCGAGGGCCGCGTACACCGTGCCGCAACCGACGAGCGCGAGCAGTACCGTCCGCTGATCTGTCTGACCGTTCATGGGTGAGACCCCTCCCGTGTGCGCCGTGATCAGCCTGGGCGACCTTCTTCTATCCGGGTGCTGGTGCATCCACTGGATACAACGACTGGAATCCGGGCAGAATTACCAACCTAAAATCTACTTTTTGCGATCTTGTGGTATCTTTTCCGGCTGCAGGATTGAGGCCTGATGGGGCCGGAACGTACAGAGGTGCAGGCCAGGCCGACGGTCGAGGGTGCCTTCGACGCTCTCACTGACAGGGCTGATGCGTTCTCAGGTGGCGAGATGAAGGGTCACCGGGTTCGGTGGGACGGGAGTCAACCTCGTCGTGCCTCACCGGGGTCGCGCCCGCCCCGGAGCCAACAGAGAAGTAACCGTGTGCAGCTCGGCATCGATGAGTGGCTGGGCCCCCACGTGTCACCCGCGGTGGGGCGGCCCCGCTTCTTCAGGAACTGCTCGGCGCGCGGCCGCTGGCCCTCCGCCGCCGTACCGTGAGCGCTGATAGCGCCGCCCACCTCCTCGTTCATTCGCTGGTTACGGCTACGCCCTCATCGGGCGGTTCGTTGCTGAAGTAGACGACCAGCGTCTGCTCCGGCTGTTCGGCCAGGTGAAAAGCGGTGTACGCATAATCGATCGCTCCCCGTTGCGGGTGTCGTAGCCGTTTCCGACCGCTGTGCCGGGCCTGCACCTCGTACTGCGGCCACCACTCCCGCACCTCCGAGCTGCCCTCGTTCAGGTCCTCGATCAATCGGGTGTACCGCGGGTCGCCGGAATGGCGTGTCTCTAGCGTGCGAAGTCGGCCGAGCAGGCCGCGTGCCTCGGTTTCCCAGTCGACCAGAACGTCCCGGGCCACCGGTTCGAGAAACACCCAGCGGACGAAGTTGGCGGGCCGGTCCGCCTCAGCGATGAGCCTCGGGAACAACTCGTCGGCTGCCTGGTTGTGACTGAGGACGTCATAGTTGCCGCCGATGATGTACGCCGGGTTCGGCTGGAGCAACAGTGGGACGGCCCCCGCCTCGGCCGTGAGCGGCTCGCGTTCCTCGGCTTCGGCCGCAGGCGCGTGACCGGCAAGCTGGAGAAGATGATCGCGCTCGTGCCGGTCCAGCCGCAGCGCCGCGGCGAGGGCGTTGAGCACCTGTTCGGAGACGCCGATCTCCCGCCCCTGCTCCAGGTACGTGTACCAGGTGGCGCTGATCCCGGCCAGCAGTGCCAGTTCCTCTCGGCGAAGTCCCGGAGTCCGACGGCGGCCGGTGCGGGGCAGGCCCACCTCGTCAGGGGTCAGGCGCTCTCTCCGGCTGCGGAGGAATTCACTCAGCTGACGGCGTTGGTCCGGCTGCGTGGGCATGAGGGTGGTGTCTCCAGTTCCAGAATAAATACGTTCTGGATACCAGGCTAAGCCCGGCGGAGACTGGTGTGCGAGCACGGGCCGAGGCACTGCCGACGGCCTCACACGGTCACACCGGCACCCGGCCGTCCAGTGCGCAACGGCTTCCGCCACGCTCCTACAGGACCCGCTGCCGCTCGGCACCCCGGCCCCGGTGCCCAGGATGGAGAGGGCAACTCATGTCCGGAATCAAGGGCAAAGTGGTGGCGATCACGGGAGCCAGCAGCGGCATCGGCGAGGCAACCGCGCTGCTGCTCGCCGAACGCGGCGCGCGACTCGTCCTCGGCGCACGCCGGTCCGAACGCCTGGCGGAACTGGTGGCCCGGATCGAGAAGGCAGGTGGCACGGCCGTGAAGATCCGCACCGACGTGACCCGGCGGCACGACCTGCAGGCCCTGGTCGCGCTGGCCAGTGAGTGCTTCGGCCGACTCGACGTACTCGTCAGCAACGCCGGAGTCGGCACCATCTCGCCTCTCGACGATCTGCGCGTCGACGAGTGGGACCACATGGTCGACGTCAACGTGAAGGGCGTCCTGCACGGGATCGGCGCCGCGCTGCCGGTCTTCCGGGCGCAGGGAACCGGCCACTTCATCACCACCGCCTCCACGGCCGCGTTTCGCATCGTGCCGACCATGGCCGTCTACGCCGGCACCAAGTTCGCGGTCCGGGCCATCTGCGAAGGTCTGCGCCAGGAAGCCGGCGACTCCCTGCGGGTGACCACCGTCTCACCTGGTGCGACTGCGACCGACTTCGCCGAGGCGTCAACCAACAGCCAGGTCAGAGCGGAGATCACGAAGATGCGGGACGACGTCGCGATCCCGCCCGACGCGATCGCCCGGGCCATCGCTTTCGCGATCGAACAGCCTGCCGCGGTCGACGTGAACGAGATCGTCGTCCGGCCCACCGCCCAGAGCTGACCTCCCTCGCCCTTCCGGTGCGGACACCCGCACCCGCCGGGCTGTTCCACGGGTCACATGGCAACACAGGCCCGCTGGCCGGTGGGGTGGGTGGCATGCCCGAGTGGAAACGACGGACGCGACGCCAGATGATCAAGGTTGCTGAGACCGAGGATCGACCTGGAGCCGCGTCCGCGTGCAACCTTCCCTGATCAGCGTCCTCACGCGCCACTTCGAGGATGCAGCCGCGCCATGTCCACCCACGGACCCCTCTGAACTGGCCACGTTGACCGAGGTGTTCGACCGTCTCCCCGATCCACGCCGGGTACGAGGACGGCGCTACCGGCTCGGCTCACTGCTGGGGCTGTGCCTGGTCGCCGTGCTCGGTGGCGCACGGTCGCTTGCGCAGATCGCCCGCTTCGCGGCCGACGCGGCGCCTGAGGTGCACGACCAGCTGGGGCTCAACCGGGCCACCCCGAACGCCTCCGCCCTCGGACGCCTGCTGGCGCGGCTGGACGGGAACACGGTCGATAATGCGGTGGGCGCCTGGCTGGCCCGCCGCGCCACCGACCCGGTCGACGAACCCGACCGGCTGACCGGGCTTGCCGTCGACGGCAAGACAGTCCGCGGATCGCGCACCGACGGCCACGCCGTGCACCTGCTGGCCGCAGCCCTCCACGACAGCCAGACCGTCATCGCCCAGCGCCAGGTCGCAGCCAAGAGCAACGAAATCCCCGCCTTCACCCCGCTGCTGGAGAATCTGGACCTGCGCGGCGTCGTCGTCACCGCCGACGCCATGCACACCCAGCGCGAGCACGCCCACCACATCGTCGCGGCTGGCGGCCACTCTCTGCTGGTGGTCAAGGGCAACCAGCAGAAGCTCCGCAAACAGATCAAACGCCTGCCCTGGAGCGAGATCCCGCTGCAGGGCCGCGCCACCACAACCGGCCACGGACGGCGTGAGATCCGCCGGCTCAAGGCATGCACCGTCGCGCCCGGACTGCGCTTCCCGCACGCCGTCCAGGCCATACAGATCAAACGCCGCCGCGTGAATCACCAGACCGGCAGGGTCCAGACGAAGACCGTCTACGCCGTTACCAGCCTCACCCCAGAGCAGGCAGGCCCCGCACGTCTGGCCGAACTCGTCCAGGACCACTGGTCCGTGGAAGCCCTACACCACGTGCGAGACGTCACCTACGGCGAAGACGCCTCCCGGATCCGCACCGGCACAGCACCTCGCCTCATGGCCACCCTGCGCAACCTCGCCACCGGCCTGATGCGCCAGGCCGGCTGGCACAACATCGCCGCCGCAACCCATCACTACCGGTCGCGCCCCGAGCACGCCCTCACACTCCTCAAAATCACATCCTGAGAACGCATCCGCCCTGCTCTCACTGACATCTACAAACACTACGTACGTGAGACGCCCATCACATTCGATACCGCCGTCTTCACTCCCGAAGAGCGCCGCCCTTGACTGCTCTCCCACCCTGAAGACGGGTATTGCGGCCGAGTTTTCCAACCAGCACGCTCAATCTTCGGTGGCGCAAACTCGCGACCGTCAAGGTTCCCTACGTTCTTCTCCGGGACCGGGCGAGCCCTTCGTATGGTTGGTCCGCCCAGGGGCGTCGGGTGTGGCTTTCAAGGTTCTGCCGC
>NZ_JBSFWK010000077.1:0-26060 GCF_053594815.1 Streptomyces sp. NPDC002577 | reverse complement strand
CGCATCTCGCCTGACCGAGCGGGGCGCGACCCGCGCCGACGACAAACTGTCCGAGGCCGCGATGGAAGACCGCAAGCGCGAGGGGTACTTCTAAGCATGAGCACGACCACGACCGAGGAACTCTCGGCCACCACCCTGCTGCGGTTCGCCACCGCGGGCTCCGTCGACGACGGCAAGTCCACGCTCGTCGGCCGTCTGCTGCACGACTCCAAGTCGGTCCTCGCCGACCAGCTGGAGGCCGTGGAGCGTGCCTCTGCCAGCCGCGGCCAGGACGCCCCCGACCTGGCGCTGCTCACCGACGGCCTGCGCGCCGAGCGCGAGCAGGGCATCACCATCGACGTCGCCTACCGCTACTTCGCCACGCCGCGACGCCGGTTCATCCTCGCCGACACCCCCGGCCACGTGCAGTACACCCGCAACATGGTGACGGGTGCCTCCACGGCCGAACTGACGGTCATCCTCGTCGACGCCCGCAACGGCGTCGTCGAGCAGACCCGCCGCCACGCCGCCATCGCCGCCCTCCTCCGCGTCCCCCACGTCGTCCTCGCCGTCAACAAGATGGACCTCGTCGAGTACCAGGAGAGCGTGTTCGCGGCCATCGCCCAGGAGTTCACGGCGTACGCGACGGAGCTCGGCGTGCCCGAGGTCACGGCGATCCCGATCTCCGCGCTCGCCGGCGACAACGTCGTGGAACCGTCCGCGAACATGGACTGGTACGGCGGCCCGACCGTGCTCGAGCACCTGGAGACCGTCCCGGTCAGCCACGACCTCGCGCACTGCCACGCGCGCCTCCCCGTGCAGTACGTCATCCGCCCGCAGACCGCCGAGCACCCCGACTACCGCGGCTACGCGGGCCAGATCGCGGCCGGCACGTTCCGCGTCGGCGACGACGTCACCGTCCTGCCGTCCGGCCGTAAGTCGAAGATCTCCGGTATCGACCTGCTCGGCAAGCCGGTCGACACGGCGTGGACGACGCAGTCGGTGACCGTCCTGCTCGAGGACGACATCGACATCTCGCGCGGCGACCTGATCGTGCCGACCAAGGACGCGCCCGCGACCACGCAGGACGTCGACGCGACCGTCTGCCACGTCGCCGACCAGCCGCTCACCGTCGGCCACCGCGTGCTGCTCAAGCACGGCACCCGCACCGTCAAGGCGATCGTCAAGGACATCCCGTCCCGGCTGACGCTCGACGACCTGTCCCTGCACCCGCACCCGGGACAGCTCGTCGCCAACGACATCGGCCGCGTCACGATCCGTACCGCGGAGCCGCTGCCGCTCGACTCGTACGCCGACTCCCGCCGCACCGGCTCGTTCATCCTGATCGACCCGGCCGACGGCACCACGCTCACCGCGGGCATGGTCGGCGAGTCCTTCGCATCGCCGGACCCGGTCAAGGACGAGGCCGACGACGACGGGTGGGACTTCTGAGCATGAAGACGACCGACTTCTACTCGATGTTCGCCAAGGAGGGCGGCCGCATCGGCAGCGGCGCCCTCGGCAGCGGGCAGGGCGGAGTGGCGCGATGTGCGCGATGACGTACGCGCACTGCCTGCGCGCCCCGTCCCCCCACCTGCCGTCCCAGAAGAGACGAAGACCTGCCGACCTCCCGGCCACGACCTGAGAGACCGTGACCGCCGGGCCAACGAGAGGAAAGCCTCCCGTGCCTGCCACTCGCTCCACTGCCGTACGCCGCGGCCTCGCCGTCATAGCGGCCCTGCCCCTTCTCGCCCTTGCCGCCTGCGGTTACGGCTCCGAGGCGAAGGACGACAGCTCGAAGGCCAACGTCGCCTCCGGCGCCAAGAAGATCGACGGCCTCGACTCCGTCAAGATCGGCTACTTCGGCAACCTGACCCACGCCACCGCCCTGGTCGGCAACCAGAAGGGCTTCTTCCAGAAGGAGCTCGGCGGTACGGAGGCCAAGTACTCCATCTTCAACGCGGGCCCCTCCGAGATCGAGGCGCTCAACTCCGGCTCCATCGACATCGGCTGGATCGGCCCCTCCCCGTCGATCAACGGCTACACCAAGTCCAACGGCAAGAGCCTGCGCATCATCGGCGGTTCGGCGTCCGGCGGCGTGAAGCTGGTCGTCAACCCGAAGAAGATCAAGTCCCTGAAGGACGTCAAGGGCAAGAAGATCGCCACCCCGCAGCTGGGCAACACCCAGGACGTGGCGTTCCTCAACTGGATCGCCGACCAGGGCTGGAAGGTCGACGCGGAGAGCGGCAAGGGCGATGTGTCGGTGATCCGCACCGACAACAAGGTCACGCCGGACGCCTACAAGGCGGGTTCCATCGACGGCGCCTGGGTGCCGGAGCCGACCGCGTCCAAGCTGGTCGCCGAGGGCGCCAAGGTGCTGCTCGACGAGTCGACGCTGTGGCCCGACAAGAAGTTCGTGATCACGAACATCATCGTGTCGCAGAAGTTCCTCAACGAGCACCCGAAGGCCGTCGAGGCCGTGCTGAAGGCTTCGGTCGAGACCAACAAGTGGATCAACGCCAACCCCGACGAGGCGAAGGCGGCGGCGAACGCCCAGCTCAAGGTGGACTCCGGCAAGGAGCTGCCGGCCGACGTGCTCGACCCGGCGTGGAAGTCCATCCAGATCACCAACGACCCGCTGGCGTCCACCCTCAGCACCGAGGCGGAGCACGCGGTCAAGGCCGGTCTGCTGGAGAAGCCGAACCTGAACGGCATCTACGACCTGACCATCCTCAACAAGATCCTCAAGTCCGAGGGCGAGTCCGAGGTCGACGACGCCGGTCTCGGCGCCAAGTAAAGCCGTAGTTCCGTAGCCCGTAGCCCCGTACTCCCGTGAGTTCCCAGGAGGTGACGACCATGGCCACCACCCTCGCCAAGGCCGCCGACAGCGACGCCACGGCGGTGGACCACGCCGCCCGGATCGAGCACGTCTCAAAGTCCTTCATAGGCCCGACCGGGCAGCAGCTCGTCCTGGACGACATCACACTCGATGTCGCCCCCGGCGAGTTCGTCACCCTCCTGGGAGCCTCGGGGTGCGGCAAATCGACGCTGCTGAATCTCGTCGCCGGCCTCGACAAGCCGACGGCGGGCAGCATCAGCACGGACGGCCGTCCGGCGCTGATGTTCCAAGAGCACGCTCTCTTCCCGTGGCTGACCGCGGGCAAGAACATCGAACTCGCCCTGAAGATGCGGGGCGTTCCCAAGTCCGAGCGCCGTGAGCGGGCCGAGGAGCTGCTCGAGCTCGTACGGCTGAAGGGCGCATACGGCAAGCGCGTCCACGAGCTGTCGGGCGGTATGCGCCAGCGCGTCGCGCTGGCCCGCGCGCTCGGCCAGGACAGCAAGCTGCTGCTGATGGACGAGCCGTTCGCTGCTCTCGACGCCATCACCCGCGACGTCCTGCACGACGAACTGACCCGGATCTGGCGCGAGACCAACCTGTCGGTGCTGTTCGTGACGCACAACGTGCGCGAGGCGGTGCGGCTCGCGCAGCGCGTCGTACTGCTGTCGTCGCGGCCCGGCCGGGTGGCCCGCGAGTGGCGCGTCGACATCCCGCAGCCGCGCCGCATCGAGGACTCCGCGGTGGCGGAGCTGTCCGTCGAGATCACCGAAGAACTGCGTGGGGAGATCCGCCGTCATGGCCAGCACTGAGACGTCCGTCGACAAGGCGGAACCGGTCGACGAGGCCGAGAAGCAGGCCGGGGAGGCCGGGAAGAACGGCCGGGACCACCACGACCTGGCGGGTCTGGAGG
This sequence comes from Streptomyces sp. NPDC002577, assembly GCF_053594815.1. NCBI lineage: Bacteria > Bacillati > Actinomycetota > Actinomycetes > Kitasatosporales > Streptomycetaceae > Streptomyces > Streptomyces sp. NPDC002577. The sequence goes on along the minus strand of NZ_JBSFWK010000077.1, from coordinate 22,332 downwards.
CCGGCCTCGACGCACTGGAGACAGTCCACTCGAGCCGCACTCCCCTGGGTGAGACTCTGCTGCGCAAGGTGCTGCCGCCGGTCGTGGCCGTGGCGCTGGTCCTGGTGGTGTGGCAGGCGCTGGTGTCGTTCAAGGTCGTCGACGACCCGAGCAAACTGCCCTCGCCGGGCGCGGTGTGGGGAGAGGTGACCGACGCCTGGGAGCAGGGCACGCTCCTCGGCTACATCTGGACCAGCGTCTCCCGCGGCCTGCTCGGCTTCCTGCTGGCACTCGTGATCGGCACGCCGCTCGGTCTGCTCGTGGCCCGCGTGAAGTTCGTGCGCGCGGCAATCGGCCCGATCCTGTCCGGCCTGCAGTCGCTGCCGTCGGTGGCCTGGGTGCCCCCGGCGGTCATCTGGCTGGGCCTGGAAAACAAGATGATGTACGCGGTGATCCTGCTCGGCGCCGTCCCCTCGATCGCCAACGGCCTCGTCTCCGGCGTCGACCAGGTGCCGCCGCTGTTCCTGCGGGCGGGGCGCACCCTCGGCGCGACGGGCCTGCGAGGCACCTGGCACATCGTCATGCCGGCCGCACTGCCCGGCTACCTGGCCGGTCTGAAGCAGGGCTGGGCCTTCTCCTGGCGCTCGCTGATGGCCGCGGAGATCATCGCGTCCTCGCCCGACCTGGGCGTGGGCCTCGGCCAGCTCCTGGAGAACGGCCGCAACACCAGCTCGATGTCGATGGTCTTCCTGGCCATCATCCTCATCCTGCTCGTCGGTATCGCCATCGATCTTCTGATCTTCAGCCCGCTGGAGCGGTCGGTGCTGCGCAGCCGCGGCCTGTTCGTGAAGAGCTGAGTCCCGTGCACCGTCCGGTCCTCCTCGTCATCGCCCACGGCAGCCGCGACCCGCGGCACGCGGCGACCGTGCACGCCCTAGTACGGCACGTGCGGTCGCTGCGGCCCGGCGTGCGCGTGGAGACCGGCTTCCTGGACTTCAACATCCCGTCCGCGCACGGGGTCCTGGAGTCCCTGGCGGCGGAGGGGGTGCGCGACGTCGTCGCCCTCCCCCTCCTGCTGACCCGCGCCTTCCACGCGAAGGCGGACATCCCGGCGGTGCTCCGCGACGCCCCGCCCCAGCTGCGCATACACCAGGCGGAGGTGCTGGGCCCCTCGCCTCTCCTCCTGTCGGCCCTCGAACGACGGCTGTACGAGGCCGGGCTGACCCCGGCAGACAAGTCCTCCACCGGGGTCGTGCTGGCCTCGGCGGGATCCACAGACCCGGAGGCGATCGCAGTGATCGCTGAAATCGCGCGGGAGTGGCGGCACACCGGTTGGTGCGCCGTGCGGCCTGCGTTCGCCTCCGCATCTCTTCCCCGCACGGAGGACGCGGTAAGGGAGCTGCGCGCTCTCGGCTGCGCCCGCGTCGCGGTTGCCCCGTACGTCCTAGCCCCCGGCTTTCTGCCGGACCGCATCGCACGGGGCGCGACCGAGGCGGAAGCCGACGTGCTGGCGGATGTGCTCGGTCCGGCGCCGGAGGTGGCGCGGGTGGTGCTGGAGCGGTACGACGGGGCGCGGGTGCCGGTGCCTGCGGCACTGGGCGCCTGACGCGGGTACCCGCTCCCGCCCGTACGCCCCTTCATCCGCCGGCTTGGGCGGCGATCCTCGCCCGCACCGTCTTGCCGGTTCCCTGCCGCAGGAACCAACTGCACTCGGCTGCGAGCGCGGCGACGACGTGCAGGCCGCGGCCGGATACGCCGTCGGCACCGACGTTGGCATCGGGGGCGAGTTCGGCACCGAGCGGCTGCCCGGACCCTGGAAACCCCGGGAAGCCACAGACCGGATCCGATACGTCGATGATCAACCCACCGTCCTCCAGCTCCGCAAGCCGCAGCCAGAGTTCATGCCCGACCACGCGGCCGTGCTGGGCCGCGTTGGCGACGAGCTCGGAGACGACGAGTACGGCTTAGCTGGCTCCCCTCATCAGGCCCCTTGGAATCGATCTTCTAGGCTGGCGCGGTGACTGATGAGCAGGAGTGGGTGCAGCCGTCGGGAGTGTGGGCCACGGCGGTGGGGGTGGCCAGGGTGCGGGCGCTGGAGACCGAGCGGGAGAACGCGCTGTTCCGCGACCCACTGGCACAGGCCTTCGCCACCGCCGGCGGCCTGTGGCCCTCTTCGCCGCCGCTGCCCGATGACGTGGCCGCACGACGCCGCCGGCTGGCCGTGTCGTTCTCCATCGTCATCAGGACGAAGTTCCTCGACGACCTGTTGCAGCAGGCCTCCGCGTCCGGGGTCCGGCAGGTCGTGCTGCTCGGCGCCGGCATGGACAGCCGGGCCTTCCGGATGGACTGGCCCGAGGGCACCCGGCTGTTCGAGATCGACACCGCCGCGCCACTGGACTTCAAGGCTTCGGTGCTGCGCCAGGAACGGGCCGTCGCACGCTGCGAGCGGATCACCGTTGCGGTGGATCTGCGTGAGGACTGGCCAGGTGCGCTGGCCGCCGCAGGGCACGACCCGGCCGTGCCGACCGCGTGGATCGCCGAAGGACTACTGATCTATCTGCCCGAGGATGCGGTGGAGCTATTGCTGGCCCGGATCAGCGCGCAGTCGGCGGCAGGCAGTCGGATGGGGCTGACGTTGGGCTCGCGCGGCGTGATCGAGCGCTTCGGCGCGGACGCCGTGCCGGGATCGGCGGCGTCCATGTGGGTCTCGGAGATGCCCGACGACCCGGTGGGCTGGCTGGCCGGGCACGGCTGGGAGGCCGACAGCCACACCCTGCGCGAGCGCGCTGCCGCCTACGGCCGCCCGATCAGCACCCCGCCGCAGCGCGAGGAGCGGCCCGGCGGACTGATCTCGGCGGTCCGCCGGTAGAGCGCCTCCCGGTTCCCTAGATGATCGATTCCAAGGGGACCCGATGAGTGGAGCCAGGTTCATTCGCGGCCAGCCAGTCATGCGCGCACTGACCACCTACCACCACTAAAGTTCGCCCGAAAATCGCCTGGCTGGACGGTGGTGTGGTCGACAGTCCTTCGCCGTGAACGAAGTGCTGCCGCAGTTGAACGAGCTGCTGTTTTCCTCGGTCGAGGGCGTGTTGGTGGAATCGGTCGAGGTGATCGACACGGTCGTCCGGGTCGAGGCCCGTACAACCGCAGGGCGGGCGGCCTGTCCGGGGAGCGGGTGCTGGTCGGGGCGAATACACGGCTCCTACCTGCAATTTCCTCGTGATCTGCCGACGGCGGGCAAGTTCGTCGTGGTGTCGTTGCGGGTGCGGAGGTTCGTCTGCGAGGAGGAATCCTGCGAGCGCATGACCTTCGCCGAGCAAGTACCCGGTCTCACCCGCAGGTTCGGGCGACGGACCGAGCGGCTGCGGTCGACGCTGGTGGCGGTCGGTCTTGCGCTCGCGGGCCGGGCCGGCGCCCGGATGACGGACGCCTTCAAGGTTCCGGTCAGCCGGAACACCCTGTTGAGGCTGATTGCCTCGCTTCCGGACCCCGCGACCGCAGTACCCCGTTGTGGTCGGCGTGGACGAGTACGCCCAGCGCAAGGGCCGTGTCTACGGAACCGTGCTCGTCGACGTCGAGACACGTCGCCCGGTCGACCTCCTTCCCGATCGGGAGGCGGACACGCTCGCGGCCTGGCTCGCCGAGCGGCCCGGCATCGAGATCGTCTGCCGTGACCGGGCGCCCTTCTTCGCCGAAGGTGCCACCCGCGGCGCCCCGCAGGCCCTCCAGGTCGCCGACCGGTGGCATCTCTGGCACAACCTGGGCGAAGCCGCCGAGAAGTGCGTCCACCGGCACCGTGGCTGCTTGCGTCCCACGCCGGCCCAGCCTGAGGAACCGCAGGAAGAGGCGGAGCCAGCTGCGTCGCCCTGGCCGACAGGGCACCGGTTCGCCGAACGCACCCGCGCCAAGCACGCCACCATCCACGCTCTCCTCGCCGCCGAGCACAGCAAGCGGCCCGTCGCCCGGCAGCTCGGGATGACCCTCAACACGATCTTGCGTTTCTCCCGTGCCGCTACTGCGGAGGAGATGTTCACCGGGCAGTGGCAAAGCCGTGCGACCAGGCTCGATGACTACAAGCCCTACCTCGATCAGCGTTGGCAGGAAGGCTGCACCAACGCCTGGAAACTGTGGGAGGAGATCAGGGAACAGGGCTATCCCTGCGGCTACGCCGGCGTCCGCGACTACGTCAGCAGGAATCTCCGCGGCAAGCCCCAACCGGTCGGCCCCCGCCCGCCGTCAGCCCGCGCCGTCACGCGCTGGATCCTCACCCACCCCGACGCCCTGCCCGAAGGCGACGGGCTCCAGCTCAAAGCCGTCCTGGCCAACTGCCCCGAACTGACGGCACTTGCCGAGCACGTGCGCTCCTTCGGGCACATGGTCGCTCACCTCCAGGGCGACCAGTTGCCGACCTGGATCGAAGCGGCTACCTCCACCACCGAACTGCCCAGCCTCCGGAGCTTCGCCCAACACCTCGAACGCGACCTCGACGCCGTCACCGCGGGCCTCACACTGCCCTGGAACTCCGGCGTCGTGGAGGGTCATGTCAACCGGATCAAGATGCTCAAGCGCCAGATGTTCGGCCGCGCAGGATTCGATCTCCTGCGCAAACGAGTCCTGTTGGCGTAACCGAGAGTCACGCGACCACACGGAGTGGACCAGAGCCCACGGAAATTGGCACGACCAGACTCTCGTCATCCCCCTCCGAAGACCACCACTCCCGCACCCCCAGTCATTTGTCGGTGCGATACAGCTGGATGTTCTTGTTGACGAAGAGATGGACATAGCCGCATGTCCAGCAGATGAGGCCCGTCGCCTCCTCGTCCGCCCAAGCAACCTTCATGAACTCCAGGCCGAAGCTGTTGAGTTTGACCCCGCGCTCGCGGAACTGGTCACCGCGGCAGACCTGGCAGCTGATCCAGAGCTCCCCGATCGCCGCGCGGACTGGCTTGCGTGCCATGGCGTTACCCTTCCCCCCGTGAACACCGGCTACGGTCGCGTGCCGGTGATCACGAGGGTAACCCGCAGCTCCTCAGGAGAAGTCCAGCCGTCCGGTTCGCGTCCGCTTCAGTTCGAAGAAGTCCGGATACGTCGCGAGCGCGCGAAAGCTGTCGAAGAGGCGGGCCGCGTCCTCGCCGCGCGGTACGGCCCGCAGCACCGGACCGAACCACACTGTCCCGTCGACGTGGATGGTCGGGGTGCCCACGTAGCCGTCCGAGTCGGGCTCCTTGCCCGCGTCGTGGCTGCCCTGCACCGCCACGTCGTACGAGAGGTCGTGCGCGGCGGCCGCGAAGTCCGCAGGGAGTCCGAGCTCGGCCAGGGACTGAGCGATCACCTCGTCGAAGTCCTCGTTCTTCTCCTCGTGGATACGGGTGCCGAAAGCCGTGTAGAGGTCACGCAGCGCCTTCTCGCCGTACTGCTCCGCGGCGGCCACGGCGACCCGTACCGGACCAATCGACTTGTCGACCAACTTGCGGTACCAGTCCGGGAGTTCATTGCCGAGGTTGTGTAGATACAGGCTCATGACATGGAAGCGGAGGTCGAGAGCGCGCTCGCGTTCGACCTCCAGCATCCAGCGGGAGGTGATCCAGGCGAAAGGGCAGGCAGGGTCGAAGTAGAAGTCGACGCGGGTGTGGTCGCTGTAGGCCTGGCTGGAGGAGCGGTCATCTGTCATGCGGATGACGCTACCGACCGAATGGCCCCCGCCTCTGGTCCACTTGTGCCGCCTTCTGTTGGGCCATCAGCGCGGCGTACGCCCGCTGTGCGCAAGGGACCGGTCGAGAACGGGCGCATCGTCGGCGAGCGGCACCGGGTCACGTGGCCATGTCCCAACCGTGGACAGTCATCTCCTTCACTCAGCGAGGCGATCCCGGGGCAGGCATCGCCGTGAAGCCCAGATCGACCTCACCCTCCCAGACAGCAGGGTCGGCCCAGGCCGCGACGACACGCTCCGACTGGGCGGCGCACCTGTCCGCTCGGTGGGCGTCGGCAATGAAGTCGCGTGCGGTGGGCGCCTCGGGTAGTGCCCGAGCAGCGCACGGCGCTTCAGGCCGCGGGAGGTGTAGAGCACCCAATGGTTGGCCAGCGCCCGCACGCCCCAGTCCTTGCAGGGAGTCGACGCAGACAGCTGCGCGACGGCGACACCCTGGGCGTGCAGCCTTGGCGGCACATCCTTCATGCAGGCGTGTACGCCGTCCAGCCGCCAGTGCTGGGTCGCGGCGAGCAGGGACTCTTACGACTCCTAACAAAAGGAAGTTTCTGGACCTCCGGGAATGACGGTGTGTCAGTTCTCGTTGATGCTGGCCGAAGGGGGTGCGAGCCAGTCGAGACGAGGAAGACCACTGCCAGACCGTGGGAGATCGACGACGGATTGTGGGCGCGCATCGAGCCGCTGCTGCCGGTCGTCCCGCGTAATCCGCGGCGTCCAGGTCGTAAGCGTCTGGATAGTCGCAGGGTGCTGTGCGGGATTCTGTTCGTGCTGTACACCGGGATCCACTGGGAGTTTCTGCCCCAGGAGCTGGGCTTCGGCTCGGGGATGACCTGCTGGCGACGGCTGCGGGACTGGAACGAGGCCGGGGTCTGGCAGCACCTGCACGAGCTGCTGCTCTCCGAGCTGCGGGCCGCAGACCTGCTGGACTTCTCCCGCGCAGCGGTCGACTCCAGCCACATCCGCGCGATGAAGGGCGGGCCGGCCACCGGTCCGTCCCCGGTGGACCGGGGCAAGGCCGGCAGCAAGCACCACCTGATCGTCGAGGCGCACGGCATCCCGCTCGCGGCAATCACCACCGGCGGCAACCGCAACGACGTCACCCAACTGATCCCGCTGATCCAGGCCGTCCCGCCGATCCGCGGCAAGCGCAGCCAGCCACTGCGCCGCCCCAAGCACCTGTACGCCGACCGCCGCTATGACCATGAGGTCTACCGGGACAAGGTCCGCCGGTTCCAGATCACCCCGCACCTCGCCCGGCGCGGCACCGGGCACGGCTCCGGCCTGGGCGTGCACCGCTGGGTCGTGGAAGGAACGATCGCGCTGCTGCACTGGTTCCGCCGCCTGCGCATCCGCTGGGAGATCTGCGACGACATCCACCACGCGTTCGTCACCCTCGGCTGCGCCGTCATCTGCTGGCGACGACTGCGCACCGCACTTTGTTGAGAGCAAGGGCAGGCGATGCGTCCCAGGGGATGGGCTGCTCGATACGTCAGAACGCATATGTGGCAGTCGGGCTCGCGCAGCCTCACATCCGGGATCTCAGCACGTCGACCTCACAGCCCGGCGCGAACGGGTCGAAGCCGTGCTCGATCAGCCAGCGAACTATCAGCAGGCTTCGCAACGACCACCACGCGTGGATCACGTCGAGGTCGACGTCGGTGCCATAGCCAGCGATGACGTCGTCGAGGTGCTCCTCGTGTCCGAGCGTGAAGGTGGCGAGGTCGTACAGGGCATCACCCTGGCCCGCCTCGGACCAGTCGATGATGCCCGTGACCTCGTCGCCGTCGACGAAGACGTGATCGATCTGCAGGTCGCCGTGCGTGAACGCCGGAGTCCACGGCCGGAGCGCGGCCTCGGCGACCTGGCGGTTGCGGGTGACCAGGTCGGCGGGCAGGACGCCGTTCGTCATGAGCAACTCGCACTCGTCGTCGAGTTCCGCAGCCAGCGCGACGATGCTCCGGCCGGCCTGGCCCGGCCGGGACGGCAGCGGTGCGTCGTGCAGCTTCCGGATGGCGGCGCCCGCCGCGGCCCACGCCGCCGGCGACCCGGTCGACGGCCCGCCGAGGCGCCCAAGCGTCGTCCCCGGGAGCGCGGCGGTCGCGAGCACGGACGGCTTGCGCCACAGGATCTGCGGGGTCGGGACCGGCGCGAGAGCCATCGCCTCGACCTCGACATCGATGCGCGCCTGATCGGCGTCCACCTTCAGGAACACGTCGCCGACGCGCAAAGTCGCACGCTCGGAATGGGCGACGACGACTTTGACCTCATCCATGGGCGACCAGTATCCCGGGGATGTTCGCCGACGTCGCCGGGTTTTCGCGTGCGATTACGCGGCTGACCGCGTCCCGCTACCCAGCGGCCTCGTGCACGACACCGACCTCTGATCAGGTCAAGCCCACCACTTTTGTTAGGAGTCCTTATCCACCTCGGAGCAGCAATCGCCCTGCTCTCGCAGGACTGTCCGCCGCACTACGCCGCCTCCCGATCGCTTCCGACGCGTCCCGCGTGAACCTCCATCTGGAGATCCTCGCGGACAGTCAGATGCTGCTCCGTTCCTCGTCCGGCACCTTGACCCATGCGACGCGGCTCGGTCTGAACGGGGTCGCCGGCCTCCTCGGACATGCTGGAGATGGGTAGTGGCACCAGTCCCGCGTGCGCAGATTTGCGGAACATCTCTCATGTCTCAGTCAAGGAGAACACTCTGATACCTAGGTAAAGTATTGGGAAATTCGAGTCTCTAGTGGTTTAAGGAACATCCGTGGCGTTTGCTGCCTCGACCAGCCCATATGCACAGCCGCCGTCCCCCGGTCAGCAACCCCGGCGGTGGTGGCAGCACCCGGTCTTGGTCATCGGCCTTCTGGTGGTTCTCCCGCCGGTAGGCATCGCGCTCGTCTGGTTCACCGGCTGGCGCAAGGCGAAGAAGATCATTGCCACGGTGATCGCCACGCTCTGGTTCTTCGCTCCGCTCGTATCCGGGGACACCGGGAACAAGGACGACACGAACCCCGTCGCGACCGCCTCCGCGAGCGCCGAGCAGAAGAAGCCCGAGTATGTCGAGGTCACCGACTACACCGGGATGACCCTGGCCGCCGCCGAGCGCTCCGCCAAGAGGGACGGGTTCCACACCGACTCGCACGATGCCTCCGACAAGGACACGGGCCAGTGGGACACCAGCGCCTGGACGGTCTGCTTCCAGAGCCCCACCAAGGTGAAGTCGGACACCACGCCCAGCAGCGTCACCGTCGACTTCGGCGTCGTACGCAACGGTGTGCCCTGCCCTGCTTCCGACGGCGAGGCCATCGAGTACAACGAGATGCCCCGCGTCGTCGGCATGACCTACGCCGACGCCGAGAAGAAGATCACCAAGAAGACCGCCGTCACCGACATCAGCGCCGTCAGCGCGTACATCGACGTAGCCGACCCCGACAACCCCGACTCCTGGAAGGTCTGCGCCCAGGACCCGAAGGCCGGGAAGGACATCACCAACCCGGACCTTGAAAGCGTCACGCTCGACGTCGTGAAGTCGGGTACCTCGTGCCCCTCCGGCGACGACGACCTGTACCTGCACAAGGACGAGAACGACGACGACAACAAGCGCTCGTCCGGCTCGAGTAACTCGTCTTCGTCTGGCTCGTCTTCGTCGGACTCCGACAGCGGCTCCGCCAGCGTGTACTACAAGAACTGCACCGCGGTCCGCGCCGCGGGTGCCGCTCCCATCCACCGGGGGGAGCCTGGCTACGCCTCTCATCTCGACCGCGACGGCGACGGCATCGGCTGCGATACCTGACCTGAGTCCAGTCCTGCACCACGGCGACCCAAGCCCCCAGTCCAGTCGCCCACCCCAGCACGAAGCCGAGGCATCAATCATGTTCAAGGGCCATAACGGAGCCATCGAAATCCAAGGCGACCAGCTGGTCCTCACGCGCAATGGCATGGGCTCCCGGCTCAGCGGCCAGACGATCAAGAGCCGGACGATCCCGCTGGCTGCGATCAGCAGCGTTGACCTGGTCCGGGCGAACATCGTCAAGAACGGGCGACTCCGGCTAGGACTGGGGGGCCAGCCGCTGTCCACTCTGGATGCCGCCAACGCGGTGTCCGACCCCAACACGGTGCTGTTCACCCACGGCCAACGCCACGACTTCGACCGCCTCTACGAGTACCTGCGCTCCGTCGTGGCCACCAACGAGTCCACCGGTGCCGACTGCGCCGGAGCCTACGCGCAGTGCGGTGACGCCCTGCACGAGCACCACGCCGAGAAGGCCAAGAAGCTGGCCTCGAAGATCGGCACCGCGTCCGAACGCGAGGACATCCTCCAGGCCGCCGCTCGACTCAACTGGACACTCGGCAGCAAGCGCGAGATCAAGAAGCTCCCAGAGCACCTCGCTCCCGGTGAGACGGTTCGTTTCCTCGCCGCCGGTACCTACGACGAAGCCGCGGGGCTCGTCGCCCTGACTGACCGCCGTGTACTGATGCTGCGTCACGGCTTCACCGGAAGCCAGCTCACCGACTTCCCGCTCGAGCGCATCAGCTCCGTGCAGACCAGTTCCACCCTGGGCCTGGGCACCCTGAAGATCCACGTCTCAGGCAACGTCTCCACGATCGAGCAGATCGACACGCGCGACCTCGGCCCCCTCGCCGACGCCATCCGCGCCGAGATGGGCAAGATCACCGTATCCACCCTGGCAAGGACGTCCCCCGCACCGGCACCGGCACCGGCACCGGCAGCAACCCAGCCGGACGTGTTCGCTCAGATCGCCAAGCTGTCGGAACTCCATGCCGCCGGGATCCTCAACGACTCCGAATTCCAGACGAAGAAGGCCGAGCTTCTCGCCCGCCTCTAACCGATACCGGGGCCGTCCGGCAGAAGCGCAGCCAACGAGCAAACGCAGCTGACCGCACTCTGGGAAAAGGTGAGGCGCGCATGGCTGCCCATGCCCCCAACCGCCAGAGCTCGCCTGAGCATTCGGTATCGGCGGTTGACCACCCGCAAGTCACTCTTCAGCCAGGCGCCTTCTCCAACAACCCCCTCAGCTCCCCCACCGTCATCGACCCCGCCTCCCTCCGCTCCCGCGCGAACGCGTTCGCAAGGTGCTGCAGCATGTCGTTCAGAGGTGTCGGTACGCCGTGCAGGCGGCCCAGCAGGCCGATCTCGCCGTTGAGGTAGTCGGCTTCGATGGTGCCGGTGCCGCGGTTCAGGGACTGCCAGGAGGAGCCGCCTCCGCGTGGCGCGCCGTCGAGGGGTTCGAGCCGGATCTTGTCGCCGCGGGTCTTCTTCTCCTCCGCGGGGTCCGCGTACGCGATCCCGGCCGCGGCGAGGACGGCCTCCCCCTCCGCGCGTGCCCGCCGGACCAGGGCCACGCCCTTCTCGCTGGTCACCGGCCCGGTCAGGGCCTCGACGGCGTTCGTGAGATTGGACAGCAGCTTGGCGTACTTCCAGCGCATCACATCCGGCACGACCGGAGCCTCGAACCGGGACTTCTCCAGGTCGGCGGCGATACGGCTCGCCGTCTCGTCGGTGCCCGACGGGTAGCGGCCGATGTGCAGGATGCCGGTGAGCGGGGTCCCGGCGGCCGAGACCGATCCGGGTTCGAGGTACGTGGCGGGCAGCCATACGCACATGCCGTACACCAGGCGGAAGCGGCGCAGCGCCAGGCGTTCGCTCTCCACACCGTTCTGGGCGCAGACCAGCGGGAGGCGTTCCGCGGCCGTGCCGCCGCCTGCGACCGGGCGGTCGCTCCAGGCGTCGAGGGCCGCCGTGCTGTCCTGTGTCTTCACCGCGAGGATCAGTACGTCGTCGGCGCGGAGTTCGCCGAGCGGTGCGGGGCCGTCGACGACGGGCAGGCGGTGTGTGTGCCGGCCGTCGGGCGTCACGAGCCGCAGGCCGGTGTCGCGCAGCGCCGCGTAGTGGGCGCCGCGGGCGACGAGTACCACCTCGTGGCCTGCCTCTGCCAGCCGGCCGCCGATCGTGCCGCCGATCGCTCCTGCTCCGATGATGATGTAACGCATGTGGTCGAGCCTCGCACAAGCGCCTTGAGCGGCGATCACCGCCCGCCGCGCGGCCGGAGTGTCAACTCGTCGGGTCTTCGGCCCCGTCGAACGGCGTCGCCTGGTGGAAGTACAGCCGCCAGCTGCCCTCGGTGTACCGCCACAGGGAACTGCGGTGGGCCCGCCTGCCGTTGTAGTCGGTGTCAAAGGTGAGGTGGACGACGTCCGGGGCGAGCTGGACGCCCTTCATACGGGAGATCGTGAAGGGGCGTACGCGCGGCTCCGAATCCCCGGTCAGGGTGTCCATGATCGAGGCCCGGTCCCAGCGCCGGCCCGAGGCGCCGAACTCGGTGAAATCGGGGTGCAGGAGCGCACCGAGCCGCGCGGGCGAGCGGCGGACCTCGGCGTCCAGGAGGCTCAGTTCTCTCTCGATGGCGGCGTCGACGGCGGGGTTGCGCTCAGGCACCGGTCAACTCCACGAGTTTGGTGACGGTGTTCCAGTTCCGGGTGGTGGCGACGATGCCCTTCAGCAGGCGGGGGCGCGACAGGGCTTCCGCGAGCTTGGAGCGGCCGAGGCCCTCAGGGGCGTAGAGGTAGAGGGCGCGTTCGCCGAGGCGGAACTCCTCCGGGAGGCGGGCGGCCTGGTCGATCTCCGCGAACCGTTCGGGGCCCACCTGCTCGGAGAAGTAGGTGACGTGCAGCTGCTTGGCCTCCAGGGACGCGGCCGGGAAGGGGCAGGCTTCGGCGACCCTGCGCAGATACGTTCCTTCCCGTACCAGGCAGTCGACGGTGAAGCCGAACCGCTCCGCTATGGCCTTCTCCAGCGCGTCGCCGATCACCTGCTCGTCGTCCGAGTCGCTGGTGAAGACGGCGTTCCCGCTCTGCAGATAGGTGCGCACGTCGCGGTGGCCGAGCTCCTCGATGACCGCGCGCAGCTCGGCCATGGGGAGCTTCTTGTTGCCGCCGACATTGATCCCGCGCAGCAGCGCCGCAAATCTCGTTGTCACCCACACACGATAATGCGGCCGCCGTGCCCCGTGGAGGTGGGCACGGCGGCCGCGGTACAGGGGCCGGCTTACTCGACGATCTTGAGGAGCTTGTTCGGGGTGCCCTCGGTGGCGTTGGAGATCGCGTCCGGCGTCGCGCCGTCGGTCAGGGCCTGGGCGACCTCGGCCGGCGTGGCGTCGGGGTGGTCGGCGAGGTAGACGGCGGCGGCACCCGTGACGTGCGGGGTCGCCATCGACGTACCGGAGATGGTGTTGGTGGCGTCGTCGCCGGTGTTCCAGTCGGAGGTGATGTCCGAGCCGGGGGCGTAGATGTCCACCGACGCACCGTAGTTGGAGAAGGAGGACTGCTCGTCGTCCTTGGTGGAGGAGGCGACGGTGATGGCCTCGGGCACCCGGGCGGGAGATCCCTCGCTCGCATCGGCGGACTCGTTGCCGGCCGCGACGGCGAAGGTGACGCCGGAGGCGGTGGCCTTCTGCACGGCCGCGTCGAGCGCCTCGTCGACGCCTCCGCCGAGGCTCATGTTGGCGACGGACGGGCCCTGGTGGTTGGCGGTGACCCAGTCGATGCCCGCGACGACCTGCTCGGTGGTGCCGGAGCCGTCGTCGTCCAGGACGCGCACGGCGACGATCTTCGCCTTCTTGGCGACACCGTGCGCCTCGCCCGCGATGGTGCCCGCGACGTGCGTGCCGTGGCCGTTGCCGTCGTCGGCGCTGTCGTCGTTGTCGATCGCGTCGAAGCCGTACGAGGCGCGGCCCCCGAAGTCCTTGTGGCTGATGCGGACGCCGGTGTCGATGACGTACGCGGTGACGCCTTCACCTGCGCTGTCGGGGTAGGTGTACGCGCCGTCGCCCGCGGTCTCGGTCTGGTCGATGCGGTCCAGGCCCCACGACGGCGGGTTCTCCTGGGTGGCGTCGATGTGGAACTTCTTGTTCTGGACGACCTTCGAGACGGCCGGGTCGGCGGCCAGGCGCTTGGCCTCGGTCTCGGTCAGCCCTGAGGCGGAGAAGCCGTCGACCGCGGAGGAGTAGTTGCGCTTCAGGGTGCCGCCGTACTCCTCGGCGAGGTCCTGCTTCGCTCCTTTGCTCTCCTTCTCGTCGAGCATGACGATGTAGCTCCCGGCGATCGCGCCTTCGGCGTTCGCGCCGTAGACCTTGCCCTCGGCCGGTGTGGCGGCGCCCGCGAAGGAGCCGGCGAAGACGGACACGCCCACTGCGGTGGCAGCGGTGGCTATGGCCGCGGTCAGCTTGATCGAGCGTGTGCGCTTGTGAGTTGCCATGAAGAGGGATCTCCTCGTGGTTTTTGTGGGGGGAAATGTGGGGGGTGCCGGGCGATGCCTCGGGTCGGCGCCGATACCTCGTCAGGCCGGCTGCCGCCGACACCTCGTCAGGTCGGTCGGCGGCCGCGTCACCGTCGGCATTGCGGCATCAACGCCCGTAGATCCGGAAGATCTCCGGGTGTTGGCACGAAACACTGGCGGATTGACGCGGTCAGATCAAGGCCTTCATACACCTGTGATCCGTTCAACAAGGGTTCGCAATAACAAATCGGCACGGGTACGGCAGACCGGACAGGCATACGGCCGACGCGCCAAGACCCCGAGAGCGGCACCCGGAACCCTTAGAGGGGTAAGGGACTTGTGTCCTTCCTGACGGTGAGAGGGCGCCCGTCCAGAGGGATGACGGAGCACCGTCGCGGTTCACCGGACAGCACGACGAGACCCTCCGTCACGGCTCATAAGTTCTGTGTGAGGGCGGCGACGCAGGGTCGTCGCCGCGCACAGGGGGGCCGTTACGTCATGGGGAACGCACACACACGGGTCCGGGGCGTCGCCGCCCGGGCGGGCGGCTGGAGCGCCCGGCACCGATGGGCGGCGGTCGGCATCTGGGTCCTGTTCGTCGTCCTGGCGATGGGTCTCGGCTCGGCCCTGGGCACGGTCGAGGTCAAGGACAGCGACCAGCTCAAGGGCGAGACCAGCCAGGCCGCACACATCATCGAGGACGCCGGGATCAAGGAGCCGGCCGGTGAGACCGTGCTCGTCCAGGCGAAGGGCGACGGCACCAAGGCGACGGACGCGGAGTTCCGGGGCGCCGTCGACGCGGTGATCAAGGCCGTGGAGGCCACCGGCAAGGTGACGGACGTGACCTCGCCGTACGACACGAAGACCATCTCCAAGGACGGTCGCAGCGCGCTCGTGCAGTTCGACATGCGCGGCGATGCCGAGACCGCGGGCGACCGGGTCGAGCCGGTGCTGAAGGCCGTCGACGGTGTGCAGAAGGACCACGACGGGCTGCGGATCGAGGAGATCGGCAGCGCCAGCATGAACAAGACGTTCGACGACGCCTTCGGCTCGGACTTCCAGCGGGCCGAGTTCTCGGCCGTACCGGTCGCGCTGGGCATCCTGCTGATCGCGTTCGGCGCGGTGGTGGCGGCGCTGTTGCCGGTGGCGCTGGCGATCACCGCGATCATGGCGACGATGGGTCTGATGGGCGTCGTCAGCCATCTGGTGCCGATGAGCGACACGGCCAGCTCCGTGATGCTGCTGGTGGGTCTTGCGGTCGGCGTCGACTACTGCCTGTTCTATCTGCGGCGCGAGCGCGAGGAGCGGGCGGCCGGCCGGGATCCGCAGACGGCGCTGCGCATCGCGGCAGCCACCAGTGGCCGGGCCGTGATCGTCTCCGGTGTCACGGTGTGCGTGGCCATGGCGGGCATGCTGTTCACCGGGCTCGCCGAGTTCGAGGCGATGGGCCTTGCCTCGCTGATGGTCGTCGCGGTCGCGATGGTGGGTTCGGTGACGGTGCTGCCCGCGCTGCTGTCGCTGCTCGGCGAGCGCGTCGAGAGGGGCCGCATCCCGTTCCTGCACCCGGACAAGCGGCGGGGCCGCAAGGACGGTGCGGGGAGCGGGGAGAGCCGGTTCTGGAAGCGGGTCCTGGGCGTCGTCCTCGCCAGGCCGGCCGTCTCGCTGGTCGTCGCGGCGGGCGCGCTGCTGGCCATCGCGGCGCCCGCGGTCGGCATGAAGACCCAGAACCTCACCCTGGACCAGGAGTTCGGCGACTCGCTGCCGATCGTGGCGACGTACAACCGTGTCAACGACGCGTTCCCGGGCGGCTCGGAGCCGGCCGAGGTGGTCGTGAAGGCCGAGGACATCAACGCACCCGACGTGCAGGCCGCTCTCGCCGACTTCCGTGAGCGGGCGGTGAGTTCTGGGGCCTCACGAGGCCCGGTCGATATCAAGGTGCACGACGCGCAGAACATCGCCTTCGTGTACGTACCGCTGGTCGGCGGATCCGATCTGGACAAGGCGGAGAAGAGCCTCGACCTCATCCGCGACGAGGTGCGGCCCGCCACGCTCGGCAAGGTCGCCGGCCTCGAGGCGCCCGTGACGGGTCAGGTCGCCGGTTCGAAGGACTTCAACGACCAGCTCATCGGCTCGGTGACCCCGGTCTTCGCCTTCGTCGTGGTCTTCGCCTTCCTGCTGATGCTGCTGTCGTTCCGCTCGCTGACGATCGCGATCACCTCGATCGCCCTCAACCTGCTGTCGGTGGGCGCGGCCTACGGCATCCTGGTCGCCGTCTTCCAGCACGGCTGGGGCGCCTCGCTGGTCGGCGCGGAGGGCGTGGGCGCGATCATCACCTGGCTGCCGCTGTTCCTGTTCGTCATCCTGTTCGGTCTGTCGATGGACTACCACGTGTTCGTGGTCTCGCGGATCCGTGAGGCGCGGCTGCGGGGACGCACCACCAAGGACGCGATCGCCCACGGTGTGGTGACCACGGCCGGCGTGGTGACCAGCGCGGCCGTCATCATGGTCGCGGTGTTCGCGATCTTCGGAACGCTGTCGATGCAGTCGATGAAGCAGATGGGCGTCGGCCTGGCCGCCGCGGTCCTCATCGACGCGACGATCATCCGGGGTGTGCTGCTGCCGGCGGTGATGGCGCTGCTCGGCGAGCGCAACTGGTACCTGCCGAAGTGGCTGCACCGGCTGCCGGACCTCACGCATGACGAGTCACCGGCCGAGCCTGCTCCCGGGGCACCTGGTGCTCCGCCTGCGGTCGAGGGCGAGAAGGTCGGGGTCTGACGGCGGCGGCGACGATCTGACCGGCGGCATGACGGTACGGCAGCGAGAGCTGCCGTACCGTCATGCCGCCGCGCGCATCCCGTCCTCCTCGAAGGAGGCGATGGTCCGGCTGAAGTCGCGCGTGGAGAGCAGAAGTTTGTAGACGATGGCGAGTTCGAAGCCGAGCAGCAGTGCGCCGGAAATGATCGTTGCGGGGATCACCGCGTCGCACAGCGGGCCGATGATGAAGACGCCCATCTGGAACTCGATGCCGCTGATCAGGTGGGTGCGGATACGGTGACGCAGCAGGAAGGAACGCAGCCGCAGATACGCGGGGAAGCGGTGCCGGAACTCCTGCTGGAGGTCGATCACCTGGGCCTTGGGCTGTTCGGGAATCCGGACGAGTTCAGCGGGTGCGGTCACGGACTCCGGGCGTACGTCCTGCGAGGGCGCTGACGCCAGGTCCTGTTCGATGTCGGCTTCCGGGTTGTCCCGGAGCAGGTCCTCCATGAAGGCGACGCCCGCCTCGTCCTCGCTGCGGCGGGCCTGGCGTATGCGCGCCTTGATCTGTTTGCGCATGGTGTGCCGGGTCTTGAAGATCTCCAGCGAGTTGATGTAGCGCAGGCCGTCGAGGCAGACGACGGCCACCGCCAGCCAGACGTACAGCAGATCGCCGGTGCGCTCGTACTGGCCCGCCATCAGGGCGATCACGCAGGCGATCACACGGACGCGGTCGAAGATGTAGTCGAGCCAGGCGCCGAACACCGAGCCCTGGCCGGTGAGCCGGGCGACCTTGCCGTCCATGCAGTCCAGGATGAAGCTCAGGTGGTAGACGAGCGCCCCGGCGATCAGCCAGCGCCAGTCGCCCACGGCGAAGCATCCGGCGGCACCGAGTCCCAGCAGCAGCGCGCCCCAGGTGATCTGGTTCGGGGTGATCCGGGTGCGCAGGGCGACCTGTCTCACGAGCGGCGTGGCGACCGGGTCGACGAGCAGCACCGTCCACCACGCGTCCCGCTTCTTCTGGGTGATGCGACGCACTTCGGCGAGTGGCGGAATGTCTGAGCGCATGGATCGTCAACTTCCTGGTGTTCGAATGGAGTTCGTTTCACGTTAGGAATCCGGTAAGAGAAGGAACAAGAAGGTGGCCGTGCAACCTTTCTCTGGGGTAACGGGTCGAAAAGAGAGACCGAGTCCATGGCGGTCGAGGGCCGGGCCTGCGTTATCCGAGCGTTATCGAATGACCCGACCGTTATCGAATGTGCGCGATCGCTTCACCGCCGCCGTGCAACCATGCGGCTCCCCGCCGTACGGCCGCGGACGGCTGCCGGCCCGGCACTCGCCGGCGCCCTCAGCGCCGGCCGTACTCAGCGCTGATAGCGCGCCAGCACCAGATTGCCGTCCTCGACCAGGCGCTTCCTCAGCTCGTCCAGTGTGATCGCCCCGCTGTAGTACTCCTGGAACGCGGGTGTGGCCACCTTGTCCTTCCACTCGGGATATCCGCGGACCGACTGCGCGGGTGCCGAGCGGAGGTGCTCGGCGAGTGCCGTACCGGTCGCCCAGTCGTACTTCTCGGTGTGCAACGCCGGGTCCTTCAGCGCCTGCGCTCCCGTGGGCAGCATCCAGTCGCCGAGCGCCAGGCGCACCATGTTCTCCGGACGGAGGAGGAAGTCGATGAACTCGGCCGCCTCCTTCTTGTGGGGGCTGTCCTCGGCGATCGACAGCGTCTGCGGGCTCACGCCCTGGGTGAGTCCGTCGGCGCCGGCGGGGGCGGGCAGCACCTGCCAGTCGAAGCCCTTGGGCGCCTGCTGCACGATCTGCTGGCGGTAGGAGAAGCCGAGCGGGACCATCGCGTACTTGCCGCCGAAGAAGCCGGGCAGCGTGTCCGAGCCGCCCATGCCGAGGGTCGTGCCGGACGCGCTTTTGTCGGTGGCCACCTGGTCGTGGACCGTGCGCGGCACGACCTCGTCGGCTGCGTCGAAGCTGACCTCGACCTTTCCGTCCTCGCCGCGGTGGAAGATCCGTCCGCCGGCCGAGAGCGAGAGGTTGAGCGTCGCCGACACGGGTTCCTTGAGCGGCCAGGCGACGCCGTACTTGCCGTCGCCGCTCAGCTCCTTGGTGACCTGGCGGAACTCCTCCCAGCTCCAGGGCTTCTCGGGCGTGGGTATGCGCACGCCGGACTCCTTGAGCCACTTGGCGTTGGCGATGAGGACGCGCGGCTCCTGCAGGAACGGCACGCCGTAGATGCCGTCGCCGAACGTCGTCGTCTCCCAGCTGTGGTCCGGGATGTCGTCCTTGAGCCGCTGGGGCAGCAGTTCGCGCAGGTCGGCGAGGTATCCGCCGTAGGCGAAGTCGGCGAGGTCGTCGGAGGCGTCATGGATGACGTCCGGCGCCTCGCCGCCCTCGAAGGAGGTGAGCAGCTGGTCGTGGACGCCGTCCCAGCTGCCCTGGACGTATTCGACCTGCACGTCCGGGTGGGCGGCGTTCCACTCCTTCACGAGCTCCTTGTTGGCCTCGACGGACTCCTTCTGCCAGGCCAGCGACTGGAAGCGGAGCGTGATCTTCCCGTCCGATGCACCGTCGCTGCCGTCGCCCGTGCATCCGGTCAGCAGCATTGCGAAGACGGCCGCGAGGGCCAGGAGCACCCGAGTACGCATCAGCTCTTCACCGCCCCGGCGAGCATGCCGCTCGTGAGCCGCTTCTGGATGATCGCGAAGACGACGAGGGACGGGAGCGTCGCGAGGAAGGCCGCCGCCGCGAGCGGGCCGAGGTCGGCGACGCCCTCCGCGCCGATGAAATGTGTGAGGACGACCGGCAGGGTCTGTTTCTCCGGCGTCTTGAGCAGGACGAGCGCGAAGAAGAACTCGTTCCATGCGCTGATGAACGCGAACAGCGCGGTCGCCACGAGGCCGGGCGCGAGCAGCGGCGCGACGACGGACACGAGTGTGCGCGCCTTGCCCGCACCGTCGACGGCGGCCGCCTCCTCCAGTTCGGCCGGTACGGCCCGTACGTACCCGACGAGCATCCACAGCGCGAACGGCAGCGCCCAGACCACGTACACCATGATCAGTCCGGGCACGGAGTTGATCAGCCGCAGGTTCTTGAGGACCAGGAACAGCGGGATGATGACCAGGACGAACGGGAACGCCTGGCTGACCACGACCCAGCCGGTCGCGGCCCTCGACAGCAGGGTCCGGCGGCGGGCCATGACATACGCCATCGGGGTCGCGATGACCACGGCGATCAGTGCGGCTCCGAGCGCTGCGACCAGCGAGTTGAGCGCGGCGCCGAGCAGCGGCTGCTCGTCGAAGGCCTGCCGGAAGTTCGCGAGCGTCGGGTCCTTCGGGATCCAGGTGGGGTGCAGACTCGCCAGCTCCCGCGGCGGCTTGAAGGCCGTGGAGACCAGCCACAGGAAAGGGAAGGCGAGGAAGACGAGATACGCGAGCAGGGCGGCGTACTGTCCCGCGCGGGCGGGCCGACTGGTCCGGAGCATGCTCACTGCTGGTCGCCTCCCCTCAGCCGGCCCACGAGATGGACGGCCAGGACGAGCGAGATCACGGCGACCATCACGCAGCCCATCGCCGCGGCGTAGCCGAACTGGCCGTAGCGGAAGGCCTCTTCGTAGGCGAAGAGCATCGGCAGCCGCGTACGGCCGCCGGGGCCTCCGCTGGTCAGCACGTAGACCAGCGCGAACGAGTTGAAGTTCCAGATCAGGTTGAGCGCGGTGACGGCGAGCGCGACCGGGCGGAGGGCCGGCCAGGTAACCGTGCGGAAGCGGCGCCAGGCGCCCGCGCCGTCCATGGCCGCCGCCTCGTGCAGCTCGCGCGGGGTGTTCTGCAGCCCGGCGAGCAGCACCACCGTGGTCTGCGGCATGCCCGCCCAGACGCCGACGACGATCACGGCGGGCAGGGCGGTCGCGAGGCCCGAGAGCCAGTCGCGTCCGTCGCCGAGGCCGAGGTCGCGGATGGTCTCGTTGAGGATGCCCGCGTCCGGGTTGTAGACGAGGCGCCACATGATGCCGACGACGACCTCGGGCATCGCCCAGGGGATGATCGCGAGCGCCCGCGCCAGCCAGCGCAGCCGGAGATCCTGGTTGAGCAGCAGCGCAAGCCCCAGCGCGAGCAGGAACTGCGGGACGGTGACCCCGACCGCCCATGACAGGCCGATGCGGAACGACTCCCAGAACAGAGTGTCGTGCAGCAGGTCGCTGAAGTTGAGGAGCCCGATCCACTGGGTGGGTGCGGTGCGGCCCGACTGGGCGTCGGTGAAGGCCAGCGCGATGCCGTAGAGCAGGGGGCCGACGCTGAGCACCAGGATGGGTAACAGCGCGGGCAGCACCAGGAACCAGGCGCCGTGGTCCATCGGGCGCCGGTCGCTGCCGGGTCCGGGTGCGCGCTTCGTTGACCGCGCCGTTGCGGTCGCCAAGGTCACGGAAATCGGCTCCTTTGGGCGGCTCGTACGGTCCGGATGCGTTCTGCTGCGGTCCGGCCGCCCACGCGGCCATCCGTCATCGTGCGGGCGGCCCCCTGTGCCGTCAAGGCGTCGCGCAGGCACTTCTCGGCCCTTCTCAGCGGTCTCTACCTGTGCAAATGCGAGACTGGCGGGCGTACGGCGTGATCGAGTGGAGGCGGATGATGGACGAGGCCCGGGCGCGGGACGTGCTGGCGGCGGCGGGCGTGCTGCCGGACGCGGCACCGGACGCGGAACTGCTCGCCCTGGGCGAGAACGCGGTGTTCGCCGCCGGTGACCTGGTGGTCAAGGTGGGCCGGAGCGCCGAACTCCTCGACCGCGCGCGGCGCGAGCTGCGCATCGCGGGCTGGCTCGCGGAGGCCGGCGTACCGGCGGTGCGGGCCGCGGAGACCGATCCTCTCCTCGTCGACGGCCACCCGGTGACGGTGTGGCACCGCATTCCGGCGGCGCTGCGGCCCGCGGAGCCCCGCGATCTGGCCGAACTGCTACGGGTGGTGCACACGCTTCCCGCCCCCTCCTTCGCGTTGCCGCGCCGTGAGCTGCTCGGCGGCGTCGAGCGGTGGCTGCGGCTCGCGGGCGACGCCATCGATCCGGCCGATGCCGCGTATCTGCGCGAGCGCCGCGACGGCTTCGCGGCCGCCGCTGCCGCGCTGACGCCGCATCTGCCGCCGGGTCCGATCCACGGCGACGCGCTCCCCCGCAACGTGCACATCGGCCCCGACGGCCCGGTCCTGGTGGACCTGGAGACGTTCTCCTCCGATCTGCGCGAACACGACCTGGTGGTCATGGCGCTGTCTTATGACCGCTACGGCCTGCCGGACGACGCGTACAAGGCCTTCACCGACGCGTACGGCTGGGACGTGCGCGAGTGGGAGGGCTGCGGCGTGCTGCGCGGCGCCCGTGAGACGGCGAGCTGCGCCTGGGTCGCCCAGCACGCGCCGAGCAACCCGAAGGCGCTGGCCGAGTTCGAACGCCGGGTCGCGTCCCTGCGAGACGGGGACGAGACGGTGCGGTGGTATCCGTTCTGAGGCGTGCCCGCCGCTAGGCCCTGTCGTCAAATTCCCGTCGTCCGCCCGGAGGGCGGGCCTCGCGGTGTCTGGTGCGTGCGATCGCAAGGCGCCGGAGCGCCCTCGTG